>CALMVK010000145.1 GCA_937873145.1 uncultured Granulicella sp. | reverse complement strand
TCTCCGTATTTGTTCTCTTTTGGACTCCTGACACCACCGGTACCTTACTCCGGTTCCATGTGTGAACGAGCTATCACTCACATGGATCGACTTGGATCGATCCATGTAAAGGCAAAGGTATCCCTCGGTGGAGGTGAAATGTGATCGATGAAGTTGATTCCCAAAGTGACCTTGAAGGCGGCGTCCTCAGCGCGTCGAAGAAAGCGCTGCGCCCCTCCATGGCAGAGATCTTCATCAAGCTAGACGAAGCGGGTGCCGCCGCCTTTCTACTGGACCGCGACGAAACAATGCCTCCTACGAACGATGCGTTTTAGCCATGTTTTGCTCCATGCGTTCCAGCGGCGAAGCAACCTTCACCCACCCCATGCCGGCCGCCCGCGCCGAATCGATCCCCATCTCCGTATCCTCAAACACCAGGCAGTCCGCCGGGTCCACTCCCAGCCGCTCCGCCGCCGTCAGAAACGGCTCCGGATCCGGCTTGCTGCGGCCATAATCCCCCGCGCATACCAGCGTCTCAAACCGGTCCAGTAGCCCCAGCACCTCAAGCGAAGCCACCACCGACTCCCGCGTACTGCCCGAGACCACCGCAAACGGAATCTTCCCGAAGCTCGCCTCGATGTGCTCCACCACCTCCGGCACGGCCGTCAACTGCGGCAGCAGCTCGTAGTAATACTCCTCCTTGCGCTCGGCCACGACGGCCACCGGCATTGCCAGCCCCTGCTCGCGGTTCAGCGTCGTGATAATTTCGACGATCGGCTTGCCTCCCCAGAGATAAAACAGCTCCTCCGGAAAGACGCAGTTCCACTCCCCCAGCGCCCGGCTCCACGCCACATAGTGCAGCGGCATCGAATCGGCAATCGTGCCATCGCAATCAAAGAGATACGCCTTGAAAAGACGTGCAGGCAACGCGAGTTTCATGCGTCTATCCTCTCATCCTCTTGTCTCTTCTCAAGCGAGAAGTTGAGCGGAGTAGCCCTGAGCGGTAACCTGCGCGACTGCCTTCCGATCGAACGAGACGAAGGTCTCGCATCCAAGCCACCTGCCCTCGTACGCGATCGCACCATCGGCGAAGTCGCCTCCCGCGCGTAAACAGGCCAACCCGGCTTCGACGGCCGCTCGGTTGAGCACCACGTTGCCGGTGTTGAGCAAAGCCTGAACCGCGGAAGCGATGTCGTATGGTGAGAAGCCATACACCTGTCGTAACACCCACACGAACTCACAAAGACAAGGCAGGGAGACCGCAATGGAGGAAGCCTCCTGGAGTGCCCGGTCGGCTGCCTCGGCTTGCACGACGTCGTCTCTCACCACACTGCGAAGGAGAACATTCGTATCGGCGGTAATCCTCACCCCAGGCCTGCCCAACCTTGAGCCGCAGCGTCCTCAAGCTCCTCGAGCGTAGCTACTTTACTTGTCCTTCCAGCAAGCAAGCCGATGAATCCGGCGATCGTTCCTTGAGGACGTTCCGCTCTCAGAGAGGCCCGTCCATCCGGCAGAAGATCCACTTCGATTTTGCCTCCAGGTTCGATTCCGAGGTGCTGGAGCACCTCCTTACGAAAGGTCACCTGTCCTCGTGTAGTTACAGTCAGAGCGGCCACAAGATCCTCCTTGTTGATCAGTAAGGCAATCTTACCTTACTCCAGCCGTAAACATACTGTATTTGGCTTAGCATAGAGCGAGGCTCTACTCGGTTCTACCCAGCTCTGACCAGGAGGATTCCCGCTTTGAAGCGTCTTGGCATTCTCCTCTCCGGCCGTGGCTCGAACTTTCTCGCCATCCACCAGGCCCTCCGCTCCGGCCAGATCGCAGATGCCGAGATCGCCGTCGTGCTTTCAAACAAGGCTGACGCTCCCGGCCTCACCGCCGCCCGCGCACTCGGCCTGCCCGCCTTCCACATCCCCATCGCTGGCCGCACCCCGGAGCAGCGCGATCTCGCCTTCGTCGCCAAATTGCAGGAGTACGCCGTAGATCTCGTCTGCCTGGCGGGCTACCTGCGCCTGCTCTCGCCCGCCTTCATCGCCGCCTTCCCGCAGCGCATCCTCAACATCCACCCCAGCCTGCTGCCCAGCTTTCCCGGCCTTGACGCCCAGCAGCAAGCGCTTGAGTACGGCGCCAAAATTACCGGCTGCACCGTCCACTTCGTCGACGAGCAGCTTGACCACGGTGTTATCGTCCTTGAGCGCGCAGTCCCGGTCGAAGACGACGACACCCCGGACACCCTCGCCGCCCGCATCCTCGCCGAAGAACACAAAGCCTACCCCGAAGCCATCGCTCGCGTCCTCTCCGGCGATTACCAAGTCACCGGACGCCGCTTCCTAAAACGCTAGCGCAAGTTCCGTGTTGCTATGTAGCTGTTCCTAAAGCCGTCATTCTGGCGAAGCCAGAATCTCCGTATTTGTTCTTCCATCGTTGCTGCACAGCTCCGCTTGCTCTAAAACCGCCCTCCACGCGTCGTATCCGGAAACAGGTACGACACCAGCCCCAGCGTAAACAGCAGCAGGACAAACTTCACCAGCGTCCGTGTGCTCGGCTTCTCCGCGTACCCGCCCTGCCAAAGCCGCCAGCCCATGCCGAGCGCCACAAAGCAGAACACATACTCCTGCAGCAGCCCGAAGAAGATAAGCGACGTCGCCAGCACCAGCCAACGCTGCGTCCGGTCCAGCGCATACGTCGCCTGCGCCCCATCCAAGCCAAACACCGGGATCAGGTTCAGCACGTTCAGCCACGCCGACACATGCGCGAGCGCGCTGAACAGATCATGCGTCGAACCCGCCGGACTCGTCCATGCCAGCGCCCCGCACACCACAGAAACCAGCAGCCCAAAGAACGGGCCGGCCAGCGCAATGCTCGACAGGTCCTCGAGCGAAATCCCCATCGAGTACCAGCGCACGTATGCGCCCAGCCCCGGCAGGAACACCGGAAGGTCCACCTTCAACCCACGCAGCCGCGCAGCCGTGTAGTGGCCCATCTCGTGGATCAGGATGGCCAAGGTAAAGCCCAGTCCAAACTTCCACCCAAACAACGCCCAGTAGATCGCAAAGAAGCCCAGAAAGCTGAGCAGGAACTTGGCCTTGAACAGGAGAAAAAAGAACGTCTTCAGCTTGGCCAGAAAGAACACGACCGGGGCCAAAGGACCCAGCCGCCGCGTCCACTTCGCCCGCGTCTCCTCGCTCCGGCCCAGCTTCTGGTCGATCAGCGCAATCCTCTGCTCGACCGCCTCCGTCTGCTTGGTCCCGGTGGGTAGCCACGCCAGAGCCTCACGCCAGCGCTCGCGCGCCTCCGTCCAATGCTGTTCGCCCTCGAGCGATGTCGCCGCCATTGCCAACTGACGCAGATGTTCCGAGTACACGATTGCCTGGCAATCCGGACACGCCAGCGTACCTTCCGGCAGATAGTGGCTGCACTGCGGACAACTAAAAATCGGTGCGGGCGCCGCCGGCTGCGTAGGCGCCTCAAGAACCTGACCAACCACGGAATTCATACTGTTTATTAGACGCTATCCGCGCCACAAACTGTGCAAGCCGCTTCTCCCGGCTTGCGTCCCCAGCATGGCTTAGTGAAGCCCGAAAGGATTGACCCGCCGCGCCCTTCCACTCTGCCCGAATCCCGGACTTCCCGCCGCCATCCGCCACGCCGTGCGCAAGCCAAAAAACAGGATCAGCAGCCCCAATCCGCCATTTAGCGGATTGTGCAACGCCAGGAACGGCCCGGCCACCAGCTGCCGCACCAGCAGCGCAGCCGGTATACGCAAGACCGCCGTCATCGGAATCCCGCTGTAGTGCAGCAGATCCAGCAACTCGCCCAGCGTCACCGCAAAGTACGTCAGCACCACTGCCGCTACCTGGTACGCCTGCCCGCCCACGCCGCCCGAGGCCGTCATCATCGCCCGCGCCACTAGCCAGCCCACGCCGATGGCTACGATGCTGACCATGAACCCCGAAAACCCAATCAACGCGTAGCCCACACTGCCTACCAGCGCCGCCGCCACACCAAACAGCAGCGCCAACGGAAAGGCTCCCGCTCCGCCGCCGCGTACACGCGAGTAGCCCTGACCGGAAGCTTCTCCTTCAATCGTCTGCGGCTCGCGATACTCGGCTCGTTCGAAGTCTGGAATGCTCATGTCCTACGCCTCTTTCCCGTTTCGCTTACGTGGTCTGCGCCGGCAGCGAGATCGCATCCTTCGCATCGCCCAGCACCACCTTGACCGTCATCCGGCGCTGCCCGCGAAAAACCGTCACTGTCACCGTCTCGCCCGCCCGATGCGCCGTCAGCGCGGCTCCTAAATCCTGCGCCGATTGGATCGGCTGTCCATCCACCGCCACGATCAGGTCCCCGCCCAGCATCACCGGCGTGTTCCCCTGGTAGAGCCGCTGGTTGCCTCCGTGCAACCCCGCCTTGTCCGCCGCGCCGCCCGGAAGCACGCGCTCGATCAAGATGCCGTAGTCCGCTGGCAACCCAATCTGTTCCGCAATGTCCGGTCCAATCGGCAGCGTCACCACATCCAGCGACGGCCGCCGCACCCGGCCATACTTGGCAAAATCATCGAGAACCGCCTTCGCCGTATTGATTGGAATCGCAAACCCGATGCCCGCCGACTGGTCCGCGCCCGCGCTCGCAATCAGCGTCGTGATCCCGATCACCTCACCGCGCGAGTTCAAGAGCGGTCCGCCTGAGTTGCCCGGATTCACCGCCGCGTCCGTCTGGATCGCATCTTCGATCGGCGAGCCGCTCTGTACCCCAATCGACCGGATCGCGGAGATGATCCCCCGCGTCATCGTCCCGCTCAGCCCAAACGGGTTGCCGATCGCATACACCCGCTGCCCCACCACCAGCCCGTTCGACTCCGAAAGCGTCGCCGGCACCAGGTCCGGAGCGGTAATTTGCAAGAGCGCCAGGTCGTGCTGCTTGTCCACGCCCACCACCGTCGCCTTGTACTTGTGCTTGTCCGCCAGCGTCACTTCCACGCGCTGTGCATTGTCGATCACGTGGTTGTTCGTCAGGATGTGCCCCTGCTTATCCAGCACAAATCCCGAACCCTGCCCTTGCTGCGGCACTGGCCGGTTGAAAAAGTCGAACGCCACTGCCGTCGAGGTGATGTTCACCACCGAGTTGATCGCTTTCCGATACACCGCGATATTCTGCTGCTCTTCGGTATCGAACGCCGGAGCTGCCGCCGCCTCCTTGAGCTGAAAATGACCCATCGGCCCAGTCAGCTCTGCGAGCCTCGTCCTGGGGTCATCGGCGGAGATCTCGTGCAGGGAAGGGAACATCCTTCCCGTCGCCGTGCCGCGCGTGGTCACGTAATAAAACGCCGAAAGCAGCAGCAGCACGAGCACCACAGGACGCAGCTTCATCACTTCTATTCCTGTCCAACAGACGTCAGCAGGGGCACGCCCGCTGTCTTTTCTATTGTAATGATGCGCCCTCGCAAACGCCGTTCTCGCCGTGGTCGTCGTCTGCCTCACGCCGCTGCTCTTCGCATGTGCATCCCACCAAGGCGCCAGGCCCGTGCAGAAAGAATTAGTTGCGCATTGAACATCCAGAAGTAAAAGAACTGCGTTATCGGGTTGATAATCTCGACAGCACCGCAGCCAGTCGCATGCCGCAAACCAGGCGAGCTTGACTCTTCGTTTATTGCTACGATGACGACGCCGACTTAGTACGGAGAGAGAAGGCTTCCGACCATGAACAAGCCCAGACACTCGCTCGCTGAGCCAGAGGACAATCCACTCGCTATCCTCCATCCCGTCGATTCATCCGAGACGGAAACAACGTTTGTTTCCCACGAAGGGGAGACATGCACCCTCTGCAACGTTGGCCCTGCCTTCGAATTCTCGATGGCCTTTCAGCCTATCGTCGACGTGCAGGCCAAACGGACCTTCGCCTATGAAGCCTTGGCACGAGGACCGAACGGTGAATCTCTCAACGACATACTCGAAAAAACCTTGCACCATAATCACTATGCCTTCGACCAGCGCTGCCGCGAAAAGGCGATCGAGACTTCCGCCCGGCTCGGCATCGTCGCCACCGGTGCAGACCTCAGCATCAACATCTCCCCCAACGCTGTCTATCAGCCCGCCCATTGCCTGCGCCGCACCTTCGCCGCCGCCAGCCTGGCCGGCCTTCCCCTCAACCGGCTTATCTTCGAGGTCACCGAGGTCGAAAAAGTCCATAGCCAGGAGCACTTGCGTAACATCATGATCGAATATCGAAAGCACGGTCTCCGCGTCGCCATCGACGACTTCGGCGCAGGCCACTCAGGACTCAGTCTGCTCTCCGTCTTCCAACCGGACATCATCAAGATAGATCGCGCCCTCATCCAAAGCCTCCACGAGCGCCCCGCCAGCCGCTCCATCGTGCGTTCGATTGTGCAGATTTGTGCGGAACTCGACATCATCATCATCGCCGAGGGCATCGAGCAGGAGCAGGAGATGCAGGTGCTCTGCGACCTGAATATCTACCGGATGCAGGGATACTTCTTCGCCAAGCCCGCCCTGGAAGCATTGCCGATGTGGCCTCCCGGGCAAGCCTCAGCCGCCTGAAATCGCGCCGATTTACCTTGGATTCATCGGTACGTCCCAAGCTTGCAACATGCGGAAATTAGCTTTTGCTTTGCTCCTTGCGGCCTTGCCTAGCCGCGCTCAGACTCCGGCCCAGCCTTCCCCGATGGAGCACATCATCCTCGTACACGCGCACCGCGGTGGCCGCGCCATGCGCCCCGAAAATTCGATCCCCTCCTTCAAGTACGGCATCTCGGTCGGCGCCGACGTCCTCGAGCTCGACCTGGCCGTCACCAAAGACAACGTCCTCGTCGTCTCGCACTCGCCCTACCTCACCCAGCCTGCGTCGGACGATCCTCGCATGGCCGCCGCCCTGCTCAACGAGCGCCGCTGCGACGGCCCGCCGCTACCTCCCGGAACCACCATCCACTCGCTCACCCTCGCCCAACTCCGGCAGTATGACTGCGGCCTGCATCCGCTCGCCGCCTTCCCGCACCAGCAAGCCGTCCCCCACACCTCCATTCCCACCTTCGACGAAGTCCTTGACCTCGCCCCGCAGGGTACCTTCCAGTTCAACGTCGAAACCAAGATCTTCCCCAACCACCCGGACTTCACCCCCTCGCCCGAGGTCTTCGTCAAGATGATCGACGACGCCGTCGCGCGCCGCCATCTTCAGTCCCGCGTCATCCTGCAGAGTTTTGACTTTCGCACTCTGCACGCCATGCGTGCGCTTGACCCCAGCATCCGCCTCTCCGCACTCTTCGGCGCCGCCCGCTATGACGGCATGATGGGCATCACCGATCCCGACAAGAGCTTCGCCCACATCGCCAAGATCACCGGAGCCGACATCCTTAGCCCCGACCAAAGCCTCGTCACCCCGGCCGAGGTCCAGTCTGCCCACGCGCTGAACGTGCAAGTCGCCCCTTACACCGTCAACACGCCCGCCGATTGGAAGCGCATGGCCGACGCACAGGTCGACGCCATCATCACCGACGACCCCGCCGGCCTGCTCGCCTGGCTCCGCGCCCAGACTCCCGCGCTCCACCCATAAGGGCTGCCATCCCGCTCCCTATTTCAGGGAACCAGACCAGCTTAGCGATGGAGATAGAGCTGCCCAGCTTTTTGTTGTCATTCCCGAAGGGAATCTGCGTCTGTACTTGTCGTTGCTCGTTCTCTCCATGGTTCCAAATCAGCTAAGCCGAGTGGTAAGCCACACCGCTAACCCCGGCTCCGAAACGCATTTGCCTTCCGAAACTCCTCCCGCAGCTCCGGCGTCTTCAGGTTCTCGCGCAGATGCGCCAGCCGCTGCTCAAGCGCCAGCAACGCCCCCGCCAGCGGCTCCGTATTGGTAAACGCCACATCCCGCCACATGCTATACGGACTCGCCCCCAGCCGCGTCATCTCCCGGAAAGCCCGCCCACCGATCGCCTCAAAATCCCCGGCCAACTCCGGAGCCTCCGCAAACAAATCCGCAAACATCGCACTCATCGCCGTTGAAACCATCTGCGGCAGGTGGCTTACCGACGCACAAATCCGGTCATGCCGCGCCGGGTCCAGGTCCATCGCGCGCGCGCCAAACCGCTCCACCCAGCCGCGCCACACACGCTCCAGCTCGCCCTGCTCCTGCGTCGGCGTAAACAGCCACATCGCTCCATGAAACAGCGTGCCCTCCGCGCGCGCCGCGCCGCCAGACTCCTTGCCCGCCATCGGATGCCCGGGAAGAAACCGCGCCTGCCCCGCCCCGCCAAACAGCGGCCCGGCAAACTCCGCAATCGTCCGCTTGGTACTCCCCGCGTCCGTTACCAGCTGCCCCGGACCCAGCACCGGCGCAAGCCTCCGCATCCAGTCCAGGATTCCCAGCACCGGCACCGCCAGCACAATCACATCGGCCTCGACGCAAGCCGCCACAGCCTCATACTCGCTCACCACCGCATAGTCGACCGCGCCCACCCGCATCGCCGCCGCGCCCTCCTCCGCGCTCTGGTCGATTCCCGTAATCTTGCCCGCAAACTCCGCCCGCCGCAGCGCCAGCCCTATCGAAGTCCCGATCAAGCCAGTCCCCACAATCACCACGCGCCGCATCATAGGTCGCGCCCCGCCTCGAGCGCCCGCTCCAGGAGCGAGGCTAGCAGACTGTTATCGCCACGCATATGACTCTGAATCGAAGCGGCAACCATCTCCTCCTGCGTAAACCCAGCCCACGAGAGCGGATGCCCAGCGGCCAAAGCCAGCTGCCGGAGAAACTCCCGCTGCGTCCGTCCATTGCCTTCGCGAAACGGATGAATCGCATTGATCTCGCCAAGGTAAAAAGCTGCTCGCGAGGCAAATTTCCGTGGTTCCAGGCCACGTAGAACATCCTCATTTGCCAGTTTCCCAAGCGTCTCTGCAAGCGCTCCGGAAAGATGCAACGCCGGACCAAACGTTGAATTGCCCTTCGAAATATTGACGTGTCGAAACTCGCCCGCCCACGGAAATACGTCCTGAAACAGGTGTCTGTGAATGGATTTTAGGTGTGCGACGTCGAATTTGCCCGTAACCCTGAGATCTTCTAATTGCCTGGCCCGTTTTAACGAAAAAGCTTTTTCGATCGGCTCTAACTCGAGATAGCTGGTGAGATTAAACTTGTTCCTCGGGCAGGCATACCCTTGCTCAGAATGCGGATCAGCTGAGAAACCCGAGCTCACGTGAGATTAAGCCGCGCCCGCCATCTTGGTATACGCTGCGACTAAACTGTAGGCGTGGCAATCCATTGCCTCTGAAAACTGGTCTAGGGTTAGAAGACCCTCCGCATACTTTCGGAAGATTTCGCGCGTTGGCTCATCAGGAGTCAGACCTTCCATGGCAAATGTTCCAAACACACTTTCATTTGCCCGACGTCTGAGAAGTTTCTCGTCCTCTGAAATAGCAATCATTTCGCACCTCTTTCCTCCAATTTTACTGGTCCGCGGCGACGATTACGAGCTTTTTCTCGCTTACGCCACCGTCCGCCCCACCACCGGAGCCAGCAATCGCAGCTGCGCCACCAGCGTCTCCAGCTGCTCCGGATACAGGCTCTGCGCACCATCGCTCATCGCCTTTTCCGGATTCGGGTGCATCTCGAGCAGCAATCCATCCGCGCCCGCCGCCACACTCGCCAGCGCCAGCGGTGGCACAAACTCCCGCTTGCCCACCCCGTGCGACGGATCGCCAAACACCGGAAGATGTGTCAGCTTCTTCAGCACCGGGATCGCCGAAACATCGTACGTATTGCGCGTATACGTCTCAAACGTCCGAATGCCGCGCTCGCACAACATCAGGTCATAGTTGCCGCCCGAAAGGATGTACTCGGCCGAAAGCAGTACCTCCTCGATCGTCGCCGCAATGCCACGCTTCATCAGCACCGGCTTGCGCACATGGCCCAGCTCCCGCAGCAGATTGAAGTTCTGCATGTTGCGCGCGCCCACCTGGAAGCAGTCGATATACGGCAGCATCAACTCGATCTGCGAGATCTCCATCACCTCCGTGATCACCAGCAGGCCCGTCTCGTCCGTCACCTCGCGCAGCAGCTTCAAGCCCTCGAGGCCCATACCCTGGAAGCTGTACGGCGAGCTGCGCGGCTTGAACGCGCCCCCGCGCAGAAACTGGCATCCCGCCTTCGCCGCCAGCTTCGCACTCATCAAGATTTGCTCCCGGCTCTCCACCGAGCAGGGCCCCGCCATCATCGTCACCTGCTCGCCGCCCACCACCACGCCGTTTGGAAACGTAATGCGCGTCCCCTCCGGACGAAAGCTCCGCCCCGCCAGCTTGTACGGCGACGAGATCCGGTACGCCTCCTGCACCCCCGGCAACACGCTGAACTCGGCCACATCGAAGTGACTCGGGCTGCCCACCCCGGCCAGGATCACCTGGTCCACCCCCGTCGTCCGATGCACGTTGAATCCGAGCTCCACCATCCGCTCAATGACCAGCTGCACTTCCTCTACCGCCGAACTTCCCTGCATCACTACGATCATCGCCACGCTCGTCTTCCCATCCGTCTTTCGTATCCTGGAATAAGTTCAATCTGAGTTACATAAATTTCGGGGCCGAACCAAACCTGTTACATATCCCGGCGCTGCAGCGTTCGCATCACGTCGATCAGGCGCTCATACACATCCATCATCTCGGCATTCGAAAGCGGCCCCGGGTTGATCCGCTTCACATGCTCAAACACGTCGCGCTCCCGCTGCGGTTCGTACACCGGCAGCGTCGTCTCCCGCTTCAGCAGGCCTATCTGCTTAGCCGCCTGCGCACGTTTGCTGATAAGCTCCACAATCTGCTCATCCATTGCGTCGATCTGCTTCCGCCAATCTTCTATTTCCATCGTCCAGAGCTCCCTCGTGCCTATGCTGAAGTACCTGCTCGCAACCCCTGAATAAACTCGCCCACCACCCGCGGCGCATCCGCAGGAGAGGTCTTCTCAATCAGCGCCACCAGAGCGCTGCCCACAATCGCCGCGTCCGCAAACTCACCCACCGCCCGCACATGCGTCGCATTCGAAATCCCAAACCCGACCGCCACCGGCAGGTCCGTCACCGCGCGCAGCCGAGCCACAAGTTCCTTCGCATCCCCGGCAATCGTATCCTGCGTGCCCGTAATCCCAACTCGCGAAATTGCATACACAAACCCCTTTGAAGCCCTGCCAATCGCCTGCAAACGCCTCTCCGGACTCGTCGGCGCAGCCAGAAAGATCGGTGCCAGATCGTTCGCCTCCATCGCCGCAAGGTACTCCGCCGCCTCTTCGACAATCATGTCTGTCAGCAAAACTCCATCCGCGCCCGCATCCTTCGCCGCCGCGCAAAACTTTGCCAGGCCCATCCGAACCACCGGGTTCAGGTAGCTGAAGATCACCAGCCCACACGCCGGCCGCGCCGCACGCAGCTCCTTCGCCAGCGCCAGCACATCCGTCAGCCGCGTCCCCCGCGCCACCGCCCGCTCACTCGCCCGCTGGATCACCGGTCCATCCGCCAAAGGATCGCTGAAGGGCACTCCCAGTTCGATTACATCCGCACCCGCGTCGATCGCCGCCAACGCAATCGCCCGCGTCGTCTCGAGATTCGGATCACCGGCGGTTACATAAGCCACCAGCCCCGGCTTGCTCTTGAAGACGATTGGCACTAGAGGCTCTCCTCCGGCGCCGAAGTCCCTTTATTCTCCGCCGGTGCGCCCCCAAGATGTAACTCCCGAGCCAAAATCCCCATATCCTTATCGCCGCGCCCAGACAAATTCACCAGCACAATCTCGTCTTTGCCCATGCCCGGCGCTATCCGCATCGCCTCCGCCACCGCGTGCGCCGTCTCAAGCGCCGGCACAATCCCCTCCGTCCGGCTCAACGCCACGGTCGCCTGTAGTGCCTCCTCATCCGAACACGAGACGTACTCCGCCCTCCCCGAGTCATGCAACATCGCATGCTCCGGCCCCACACTCGCATAATCCAGCCCCGCGCTCACCGAGTGCGTCCCACTCACCTGCCCGGCCTCATCTTGTAACACATACGAGTACGTTCCCTGCAGCACGCCCGGCAACCCGCCGCCCACCTTCTGAAACCGCGCCGCATGCTCGCCCAGCCCCGATCCGCGCCCGCCTGCCTCCACCCCAATCAGCCGCACCGAAGCATCCGGAAGGAACTCATAAAACGCCCCAATCGCATTCGACCCCCCACCCACGCATGCCACAATCACATCCGGCAGCCTGCCCGCCTGCTCCAGCATCTGCTCCCGCGCCTCGCGCCCAATCACCCGATGGAAGTTCCGCACCATGGTCGGATACGGATGCGCGCCCAGCGCCGAGCCCAGGATGTAGCACGTCGTCCGCACATTCGTGACCCAGTCCCGCATCGCCTCGTTGATCGCATCCTTCAGCGTCGCCGAACCCGCGCTCACCTCACGCACCTCCGCCCCCAGCAGACGCATGCGGTACACGTTCAGCTCCTGCCGGCGCATGTCTTCCTCACCCATGTAGATCACGCACTCCAGCCCCAGCAGCGCGCACACCGTTGCCGTCGCCACCCCATGCTGGCCCGCGCCCGTCTCCGCGATAATCCTCTGCTTGCCCATCCGCCGCGCCAGCAATCCCTGCCCCAGCGCATTGTTGATCTTGTGCGCGCCTGTGTGCAGCAGGTCCTCGCGCTTCAGCCATATCTGCGCTCCACCGAGCTGCTCCGTCAGCCGCTTGGCAAAGTACATCGCCGTCGGCCGTCCGCAGTAGTGGTGCAGCAGGCCGTCCAGCTCCGCATGGAACGCAGGATCGGCATCCGCGCGCTCATACGCCTCTTCCAGCTCCTCGAGCGCCGCCATCAGCGTCTCCGGCACATACCGCCCGCCGTACGCGCCAAAGCGGCCCTTTACCTCTGCCGCCATCTCCACCGGATTCGCCAACGTCGCCATACCGCACTCCTCAACTCTCTTAGGCTAACAAGCACAAAAGCCGCTCCCATCAAGGGTAGCGGCTCAATCTGGTTCGTTTCGAACTTCCGGTGTTGCTTGCCACCGAGAGGGTCTACTTCGCCAAGGCCGCCATGGAGCGCGTAAAGCGCCAGGAGCGATACGAAAACATTTGGCTAAAGCGAAAGAAAGTCATCTCCCGTTACTGTACATCGCCAAGCTAAACCTCACAACGCTTGCTGAAAGTAAAAAGCTTGTGCGCGAACCACGGCGCGTTATGGAGCCGTCGAGAGAGAGTATGGCGGGGCAAAACTTTCATTGGCCCACGTCGCCTTGGCGCGCGTGCTCATCGTGAAGCGCAGCTCACCGCCGGCCATCAACTCGTCATGGGTCACAAACGTGCGGTTGAGCGGCACACCGTTCAGCCGCACCGCGCGTACAAAATCATTCTTCGGAGCCATCTCGTCGGCGACGATGCGAAGTGTTTTGCCGTTGCCAAGATGCACGGTCGCTTCCCGCACAAACGGCCGTCCGATCACGTACTCGTTTGAGCCGGGCGCCACCGGGTAGAAGCCCAGGGACGTAAACAAGAGCCACGCGGACATCTGGCCCAGATCGTCGTTGCCCACCAGACCATCCGGGGTAGGCCGATACTGCGATTCGACAATCTGAGTCAACCGCGCCTCGGTTTGCGACGCTTCTCCCGCATAGTCATACAGGTACGCAAGATGGTGGCTTGGCTCGTTGCCGTGAATATACTGCCCAATCATGCCGCTGATGTCCTCGACCTCCGCATACTGCTTCAGATCCACCTTGGACTCAAACATCGCATCGAGTTTAGCCGCCAGCTTTTCTTTCCCGCCAAGCAGTTGGATCACCCCAGCCACATCCTGCGGCTGATACCAGCTGTACTGCCAGCTGTTTCCCTCTGTAAACCCGCTCGATGCACCGGCCCGCGCCGGGTCAAACGGAGTGCGGTACTCGCCATTTGCCAATCTCGGCTCAATGAAGCCGTCCTTGGTGTTGAAGTTATTGCGCCAGTTGCCCGCACGTTTTTTGAAGACGGTCGCGACGTCCATCCGGCCCATCTTCGCCGCCATGCGTGAGATCGTCCAATCGTCAAAGGCATACTCCACGGTCTTCGACGCCGCTTCACTGTCAGTGTCTACCGGAACGTAACCCAGCTTCATATACTGATCCAAGCCGCCGAATGGACCATAGGTGGCGCTTGCCACCATCGCCTGCAATGCTTCGTTCGCATCGAAGCCGCCGATGCCTTTCATGTAAGCATCCGCGATCTCCGGCACGGCGTGATAACCGATCATGCACCAGGTCTCCAGTCCCTGTTCCTGCCAGATGGGCAGAATGCCGAACGGGCTTTCGCGCCAGGAGGCCAACATCGAGTTCACTACATCGGACGTGCGCGCCGCTGGCTCGATCAGCGTCATCCAGGGTTGCTCGGCACGGTAGGTATCCCACAGGGACAGGTTCGAAACAAAGGTAAATCCCTGTGCTTTGTGCACCGCGTTATCCGGTCCGCGATAGCTTCCATCCACATCCATCTCCAGGTTGGGGGCGATCAACGAGTGATAGAGCGCGGTGTACAGGTTTCGCTCCATGGCCGGATCGGCATGGATCTCCATGACGCTAAGTGCTTTGGTCCAGGTCGCCTCGGCCGTTTGCCGTACACCATCAAAATCAAACCCCGGCACCTCTGCCTCCAGGTTGCGAATGGCTCCCTCCTCACTGACGGGAGAGAGTGCCATCTTCACCACCAGCGGCTCAGCGGTCGGCGCAAAATCGAAGACGCCGATCAGTCCCCGGCCTTCAATCGACTGCGTATCTTCTGGACTTGTTCCCGGGCTGTGAAAGCCGCGGTAAGGAGCTTCCGCCGGCTCGCGATCGTACACATGGTGTACGGCCACTGGCTGCGAGAACCGCATCGCAAAGTACAGTTGCCGGCCGGGAGCCCAGCCGCGCGTCTCCCGCATGCCTGTCACCGTGCCATCGCTCCGCAAACGCAATCGCGACCACAGCACCTTGCCGGGATAGTTGTAGATCGACGACCGCATATCGAGCAGCACATGCTCTGGCTTGTTCGCCGGAAAGGTATATCGCTGCACGCCCACTCGCGGCGTTGCCGTCAACTCGGCATGAATCCCGTAGTCAAGCAGATCGACCGCATAGAAGCCAGGAGACGCTTTTTCATGGTCATGGGAGAAGCGAGACCGGTAGCCCGAGTTCGGTGTATCCGCCTCGCCCGGCTCCAGCCTCACGTCGCCGGAGATCGGCTGCAGCAGAAAGTCGCCCAGGTCCGAGTGTCCGCTTCCAGAAAAATGGGTTTGGCTAAAGCCCAGAATCGTCCGGTCTTCATACCGGTACCCAGCCGCCCACTTGTAGCTTTGCCGAAAGGACTTGATCTCTGTATCCGGCGATAGCTGCACCATGCCGAAGGGAACGGTTGCGCCCGGGAAGGTGTGTCCGTCCGCTCCCGTCCCGATCAGTGGGTTGACCAAAGCCAGGGGCGTCGCGGTCTGCGCAGCGGCGAAAGCCCATCCGCTGACTCCCAGAAGACTCCATAGGCACCACCGTGACCACCAAACGGGGAACAAAATGGAGTTAGAAGAGTGACCAGGGCGCCGGGCAACGAGCATACTTCATTGAAACACTAAAGCAACAAAGGGAAGACCGCCTACAACCAAAGTGGGATCGACAATTTTTACCTTCCGTTCATCTTCCGCCGCAACCGCCGGCTTACCTTGGATAACAAAGCCCCTATCAATTTAAGTCTGCGACAGAGAAGGTGAATCGATGGCTACCCCCGCAATCGCCCCAAGCGGCTCCCTGCTGGATGAGAAGCTCAAGAACTCCAGCCCCGGAGCCATCGGCACCGCTGTCTTCGGCGTCATGCTCGTCTGTGGCCTGATCTACATCGCCCACGCGCTCTCGACCGATCTCTCGATTGTCCACAATGCCGGAATCTTCCCCTTCGTCCTGCTCGGCGTCGCCCTCTTCATCGCGCTCGGCTTCGAGTTCGTCAACGGCTTCCACGACACCGCCAACGCCGTCGCCACCTGTATCT
>CALMVK010000144.1:14101-33534 GCA_937873145.1 uncultured Granulicella sp. | reverse complement strand
CGCTACAGCTAGCCGCAATCCGCTCTACGCGTCGGCGCTGACCAGCTTATGAGCGATGGCGAACAAGGCCAGTTCAAGCCGCGTTGAGACTCCTGTCTTATCGAAAATATTCGAGAGATGGCGCTTTACGGTTTCCTCGGAGATGGTGAACTGCCGGGCGATATCCTTGTTGCTGCAGCCTTCGACGATGCACTGCACCACCTCAAGCTCGCGCGGCGTCAGGCCGTAGGTCTTACGCTCGGGAACCGCGGCCGCCTTCTGCATCAGCTCGTGGAGCGCCTTGAGCAGGTTCGCGACGCGCTCTCCACCGATCCAGTAATCGCCCTGCAACACGGCCCTCAGCGCCTGCGAAAGGTCCCCTGCAACGGCATCCTTAAGCACGATGCCGCGCGCGCCAATCTGCAATGCCTCGATCACCTGCTGCGTGGTTATGGTGCTCGTGAGCAGGATGATCTTGACCCGCGGCGACTTGGTCATGATGGCGCGCATGGCTTCCAGGCCGGGTAGCCGCGGCATCATCAGGTCCAGCAGCAGGATATCGGGTTCGAGCTCCAGCGCTTGCTGAATGGCCACGTCGCCGTCTTCAGCTTCCCCGACGACCTCGAAGCCGTCTTCATGCATCAGCATGTTTTTGACGCCGAAGCGCACGACAGGATGGTCGTCAGCGACCACGATGCGGATGGACGGAGCGAGGATCGCGGAGGGACGTTTCAGCGGCGATTTGATGCGATCGGCGATCTCTAAAGTTTTCATGAATGTCACCAGGGGAATCAGTTTTGTGCGTCCAGAATACGCCGGAGGCGCCTGGACGCGGCTAGGAATGCTTCGAAAGGAGCAATGTTGCCAACAGCGGGAAGTCCGTTCTGTTCCATCTCGGCGGCCATACGTGCCAGTTCCGCCGCACCAACCATGCCGCACCCGCCTTTGATCGAATGCGCGGCTCGCGTCCAGGTCTCGATATCCCGCGCGAGACTGGCCTGGCGCAGCGTTTCGACGCGTGCGTCCGCATCGTCGAGGCACATAGCATACAAGCCTTGCAGCTGAGCTCTGGGCATCACCTCGGCAAGCGAGACGTACGTTTGCCAATTGAGAATCTCCGGCAAGAGCTCGTTGGTCGAGTCTTTTGGGACGAGCGTCCTGGACGAAGAACGCGCATGGTCCAGCGCAGACCAGAGGTCGTTCATGGAGAAAGGTTTGAGTACGAAGGCGTTGAAGGAACGGATCGTCTCGCTCGGGACCGAGGTGCCGCTCATGGCGAGCAGCATGGTGTCGTCGTCACATACCGCGCGCAGCTCCCGGGCGAGCGGCTCTCCGCACAGTCCGGGCATCTGCAGGTCGGCGAGGATGACGTCCGGGCGGCACACCTGGCAGGTGGCAAGGGCGCACAATGCCGAGTCGCCCGACTCGTGCGATTCGACGCAGAATCCGGAGTCTGCCGCGAGTACGGCCACGACCTCGCGACTAAGCGCGTCATCATCGATGATCATCAGTCGCAAACCGGGTGGGGATGTCTCTCGCACCCGACAAAGGTAACAGGGCATGGGAGCGCGGGAAAGAGCCTGTTGGGGGAGTCGATGACACGATAGAGTAGGTGTCAAAGAGACGAAAGTTGTATTGCCCTCCGCTTGGTTGGTGAAATTTTGGTGGAAAGGCCGGAACGCTATGTGGGAATCGGGGGACATATCCGTACAACATGCGAGTGATGAGGGTGGGAGTCTTGGCGGTCGCCGCGCTGCTGCACTCTGCGACGTCCGGTCTAGAGCGGGCGGATTTCCAGTATCGGCGTGACGTTGTAGAGCCGGTTGTAGCGCCGGGTACACAAAGTTGCATGGTACTTAATGGCACGTTGTATGCCGACGCAGCACCGGCGCTGGCCGATGTGCGCCTGCTGGGTGTGCAGGATGGATGGACGCAGGAGATCCCCTATGCGCTCACCATCTCAGAGACTGGCGTGGCAAGCGACCTGGCCGCGGTGCTCCATCTCCGCGGGAAAAGGCAGACTGTAAGCTTCGATCTGGCGATGCCGGATCGGCCTTACAGCGGGCTGGTGCTGCAGCTAGGCGGCAAGAACTTTCGCGCAACGGCCAAGGTGACGGGGCTCAACCGTCCAAGCGACGAGAACGGTACAGCCCTGGGAACTACGACGCTCTTCGATCTGAGTGGGCAGAAGCTGGGCCGCAGCACGGCGCTGGCGCTGCCGGAGTCCAGGTTTGCTTACCTGCACGTGGAGCTTGTCTTTGCGCCGGCGCCTGGACAAGCCCGTTTTGAAGCTTCGCCGACGCTTGTAGAAGGAGCGCTGGTTCCTCCCAGCCGCGAGGCCCAGGCGCTGTATACGCCGGTGGCGGAGACGTCCGCAATCGTCGAGCACGGGGGTGTCTCGGTGGCTGAGTTTGCGCTCCCGGCGCATGTGCCGGTCGAGCGCGTCCGCTTTCTGCTTACGCCGGGATACACGGCGAACTTCAGCCGGCCGGTACGCATTCTAGCCCAGGCAGAACACGCCAATGGGCGTGAGGAGCCGGCCCGCGAAGAGCTTGACGGCGAGATTGCGCGAGTGCACATCGCGCAGGCTGGTGAGCGTCTTCAAGAGAGCTCGCTGAGCGTTCCCGCGCTGCTCGCCTCGAACCTGCAGAGTGCGGCCAAGGTCCGGGTGGCAGTCGAGAACGGCGATGAGCCTCCGCTTGCCATTCAATCCGTACAGCTGGAGATGCGGCAAAGAAAGCTCTGTTTTCTGGCTCCTGGCATGTATATGGCGCTTTACTTCGGCGCAGACAGGCTCAAGCCGCCAAATTACGATCTTTCGCGTATCTTTCAACCGGGGCAGGTGGCGGCCGTGGCGCGGCTTGGGCCGCAGATGGCCAACCCGGCGTACCTTGCTCCGGTGAAAGTTAAGCCGTTTATGCAGCGGCACTCACGGCTACTCTACGGGGCGTTCACCGGGTTGCTGGTGGTGCTGGGTAGCTTCCTGTGGCGGGCGGCGCGGGAGGCGGAAAGGCCCACTTGATTCATTGGAGAGATCAGAAAATACGGGGATTCTGGCCTCGCCAGAATGACGGCATGGGCAAAGAGTTGTCTCGCAAGAGCGAATTGCGTTAGATCACCACTCGTTCCCGATACTCTCCAAAACATCGCCTGAGCGCATCTGCCACCTCGCCGACCGTAGCCTGCGCCTCCACCGCGGCTAAAATGTGCGGCATCAGGTTTTCGTTCGTTCTCGCCGCGTCTTCCACGCTGCGCAATGCGGCAGCGCACGGCTCGCGATCACGGCGCAAACGCAATGCCTGCACTCGCTCCACCTGTCGCCGCTCCAGTGCTTCGTCGATCTGCTGGACCGGCGTGCTTGCCTCGGCTGCCTCGCTGACAAAGCGATTGACTCCCACCACGACTGCCCCGCCTGCCTCCACCTGGCGCTGATACTCATACGCCGCTGCCTGGATCTCCCGCTGCACATAGCCCTGTTCAATCGCCTGGATCATGCCCATGCCGCGCCCACTTGTGTCAAAGCTTGCAATCGTGTCCAGGTATGTCTGCGCCCGTGCCTGCAACTGATCGGTCAACGCCTCCACGTAGTACGAGCCGGCCAGCGGATCCGCCGTCTGCGCCACTCCAGACTCGTGCGCGATCACCTGCTGGGTGCGCAGCGCAAGCCGCGCCGCAGCCTCGGTCGGCAGTCCCAGCGCCTCATCGAAGCCATTGGTATGCAGGCTTTGCGTGCCGCCCAGCACACCGGAGAGTCCCTGCAGCGTGGTGCGCACAATGTTGTTTTCGGGCTCGGTCGCCGTCAGCGTGCTCCCCGCTGTCTGCGTGTGAAACCGCAACATCCACGACCGTGGATTGCTGGCCCCAAAGTGGTCTCGCATCAAATGCGCCCACATGCGTCGAGCCGCGCGGAACTTCGCCACCTCCTCAAACAGGTTGCTGTGCGCGTTGAAGAAGAAGCTGAGCCGTGGCGCGAAGGTATCCACGGCCAGCCCCGCATGGAGCGCCGCCTGCACATACGTCATGCCGTCGGCCAACGTAAACGCCAGCTCCTGCGCCGCGGTCGAGCCGGCTTCGCGCATGTGATAGCCGGAGATCGAGATCGTGTTCCACTCCGGAATCTCCCTCCCCGCCCACGCAAAGATGTCCGTCACCAGCCGCATCGCCTGGGGCACCGGAAAAATATAGGTTCCACGCGCGATGTACTCCTTCAGAATGTCGTTTTGGATCGTGCCGGTGAGCCGCTTCACCTCCGCTCCCGAGCGTCGCGCCGCCGCCACATAGAGCGCCAGCAGGATCGACGCCGTCGCGTTGATGGTCATTGAGGTAGAGATCTTGTCCAGCGAAATGCCTTCAAACAGCCGCTGCATGTCCTCAAGCGAATCGATCGCGACACCCACCCGGCCGACCTCTCCCAACGCCATCGGGTGGTCGGAGTCGTAGCCGATCTGCGTCGGCAGGTCGAATGCCACGCTCAACCCCGCGGTACCATTGGCCAGCAGAAACTTGTAGCGCCGGTTGGATTCCTCGGCATCGCCCATGCCCGCGTACTGCCGCATCGTCCACAGCCGCCCACGGTACATGGTCGGCTGGATGCCGCGTGTGTATGGGAACTCACCCGGCCGTCCGATCTCCTCCTGCGTCACGACGGCGTCCGGACCGTAGACCAAATCGACCGGAATGCCGGAGCTCGTCTGTATTTTTGTTTGTGTCTGTGCCTGTGTCGGCGGCGGCATTGTCGGCGTAACGTTCGGGCCTCGGCTGTCCTTCTTGTGCGTCTCACTCATGGAGCGATTAGTCTACAAGCTGCCGCAAATTGGGGCCGTCGTGAAAGGACTCTGGATCGATCCTGCTACGTGCGCCCGCGCCGCCGCGCTCGCAGAAAGCTCGAAACCGAGAAGTAGCCAAACAGAGCCAGCATCGCTATCGCAAACCAGAACCGGTGCTGCGCCGCACCCCCCGCGTGCAGCTCACCTCGACTCCTCCAGACGCCTACGCCCGCCGTCAACGCGAACAGGCCGAAGAACACTCCTGTCATCTCCAGCCACAGAACGCCTGAAAGCTTCACGAACGGGCCCCATACGGCTTTACCGAAACGTGAGCTCCCCTCACGCACACCTCTGGTCGTGGTCGCCGCCGACCTTCGCGCGCGTATGATCTGCCGCGCCGCCCGCGCCCCAGAGTTTTCCTCTGATCTCCCCGGAGAATGGATCTCCGGCTGAGCCATACGCGTTGCCGGTTGGGCCGGATCGGCTGCAGGACGAACCGGACTGGACGCGTTCGGATTCGGAGCCGCTGCGGCGTCCGCCGCCTTGACCAGCGCACGCGCCGCCTCTCGCGCTCCTGCCCCCAACGCTCTACCAAACCGCACGCGATCCATCCCTGAAGTCTAATGCGTACGGCCATCCCTGCAGTTTCTCGAACCGGAAAGCGTGTATGTTAAGACACGGCTGGTCCTACTTCACCTGAAAGTCTATCTATGAAAAAGTTCATCTTTCTTCTGGCCGGTGTCTCCTTTGCTCTTGGCTACTCTCTAATCAAACGCTCGCGTGCACTTGAGATCACCCCTGCGCATGCGAAGTCCGTAGACGATTTGGCGAAGACGTTGCAAACCGCCTGGGCCGATCATCATACGGTCGCGTAAACTTATCCCCCAAACCGTGCATTGCACCCTACACGGGTCGCAGCGTATCCTTTGGCTCAACAAGGATGGCGAAGCCGCTCGCATACATCCGCAAGGTCGTTTCGGGCTCAATGCTTTGCTTTTCACCCCGCGGTAGACCCGATGCGAGGCAATCGTTCCGAGGTGCTCCCATCGCTTAGAATAAAGGCAGTGGGATGCCGGAGGTGTCATTGAATCAGAAGGTGAAGAACCTCATACAGAAGCTTGGGGAAGCCATTCACGAATCCGTCTCTGAATCGGAGAACATCGCTGGCGTCGTCAAAAACATCCGTGAACAAGGCTTCGATGTGCTTCTTATGCTGGAAGCGACAATTGGCCTAAATGAAGTAGAGGACGAAGAAGAGACCTCCCCGCTACGGCTGACTGCAGGCGAGCCAGGGGAAAGCACCTTTACCAATAACGATGTCTCTTTTCTCAAATCGCTGAGGATCACGCTGAGCGAGGGAGAAGAAGAGACTCAGTAGATGGAAAGGGCGACGAAGTGGAAGGCGATAGGCTTTCCACTCCGTCGCCGCTTTTTCGTTAGGCTCGCTTCAAACGTCGGCGAATCGCACCCGCGGTTGCGCAAAGTCCGGTTCCAAGCAGTGCCAGACTGGACGGCTCCGGCGTCGGTGCGACTGACACATCGCTGAAGATTGCCGTGCCATCTGCTCCGCCGGTATTCGCACGAAAGGTCAAGTTTTCGAAGCGTCGCGTGGCCACAAAGTCCGCCGAGACCGTGGTAAAAGGATCGTTTCCTCCTACCGCGCTGATCGCCGTCGGCACCACGACCGTGGTTCCATCGATCGACACCGTTACCGTTGGACTGGCATTGCAGCAGCCATCCCCATCCGCGGACCGCGCGTTCTCAAGAAAGCTGAGTACGTACGTCTCACCGACGACCAGGTTACGCAGAGTCGTGCTTAGCTCACCTGAGGTCTGGATGAAGCCCACCGTGCTATCTCCTGCCGGAAGGGTGCCGTTGTTGTAGAAGCCACCCAGGTTGAATCCGGTCGCACCCACACTGCTGCCGCTCTCGCGCCAGCCGGGAATAGAAACGGCGTACCCAGGAAAGGTGTATGCCGCAGGATTGTAGGAGAAGTCCGGGTTTGAAACCAGATTGTCAGCGTGAGCAGAGATACCGAAAGCAGAGAACAGGGCAAGGGAAAGAACGGCAGACATACGCATGAGATAAGCTCCAAGGGAGTAAATAGTTCAGTGCTGAAGTAAAAGTAACACGAAAGAGGGATAAAGGAAGTAAAAATTACATGGTTGTGGGAAAAAGTTGTACTTCGCTCTCCCACTTACGTTTACCGCGATCCCACTTCCGTTTCCTCCATCCACGCTCTTCGTCATTTCCGCATCCCACGTACGCCTAAAAGGCTCTAAGCTAAGCAGGCACAGTGTGTGCCGGAGGGTGTCGCATGAGAGATACGCTGGGTGTCCTGCTCGCTGGCGGAGCCGGTGAACGCCTCTTTCCTTTGACCCGTGACCGCGCAAAACCCGCGGTTCCCTTTGCCGGCCAATACCGCATCATCGATATCACGCTTTCGAACTGCATCAACTCCGATCTGCGCCACGTCTACATCCTGACCCAATACAAAGCTCTCTCGCTCAATCGTCATATCCGCGAGGGCTGGGGTCCGGTCGTCGCCAATGAATTGGGCGAGTTTATCGAGATCCTGCCTCCCATGCAGCGCGTCTCGAAGTCCTGGTACCAGGGCACCGCGGATGCCGTCTACCAGAACATCTACTCCATCGGATCCGAAGAGCCGAAGTACGTCATCATCCTGTCCGGCGACCACATTTACAAGATGAACTATGCCCGCATGCTCGCGCAGCACTGCGAGACCGGGGCCGACGTTACGCTGGCCACACTGCCCATCCGTCCGGATGAGGTCTCGCAGTTCGGCGTCGTCGAGGTCGCCCGTAACGGCGAGGTCACCTGCTTTGAAGAAAAACCCAAGCAGACCAAGGCCCGTTCGCCCTTCCTGGCCGATATGGTCGATGCCTCGATGGGCATCTACATCTTCAATACGGACGTGCTGCTGCCTGAGCTTATCCGCGACGCCGAAGACCCCAATTCCAAGCACGACTTCGGCCACAACATCTTGCCCAGCCTGCTCGGCCGCTGCAAGATGATGGCCTTCAACTTCGTCGACGAGAACAAGCAAAACGCGCTTTACTGGCGCGATGTCGGCACGCTTGACGCCTACTACGAAGCCAACATGGACGTCGCCGGCGTGACCCCTACCTTCAACCTCTACGACAAATCCTGGCCGATGCGCACCCGCGCCTATCAGTATCCACCCGCCAAGTTCGTCTTCGGTGAGCCTGGACGCACCGGTATGGCCATTAATTCCATTGTGGCTGCCGGCTGCGTCGTCTCCGGAGCCGTGGTGCGCAACTCCGTGGTCTCACACGATGTACGCGTCAACTCCTATGCGGACGTAGACTCCACCATTGTCTTTTCGCACGTCAACATCGGCCGCCACTGTCGTATCCGGCACGCCATCATCGATCGCGACGTCCACATTCCAGACGGCACCGTCATCGGCTACGACCAAAACGAAGACCGGAAGAACTACTTCGTCTCACCCAGCGGTCTGACCGTCGTGACCCGTGACCGCTCTGTCTACGAGAATCCCGTGTCTCCTGAGTTCCTCTCGCAAAACGTTTAGAAGGTAACTCGCTAGGTTGATCAGCTGGCATGATAATGTCAATGTTCGCCTTCTACTGAATCAAAAGACAGGTTTTATCCGCTTTCCAAATCTTTTTTGGCGTTAATGACGCAAACGCACTCACCCGATGGATTTCATTTCTGCGACTACCTCTTGAATGATCTGCTCTGGCACTCCATGAGCGATCAGTCTTTGACTTAACTCTTCAACGGTACTTTCCTTGGCCTGCCGCGCTTCCCTTTCGGCCAGGTGCTTACGGAGTCCGTTCGAGATGTAGGCCCGGATGAGTGCTTGGTATCCGCCGAAGCCGAGCGAAGGGGCGACCTCTTTCAGATCGTCGATGACATGCTCGGGAAGGCGGAGGGAGATTAGGGTCATGGGCTTTTCGGCCTGCATGTTTCGCTTAATACGATCAGTCATGTTCATAGCGTCTCCTTTCCGCCAGTTCCGCAACTCTCGCGGAGATGAGGCGGAGCACATCCTCTTCCCGAACTACGTGGACGACATAGAGGAGTCGGTAGTCGGCCGTGAGGCCAATGCAGGCCTGCCGTGCCTCTTCCGGTGGGCTGGCATCCTCGTAGCAGGCGAGTTGATCGAGAAAGATCTCTCGTGTCTGCTCGAACCGTACTCCGTGTTCGAAGCATTGCTGGCCGCCTTTTCGCTATCCCAGACAAAGCTCTGCCCATCTAGCGTCGAATACACGTCCATACAGCTACTGTATATACACGCTTGGGAGATTGGCTACAGCTTTAGCAGATCGGATTCTCTTCTACTATCAACTAGCGGTGGCCGAATCGATACATCACACCACCCGAGATCGCAAAGAACTCCCGTGTCTCAGTCCCAAAGTGCTCCAGGATCAGGTCCGGGGAGAGCCGAATTGCTAACGCCTTCGATCGATTGAAGTCCACGCTTCCACCCAGTGCCGCCATCGGCTTCACCCGATTGGTGTACAAGCCGATATTTTCTCCAGACGGAATGGGTGTCTCGGTAAAATCTCCCGCGCCCACCCCAAAGTATGCGTGGTAGTTGATCGCGGCCCGCTGGCTCTTCGGCCCACGATACTGCGCGCCCAGCATTCCTTCGTACATCACCACCAGCGGCCGCGTCGTATAAGGATTGGCCAGCACCGGCGTGGTTCCCGCCTCGCCGCGAAAGTCGGCCGCTACGCCGATCTTGCTGGTCAGCCAGTACGTTCCGTTCAGCTCAATGCCGCCCAGATTCATGCGCTCCGGCAGATTTTGTCCGGCCTGGAAGTTTTGGAGATTGATGCCTCCGTACACTTCGTAGCGATTGTCGTAGGTTACCGGCTCCGCTGCCGCCAGTTTGGCTTGCGCCCTCATCTGGCCGGGTAGGGCCAACACAGCGCAGGCCAGGCCACACGCCACCAAACTTGTCCATCGTTCTATCACTCTTGGGTTTCCAATCGGGCAAACAAACTCTTGTGATGAGGATATAACGTCTGGCCTGCTTTTCGCCCGCCGGCAGCCTGTGCAGGCATCCAATCCGAAGAGCGCAACGTCCTCTTGATAGGTGAGATAATCGAGAGCGCGGCGGTTCTGCATTTTGCTGAAGCGCGGCACGGGGAGAAGAGTATGGGAGAGTTCTTTACACCAACGCATCTGATGGTGATTGCAGTCGTCGTACTGGTTCTGTTCGGCGGCAAGAAGCTTCCTGAGCTCGGCAAGGGACTGGGGGAAGGTCTGCGCGGATTTAAGGACGGCATGAAAGGCGTGCAGGACGAGATGAACAAACCCGGGGAGACTGCCCACACCGTCACTCCCAAACCCGCTGAGACTCCGCAAGATACGATTCTGAAATCGTAGGTTTCAACTTATTGATCGCGTCTTTAGGGGCGTGGCCGGCTCATCTCCGGTTCGATCTTTTGCCGAAGTGAAAGTTCCAGTATTCCAAACTCCAGGAGACGCATGAAGCTCAAGTCCCCGTGGCTCGTCGATCCGCATACTAAAGTTCGCCTGCATGATTTTGAGACCTCCGCAAAGGGCGGGCTTGAGCACGGTCCCGGATCTGACGCACTGCTCGAAAAGAACGGCAAAGCGCTCGCCAAACTCCAGGAAGTTCTTTACGCCGGACAACAGCATTCCGTCCTGATCGTCCTTCAAGGCATGGATACCGCCGGTAAAGACGGCACCATCTCGCATATCTTCTCCGGCATCAATCCACAGGGCTGCGAGGTGGCCAGCTTTAAAGTTCCCACTCCGTTAGAGGCACGCCATGACTTTCTCTGGCGCTGCCACGCCGCCGCTCCAGCCCGCGGCGTCATCACCATCTTCAACCGTTCTCATTATGAAGACGTGCTTTCGCCACGCGTGCATAAGCTCATGTCCGCGAAGCAGGTCAACGAACATCTTGAACAGATCAACAACTTCGAATCCATGCTCTATGAGAATGGGACTCTGATTCTCAAGTTTTTCCTCAACATCTCGAAGGAAGAACAGAAAAGCCGTTTACAGGATCGCCTCGACGACCCCGATAAACACTGGAAGTTTTCTGAAGCCGACCTCAAGGAGCGCAGCTTCTGGTCCGACTACCAGGACGCCTACGAGGAGATTCTCTCGCAAACCAGCCGCAAGCATGCCCCCTGGTTCGTCATCCCTTCGGACCACAAGTGGTATCGAAACGTAACCATCTCCGGCATCCTGGTCGAGGCGCTCTCTACGCTCAAGCTCACCTATCCCAAGCCGACCGTCGACGTCACGAAGATCAAGCTCTAGGCAGCGATCAGCACAACAGCCACCAAGGCCACAGCCATTCCCCATCCTTGCCGCTGGGTTGGACGCTCTTTGAGCATCCACGCCGCCAATAGGATCGTCGACGCGGGATAGAGCGAGGCCAGCACAGCCGCCACGTCCAGGCGCCCTGCACGGCTGGCCGCAACAAACAAAAGATTGCCGCTGGTATCGAACAACGCGGTGCCGAGCACCCAGCCAAGCGCTTGTTTGCCCACCCGAGCTACCTGGGCCGAGCTGCCACCACTACGCAGGCCGAGCAGCAGCAGAGAGCAGGTAGTCACGCTGCCGACGCGCGCGCAGGCCATCGGCCAGACCCATCCGGCGGCCCCTGCATGCTTGAGGCAGATAAAGTAGAGACCAAAGCCTGCTCCGGCTGCGATGGCCAGCCAGGCCGTTGAAGCTTCTTCCCGCTCCGCCTTGCCGGCAGCGATCATCCAGATAGCCGCACCGGCAATCATAAATCCGATGCCTCGCCGCCAACCGGGGGTGCCCTCCGAAAATGCGGAGACGACCGCCGGTAGAAAGGCCGCCAGCAGCCCGCTGATCGCGGCGGAGGTCCCCATCTCGCCTCGCGAGAGCGCGATGTAGAAGGCGCTCAGCGAAAGTCCGCCGGCAATCCCGGCGGCCAATCCCCATGCCAGCGGAGCCCCTTGAGGAAACGGGCCACCAAACAGCGTAGCCAGGACGATCAGCACGCTGAAGCTGGCCAGATGACTGAGCAGGACGACACGCAGTGCGGCCCCGGTCGATCCACCGGCCGACTTGACGCCCATGCCTCCGGAGAAGTCGCCGATCCCCCAAAAGACGGCAGAGATTAGCCCTAGGGACGCGTTTCCCGCTAAGAAAGCCTCCACGATTACTGCAGGGCCGTCTTCTGCGGAGCGACCGGTGCAGGTCCATCGCCCGGGGTGGGATAGTATCCGGACTTGGCGATCACGTTCAGGTTAGGCTTCATCACCTTCACTTCGATGCGCCGGAACTTACCGTCGAGGAAAGACTCCCGCGAGTTATAGCCGATCACGTACTGATTCCGCACCGCCTCCGTGATCTGCGCGAAACTTCGCTCGATCGCCTTCTGCCGATAATCCGCGTAGACCTGTCCTCCGGTCGCATTCGCATACACGGGTAGAATGTTATCCCGCATGATCGGCAAGAGCGGCAGGTGAATGCGGTCCAGAAAGCCGACTCCCGCAAGGCTTGAGTCACCCACTACGGTCGCAAACACCTCGACCTTGTTGGTCTGGAGATACTTGATGACTTCCTTGGTCTTCGCGACGCTGCCGTACTCTTTGCCGTCCGAGATGACGTAGACCACGCGACGCCGACCTTTGCCCGCCTTGGTCGTAGCCTTTGCTGCCTCAAGGATTGCGTCGTTCAAAGTATGCGTTTCGCGCGGAACCTGGCTGGTCGAAACACCGGTCGTGCTGCCCGGCCCACCAGAGACGAGCGGGTTGATGTGGTCGTCCGCACCGCCATTGATCTGGATACCGGTCGGTCCGCCCAAGCCTTCACCCGGCGCGTAATAGTACTGATCGCGCCCGGGAGCCTTGGCCCGATCGATCGCCGCAACCAATCTTGGGCTGCTTCCCCCCGTAAAGGCCGTTACCTCTCTTGGGCCATTACTGTACGTAAAGAGGGCAACCTCGTCGTAGGGAGCGAAGGCTGCGTTCAGCGCCCCGAGGGCATTGTCTACCGTCGTCATCACATGGTATTCGAGGCTCTGATCCACCACTACGGCCATCGACATCGGCACTGGATCGACGATGAATCGGCGCAGCTGCTGCCGCACGTTATTTTCATACACCCGCACATCCCGCCACGTCAGTCCCGGCACCGGACGGCCCTTCGAATCCTTTACCGTAAATGGAACTTCGACATAGTTGACTCGCAACCGCAATGTTCCCGCGTTGGTGAGTCCCTCTGAACCGATCGGCGTCACCGGCAGATCGGGAGCCGCGCCCGGATCTTCATCCGGGAGTGAATTTGCGGGAGTCGATGCCAGCTTGTCGCCTACTGCTGGTTGAAACTGATCGTCCGGCAGCGTCTCCGCCGGCGTTGTTATCGTTCCACTCGAAGTCGACGTGGTTCCCTGGCCCGGCGTGACTGCAACGATCCCCGGTGTCTGCGGCTTCGGCGCGTCTGGAATCCCCTGCTGCGGAGCCGGAGTCGACTGCTGCGGAGCCGGCCCTGCAGGCAATTGCACGGCTTGCTGCCCCTCCGTCAAGGGCGTTGCCATCGTCAGAACCAGTGTCGCCACTACAAACTTTTCTTTCACGTCAGAGACTCCCTCGTACCCAGGCCAGCAACAAAGCGTATGGTACAGAGTACCAGCCCCGCTCAGCGGCAGCGATCCGTTTCAGATTGGACGCGTCCTCCGCCGCGCCGGGTGTCCTATCTGCCGGCATCGGCCGCGCATGGCTCGTGCGTACGCAGAACCCAAACGGTCGTCTAACTCTCTATGCGTCTTTCTACCCTCGCCGCCGCGTCCCTGGCCTCGCTTTCGTTCTCCTTTGCCCTGTCCTACGCCTGCGCGCAGGAGGCCCCCAGCCCCACGGGGCCACCGCCGAAATCGGACGCGCCCGCCGAGGCGCCTGCCGACATCGGCCCGCTCCAGACCCTCAAGATCGGCACCAACCTCGTCAACGTCTACTTCTCCGCACGCGACAAATCCGGCTTCATCACCGACCTCAAAAAAAGCGATTGTGTGCTGACGGAAGGCGCCGAGCGTGGACCCAAGGAGCCGCAGGTGATCAAGAACTTCACCCAGGAGAAGACGCTTCCACTTACCATCGGCATTCTGCTCGACACCTCCGGCTCCCAGCAAAACGTACTGCCGCTCGAGCAAACCTCCGGTGTCGAGTTCCTCAAGGATGTGCTGAAGTCGAAAGACGAAGCATTCCTTATCTCTTTCGACATTAACGTAGACTTGCTTGCGGACTACACCAGCTCTCCCCGCGAGCTGCAGCGCGCCATGGAGAAGGCTCGCATCAACACCGGTGTCAGCTCCGGCGGAGTCACGGGAAACTCCCGCGTCGGCGGCACGCACCTGTATGACGCCGTCTTCCTTGCCGCGCACGATAAGTTGCGCCCCGAGGCCGGCCGCAAGGTGATCGTCATGCTGACCGACGGCGGCGAGCAAGGCTCGGAGGAGACGCTCAAGACTGCCACGGAGGCAGCACAGAAGGCGAATGCCATCGTCTATGTCATTCTCATCGCTGACCGCGGCTTCTACTCCGGCATGAGCCTCGGCTACTCCGGCGACCGCGAGATGCAGCAGCTGACCCATGACACCGGCGGCCGCGTCATCAACGTCGGCAACAACGGCAAGAAGCTTGAGGAGGCCTTCGACCAGATCCAGGATGAGCTGCGCACCCAGTATCTGCTCAGCTATACGCCGAAGAACCTCGACTTCAACGGCAAGTTCCGCGCCATTAGCCTGGACTGCGGCAAAGGTCTGCAGATTCAGACCCGCAAAGGCTACTACGCTATCCCCGAGGGAGACAGCGGCGATCGCTGAGACGATTCGTCCGAGAGAAGATCTCTACGGCACCGGCGTAGTCTCCGCCTTCGCCGGTGCGCTGCCTGGAGCCCACTCCACTGGTTCTCGCCAGGGTCTTCTTACATCCCGCTGCAAGCATCCAGACGCCGCATCCTGCAATCAGCATCGCTGTACTTTTGTACTCTCTATGCATTAGTCGCTCCTGAGAAGCCAGACGCTGGGATGCAGACCGCCGCAGGAAGATTGATCGTCCACAAAGCCCAAATTGAGAGGCAGACGCATCGTGCGGCGTACCACATTAAGGAGAAGCCGGCCCGGCGTAACGCCTCTCGCGTGCCCCTTACATGTATTCGACCCCGTACTGCACCGGAATCTGCGTAAAGGCGATGCGGGTCGGTGCGGTATCGCGCGCGGGCAGCATGCCGGCAAAGTGCAGCGTCGTGTGGCCATACTTCAGGTTGAGCTTATCCATGGTCGCCGAGAGCTCCTTGCGATTGTCCGGATCGCCGAACAGGGTCGCCTGATGCTCGTCCTCCGGCATCAGCTCGCGCAGCGTCACTCCCACAAAAAACGGCCGCGTATAGAGCTCTCCCTGCGGCCGCTGTGCCCAGGTTTTGCGCAGCACATCCAGCAGCGAGAGGGTATCCTGCGCCTCTATAAAGCGCGCCTCCATGCCCCACGCCGTATGCTGAATGCCACTGGTATGCTGCTTGCTTTGCACCTTGGTCTGCTGCTCGCGCGTCAGCGCATATTTGACCGTAACGGACATCGAGCTGGTATAGAACTTCTCCATCCGCAGCCGCATGGACGCCTTATGAAGTAGTTTGTGCGCCACCGACCACGCGCCTTCATCCGTGCGAAACTCCGGGCCCATCACGTGCGAGTGCCCCAAAGACTTCTGGATCTCCGACGGCACGGGAGCTCCATCGTCGCCAGTCTCTGCCCCGCGCAGCCAGTGATAGAGCCGGTCGCCCCACACGGAATCCCACAACGCATGCATCCCGGGCCGATCGAGCGCAAGTAGCTGCTCCATGGTGGCGATGCCCTTGCGTTGCAGCCGTGTCTCCGTCCGCGCGCCGACCCCGGGAAGATCGCGCAGCTCCAGGTGAGCGATGGCTCGAGGCAGTTGTGAGGGCAGCAGACCGATCAGGCCATCCGGCTTCTGCATGTCGCTGGCGATCTTGGCCAGGTAACGATTGGGAGCCATGCCGATCGAGCAGCGCAGGGTCTCGCCGACATCGTCCCGGATCGCCTGCTTGACCTCGAGAGCAATGCGCCGCGCATGAGGCGGCTCGCACTCACGCCCAATCAACTGGCACACCATCTCGTCGATAGACGGAGTATGCGCCACGGGGCAGCAGCGCTCTACCGCCGCAGCGATGCGATGCGAAAACTCCGAGTAGACCGAGTGCGACCCGTTCACCAGGATGATCTCCGGACACAGCCGCTTCGCCTCACCCACTTTGGTCAGCGTGCGGATGCCCAAGGCCTTGGCCTCATAGCTGGCGGCAATGAGCGCGCCGGTATCGGCCATCGTGCCGCAGACGCCGAGCGGCTTGCCTCGGTACTCGGGGTGCAGCTGCTGCTCGACCGACGCGAAGAAGCTGTTCAGGTCGATGTGCAGAAAGGCGAAGCGATCGGGTTGGACGGGTACAGACATGGCAGGCTCTGCCGGAATTATATTCGCCCGTTCTTCGCTGTCATGCCAACTCCGTCTGCCCGTGTCCGCATTGCCTGTCCTCTCGGGTCTACGCTTGAGAGAAGAGATCGATTGCCAACACAGCGGTCCCGCTTTATTTCTGGTAAAACGATCTGGTGCAGGTGAGTCGCTTGATCAGTCGGTCTGCAGTAAAGCATGTGTTGCTTGCCGCCATCCTTGTGGGTTCCGTCATTCGCCTTGCTTTGGCTGGTGTTACGCTCTTCCATCCATCAGACGCTCTGGCCTATGTGCAAGCGGATAATTACGCCGGTGCAGCGGAGGTACTACGCCATACCCACGACACAACCGATCCGGTCTTTGTTCCGGGCTACATCGTTGTGGTCGCATTGTTTCAGGCTTGTTTTGGAAGCCACGCGCGTGCCTTTCTGCTGCTATTTCAATGCATCCTCGGCATCGCATGCATTCCTATGATGTTTGCCGTCGCCCGTCGTATCGGCGGCGAGACATGTGGAGCGATCACGGCCATCCTTGTGGCGATCGATCCTCTCCTCGTTACGCGATCTAGTCTGATCATGACGGAAGCCGTCTACATTCCTCTGCTGAGTGCGGCGTTGCTGTTGTTTTGCATGGCCTTGACGACTGAAGAGAACGACTCCCGTCAGTGGTGGTTGGTTGTCCTGAGCAGCGTTTGCATGGGCGGCGCCATCCTCGTACGCACCGTAGGCGAAGTTCTGCCGCTGGCTGCAATCCTGGCGCTTAGCCTTGTCCGCTCGATGGCACTGAGACGCAAAATACTTCTCTGCTCATCTATCCTGGTCCTCTGCTTTGGGATGGTCCTTCCGTTGTGCCTACATAATCTTCACAAGTACGGCCACTTCACGGTCAGCAGTTCCGCGCGATTCAACTACGCGGCCCTCATCGTTGGCCCGGCAAAGCGAAGCGCCGATACCAAGGACGGTCCTGGATTACTTGCGATGTGGCAACCGGAGCTTGGAAAAGATTACAACGATCTGCCTCCGTTCGTTCTAGCCGATAAAGCTGCTCACATAGCCGCACGTTGGGCATCTGCACATCCGGGTGCCACTGCGCGCGCAATCGTCAAGGGACAGCTTGTCATGCTTGTTGCTCCTGACCGTACTGCCTGGGCTCCGGGCCTCTCACCGCTCGGTCTCAGGCCAGGCATGCTTAAAGTCTTCTTCACGTTGATTGCGCTGCTTCGTCTTTCTCTTGGTTTGCTGGCCTTCTTTGCACTCTTTCGCGTTCGCCGCTTCTTTCTTGTTTTATGGTGGCCCGCCTGGATTGCAGCCTTGATTCTCGGTCACGTCCTCGTGGTCGGTGCGGCTGGCGAGGGCCGTTTCATAGCACCTGTGTCTGCTCTCATTGACCTGCTTGCGGCTTTTGGATTGTTTTCACTTTTTCAGAAGCCCGAAATCATGGAACTGGAACGCTTTCTCCGACACAAGGATGAACTCTCGAAGGCGTAACGTACTTTCTCTACTTCTCTGTCCTGGTCCTACACTTTCTAGGGGTTCTTCCTGTGTAGCTTCCCCCATCAAACACATATGGGAAACAAAGCTTCTCCTCCGTGCGCATGCAGCTATGAGAAAAACATAGATGAAGTTCTTCCTTGCTTGAGTAAACGTCATCGTAAGAGTCTTCGGCCTACTCCTAGAACCCTCCTCGCTTTGCTTTTGATGACTGCTGCTAACCCTTTGCAGGGCCAATTCACCGCGCCGGACGCCCCCGCACTCTGGCAGCCCGCCCACCTTCCCTTCTCCTTCATCTACGCCGGCCAGTCTTCCGCCACGTTGCTTTCCATGTGGCAAGCTACTTTGAACACTAGCGTCTCCACTCCCAACACTCGCCTTTACTCTTTTCTCGACCCCGCTACCCACCTGCGTGTCACGGCGGAAGTTCGCCTCTACCCCGACTTTCCTGGAGCGGTCGATTACGTGCTTCGCTTCCGCAATGAGGGAACAGTGGACACTCCCATCCTTGAGAACATCCTGCCGCTCGACTGGACGGTTCCCTCCGCCAACGGCGAGGCGATCCTGCGCCATGCGCGCGGCAGTAGCGCCGCCGCGAACGACTTTGAGCCGCTCGTCGAATCGCTTCCGGCTGGAGCGCACGTTCATCTGGAGTCTGCCCTGGGCGACTCCTCCTCCGGCATGACCTTGCCTTTTTTCAACCTGCAGACCGGCCCCGCACAAGGCCTCGTCGGGGCGGTCGGCTGGACCGGCAACTGGAAGGCGGACTTCCTCCGCGCCGGCACGCAAACCATCCATCTCTCGGCCGGAATGAAGGCCACGCATCTGCTGCTGCACGCTGGCGAGGAGATCCGCACGCCCCGCATTGTGCTGCTAAGCTGGTCCGCCGCGCAAGGCGAGCCTGACTGGCAGCACGCGCAAAACCGCTGGCGTCGCCTGTTGCTGGCGCACTACGCTCCGCAGAGTAGTGCGCATCCGCTTGCCGGCCCTGTTGTTGTCGGCTCGTGGGGCTCCGAGCCGATTACGGCTAAACTCGCCCTCATTCAGTGGATCCACGACCACCACATCGCGGTCGACACCTATGCCGTGGATGCCGGCTGGTACGGCGCCTCGCTGGGAGCCGAGACCGACCCGACCAATCCCTGGTGGAAGAATCGCGGCGACTGGTTTCCCAGTCCGCTCTATGACCCGCACGGTCTCGAGCCCCTGGGCGAGGCACTGCATCAGGCCGGTCTCGGCTTCTCTCTTTGGATCGAGCCTGAAACTGCTATGCCCGGCACCCGGATCGTCGTCGAACACCCCTCCTGGTTTCTATCCTCCGATCGCCCGGTCAACCCTGGAGTGCTGCTAGCCAACCTGGGGGATGCGGCAGTGCGCCGTGGCCTGACGGATATGCTCTCCGGCTTCATCACGCGGTTCCAGATGACCTGGTACCGCCAGGACTTCAACATCCCTCCGGAGCGCTACTGGCAGCTGGCCGACGCTCCCAATCGCGTCGGTATGACCGAGATCGGGCACATTACCGGCCTGTACGCGATGCTGGACGAACTGCTCGCCACCCATCCTGGCCTGCGCATCGACAATTGCGCAAGCGGAGGCCGGCGGCTGGACCTCGAGATGATGCGCCGCACCTTCGCGGTCTGGCGCACCGATTACGGCGTGGCCGACACCCTCGCCGACCAGGCCATGACTCAGGCTTTGGCTCCCTGGGTACC
>CALMVK010000144.1:0-14001 GCA_937873145.1 uncultured Granulicella sp. | reverse complement strand
GTCAGTGGAACCGCCCGGAGCAGAAGGACGGTCTGGTGCTTGCCTTGCGCCGGCCACGGAGTCCCTTCTCCACCCTCACGCTGGATCTTCAGGATCTGAAACCAAATGCTCTCTATGAGGTTGAAGTGCGCCGAACCCTTGAGAGAAGTCCCGCCAAAACGATAAAGGGCAGCGACCTCGCGCACCTGCAGCTGACCTTGCCAGACGCTCCCGGCTCAGCGTTGCTCTTCTACCGACAGAGCCGATGAATCTTGATCCTCCTCGGGAAGGCAACTCAAGTCTGGTAATCTAGTTGTCGGAGGAGTAGATCGATGACGAACGTTCAACTCCTTCTCTCCATCGGTATCCCGAGCTTCATGGTTCTTTTCGCAATGCTTGTCTCCAACACACGAGCGGATCGTCTGGAAAAGCGCATGGATTCCATTGATGTAAAGCTGGTCAAGCTTGACGATAAGCTGGAAGCACTGAGGGCCTCGACCCGCAGAGACGCGTTGGAGATCATGCGCAATATGACTTCTCTGCATGAACGAGTTGCCGTCGTCGAGGCCAGGCAGAAGTAAACCTCACCTTTCTCGAACTAGCACTACCTCTTCCTCTCAGGGAGACCAATGGGCATGCTGATTCCGCGGCAGGCGCGTGGCTTCAAAGTTCGTAATCCTCCAGCCCGAGGGTAGATGCTGGTAAACACGCGTGTAACGATAGTTTCCCTGCATGGGAACGTCGTCGTTCATGCCGGTCACTTCAGCCTCCGCCGTCACAATCGCCACCTCTCCAAGCAGCTTGATCCGTGTGTCGTAGATCTGCATTCCGGTGATGGCCAGGCTTTTGGTGCGGACACGGTCCAGCTGTGAGGACTTGGTGTTCACTTGGCCATTCCAGGAGATGCCCACGTAGTCGTCCGCCAACATACCGTCCATGGAGACGGCATCGCTGGCCAAGGTCGCTGTCCGCCATCTCTCTTCGAGATCCTGGATCTCCTCCCGTGCCTCCTTGTGCGCGTGACGCGCAGGCAGTGCGTGGGCCGGAGAGCACAGGAGCCCAACGCCAAGCATGCAAGCAGCCAAAACGGAAGAGCGCGGCAGAAAACGAAAGCGCGACATGGCAGATACACGCATGCTATGCCCATCGAAATACAGAGTCAAAGCCCGTCCAGCGTAAGAACATACGTCTTTCGTAGGAGGCTTAGGCTCAGGTGCTGTTCTTACGGAAACTTCGGCGTGGCTACCATCGGTTCTCCCGGCCTAGCATCCGACACAGCGGTCGCCGGATCGACCGTCACAGGCTTTGCCTCTCCATCCTTTGCCGGCACCACAGCCGCAAGCGGACGCGCTTCGAGATCGGCCAGCTCGCTGACCGGCACCAGCACCTGCCCCGCGGGAATGTACTCCTCATGCAGCCGTTGATCGCCGGAGACAGAGGCATCGCCTGAAGCTGCATAGGCTACAGCCGCGCCAATCAGCGCCGGAATGATAAACGCGTGGCCACCGGTCGCCTCCGCCACAAAGACGACTGCGGCCAATGGAGTCTTGTACGCTGCCGCCAGAAACGATGCCATCCCCACTGCCGCATACAGCGGCAAAATGGGTGAGTGGACAAACGATTGCGCGAAGATCAATCCCAGGTCTCCCCCCGTCAAAAACAACGGAATGAACATGGCACTGACGCCGCCTGACCCAACCGTAGCCAGCGTTGCTGTGAGCTTGAGCACGGCAAAGACCAGCAGCTGCATCGAGCTATGGTGCTCGTTCAGCAGATAGCCGACGGCCTCATAGTTTGGACCGATGGGGATCAGTTTGCCTGGGTAGATCCAGAGAAAGAGAAGTCCGGCCAGCCCGGTCAGGAATCCGCCGATGGCCAGTTTGCCCCAGTGCGGAAAGACCCAGCGCACGACTGCCGCGCGTAAGTGCCGGAACGTGACCACGAACGCCGCCGCGATAAGCCCAATACCGAGGCCTAACAGCGCGCACCACAGCAGATCGGACATCGCATAGGTGCGCGTCGTCTCGAAGTCGAACAGCGCTTCCTTGCCCAGGAACGCGCTCAACGTGATGTAGGAGACGACGGAAGCGATCAGCGAAGGAAGCAGCGCCTCATGCGCAAGGTCATCCTTGTAGGGCATCTCAAGCGCAAACACGATGCCGGTCAGCGGTGCCCGAAAGACCGCCGACATACCCGCCGCAGCACCGCAGATCAGCATAATGCGGCGATCGCGCGCGGTGATACCAAGGCGGCGGATGAAGCGGATGCGCTCCCAGAGCCAGGAGCCGAGCGCCGCGCCTCCGTAGATCGCGGGCCCTTCAAGCGCCGCACTCCCTCCTAGACCGATGGTTGCGATAGCTGCCGACAGCTTCGCCGGAGTCGAGCGCGCGTCAATCCGCCCCTGGTGTTCGTGGTAGGCCCGGATAACCTCTTCGGTTGAGTGTTCGTTTGGATCGGGAGCAAACAATTGCATGATAAGGCCGGCCAACGTGCCTCCCAGGACCAGCCCGGGAAGGATCGCCCAAGGATGGAGCAGATAGAAGGCCAGGACGCGCGGCCAAAGCTGATGCAAAATGATGTAGGCCACGGCCGTAATCGTCAGGCCAGCCGAAAGCCCGATCATTGGCGCGATGACCAACCATTTATTGAGATTGCGGCTGTAGGTCGCCGTCAGATCCTCGCGAAACCGCGGCAGAAAAAAGCGCGCCAGCGGGTACTCGGTCAGGCGATTCACCCAGGCAGAAGAAGCGGATTGGGGCTGCTGCGGTTGCATCTGGGCCACGTTGTCCGCCTCTGCGAAGTTCTGATTCTTTGCTGAAGCGTTAGATGGCTGAAACCAAGGAGAGCGGATAGCCGTTCAGGCCACAGCCACCAGATTTTCCAGGCGCCGCTCTTTCATCGCCTGGTAGAGTCCACCGATCGCATGACGCTTGAACTCCGGCGTCTGGCGATGATACTCAAGCGCGGCTTCGTCTCTGTATTGCTCGTAGATCAGCACCGTGCAAGGATCGTCCTCGACCAAATGAGGAACGTAGCTGACGCATCCCGGCTCCAGGCGCGCGGCTGCCGTCAACGTGACAAGATGCACCCGCATCTGCTCTATATCGGCTTGATCGAAACGCATCCGTACCGTAAAGCTGATCATCTTCCCTCTCCCGTCTGGTTCAATCGCCGCTCACTGCTCACGCCTGGAGCGCTTCTCACGCCTGGAGCGCCGCTTCAAAGTCCGGCAGCAGGATCGTCTGCGTACGGTCCGGGCCGGTCGAAATCATGCCGATCCGTGCATGCGACTCGCGCTCGATGAAGCTCAGATATTCCCTGGCGGCCGCAGGCAGCCGGTCATACTCGGTAATGCCTTCGGTCGATTCGTTCCAGCCCTTCAAGGTGGTATACACAGGCTTGATGGAGCGGAAGCCGCGGATGTCGGCCGGAATGCGATCCGTAGTGTGCCCGTCTACCTCGTAGGAGGTACACACCGGAATCTCCGCGCACGCATCCATCACGTCCATCTTCGTCACCACCAGCCACTCCGTGCCATTGATCTGGTTGCTGTAGCGCAAAAGCGGCAGATCCAGCCAGCCGCAGCGGCGCGGACGCCCCGTCACCGCGCCGTACTCCTGCCCGCGCGCCCGGATCAAGTCGCCCGTATCGTTGTGGATCTCGGTCGGGAACGGCCCTTCGCCGACGCGCGTCACATAGGCCTTGGTAACCCCGATGACCGTGCCGATCCGCGTCGGGCCCACCCCTGTGCCGGTCACTGCACCTCCCGCCGTTGAAGACGAGCTGGTCACGAAGGGGTAGGTTCCATGATCGATGTCCAGCAGCGCCCCTTGCGCACCCTCGAACATCACCTTTTTGCCGGCCTCGATCGCCTCATTCAGCAACGTCGCGGTGTCTGTGACGAACGGCGCGACCTGCTCGGCCAGCCGCGCGTACTCGTCGTACATGGCCCGCGGGTCGAGCGGTTCTGTGCCGAACAGCGCATGCGCGATGGTGTTCTTCTCATGGCAGGCATTCTGGATGTGTGTGCGCAAGAGCGACGAGTTAAGCAAATCCACAACGCGCAGACCATTGCGATGAATCTTGTCCTCATACGCCGGCCCAATTCCCCGCCGGGTCGTTCCGATCGGCGTACGTCCCGGAGCCGTCTCCGCGGCCAGCTCAATCATACGGTGATACGGCAAAATGACCTGGGCTCGGTCCGAGACGAAGAGGCGCTGATCGACCGGCAGACCCGCCTCGCGCAGCTTCTTCACCTCGCCCAGAAATGCTGCCGGATCGAGCACCACGCCGTTGCCGATGACGCCGATGCAATCCGGCCGTAACACTCCGCACGGGATCAGTTGCAGCACAAACTTCTTGCCTTCGATGATGACCGTATGTCCGGCGTTGTGGCCGCCGGCGTAGCGCGCGACCACATCAAAGCGCTCGGAGAGAACATCGACGATCTTACCTTTACCCTCGTCGCCCCATTGGGCACCAAGGATCACGGCGGACGAACGCTGGGGTTTCAACACTGAAATGAGAGACTCCGGAGAACTGCGGTGGGAGTGCGCAAGTGTCCTCGCGCCCATTCGTCATTTTATACCGTTGACCGGGGGTTCCCCAGGTCAGGCCAAAGACGCACTGTCGCGATACTTCGGGATTGGCGTTCGATTTCCCGAGAACACGGCGTCGTGCGCGACAGAGCACGCGACCCCGGAGCGGAAACCCACATGCACATCGGCGTCGATCCCATGCTCGCCACGAACAGCCTCAACAAAAGAACGGATCGAGTCCAGGGTGGGATCGCCGGCAGGTCCAGTCTCGACGCGCTCGCCAGGGCCGCGATACGGCATCTCGCCTGCCGTAGAGTACGAGGCTCCGGTCACGACGCCGCGCTCGACGATGGTTTTGCTGATGGGCTTGTCGGCAGTTGGTTGATTGGAGCGCTTCTTTTCATAGAAAAACGTTGCGTCTTCAATGGTGATCTGCACGCTGCCTTCCGTACCGTACACCCAAAGCTGGTTGCCGCTCTTGGCATTATCAGTGAGTGAGGAGAAGGTAAGCCGCCGGCCGCCTGAGTACTGAAAGACACTTTGTACGTTGTCGCCTACGGTGCGGCCGTCATGGTAGATGCAGATGCTGTGGGTGCCGAGCACGCTCTCCGGCTGCTCGCCGAAGATCCAGTTGGCGAGGTCGATGTGATGCGAGCCGAGCTCGGTGCCGAGGCCGCCCGAGGTCTCGCGGTACAGCCGCCAGTTGATAAGGTGCTCAAGTTTCTGGCCTGGGTCGGGCGAAGGCACAGCGCGGCGCCAGTCGCCATTGCGATTCCAGCAGGCTTCGACATGGGTCGGCTTGCCGATGTCCCCGCGGCAGATGCGTCGGACGGCCTCCTTGACCCAAGGCGCGTAGCGATACTCATGGCCAATCTGAAACAGGATCTTGGCGCGAAGTACCTCGTCGACGATCTTCTGGTTGTCCTCGACGGTGAACCCAAGAGCTTTCTCTCCCAGGATCGGACGTCCGCTGCGTGCGGCGGCGATGACGTGTTCCGCATGACAGCTCACGGGCGAAGCGATCAACACCGCGTCGACATCATGGCGCGAGAGCAGGTCCGTATAGCTGGCAGTGGCGGGAATCTCCGCGCCGGCCAGGCGGTTGACCTGCGCATAACGAGGCGGGTAGATGTCACAAATGGCGCTGATCGTAACGCCCGGAACGCGCAGAAACTGGCGCATGTCTTCCTGACCGCGACTGCCAGCCCCGATAACGCCCAGGCGCACCGGCTTGACCGCTGGAGCGGCCGCCCGCGCCAGCGGCGAGGAGGCGAGCGCGGTGAGTGAGGCAGCTTCAAGAAAGGCGCGTCGGTTCATCGATGGTCTTTAATCCTGACCTCTATATTAAGGCATGGACGGTTTTCTCGGTGTGTTCTGGGAACTCCGTTGCAGCAGCGGACAGTGCTGGGGATCGATGGGCGCGTCCCAGCGGAAGAGAGCGCAGAAGACCTGGTTCGCAGCTCCGGAGACGATCAGCGCGCGAGCGTGCGGAGCATACGCCGCGAGCGTGCGCAGACTCTGCTGCGGAGATTGAACGAAGAGGACGTTTGACAGCGCATCGCTGGCGGTGGCGGAGGGATCGGCGATGCTGACCTGGATGCGACCCTCAACCGGCTGTAAGGTATGCGGGTCCATGATGTGACAGTACTGGTGGCCGTCTGCGACGAAGTTTTTCTGGCTGCAGTCGGCGCTTGAGAGCGAACTATCGCGCAGCGTAAGGGTGGAGAGCGTGGAATGGGACGGCAGCGGCCCAGGCACGACGATGCGCCAGCCGCTTCGGTGAGGCGGCGCGCCAAGCGCGTAGAGTGTGCTGCTGCCGGCTGAGAGCAGCGCAGCCGAAATCTGGTCGGCACGCAGAATACGCACGGCGGCATCGACTGCGAAACCTTTGCCGATGCCTCCGGGATCAAGCTCCACGCTAGGGGCGGCGAAGCGCACGGTGCGCTCGGCCGCGTTGAGCTCGATGTTTTGCCAGCCGGTGACGGTGCGGATGGACGCAAGCTCAGCCGGCGGAGGAACGTGCCCTTGATGGCGATAGAAACCCCACACCTTCATCAGGCTCCCGACCGTGAGGTCGAACGCGCCATCGCTGACCTGGCTCCAATGCTGGGCCTGGACGAGAAAGTCCATCGTCTCGGCATCGGTAGTGACGGGGCCGGCGGCCGCATTGCGGTTGATGCGGGAGAGCTCGCTCGAGTCGCGGTAGTTGGAAAGCAACTGCTCGACCCGGTCGATCTCCTCGAAGACCTCGTTCGAGACCTCGGCTGCACGAGCTGCGTGATTGCTGTAAAGGTAAAGCGTAAAGGTGGTGGCCATGGCGGGATGGCTGAACGTGTACAGCGTCAAGGCGCTTGGCGTACGCCTCGCGTGCGCCGGCACTCCGCTGAACAGAACGAGCATCCCCAAAACACACGCTAAACCAAGCCAGCACCGCACACGGGCACTCACCCTCTTGCCACGGGAGATCACTTCAAGTTCGATGCAGGTTGAGGCTGCTCCGTGAAGGCACGTTCAACGCAGCCACTGCATCACAGGCCCATCGGTCCACTGTGCACCAGAAATGACTTCCTGAATCTGATCTGAGGGCAAGTTTTAGAACTTTTTTGCTCTAACTCCCACCTTTGGGTCATAAAGAAATCGCCATAGATGCCGATGAAGGAAGTATGTCCAGATTTGTCGGAATCTTCGCTTCGGCTACGCGCACCAACCAGCGCACGGCAAGACTCATCTTTTACGTTTCTCTGTTTGTTTTCAGCGGTAAATTGTTGGCACAGGGATCAGCTGCGCTCGGCAATGGCCTCAGTGCCGCAGCTACGGCACGTGGGGGTGCCGTCGTCGCTGAACACGGCAGCCCTCTCGATGCCGTGCAGGGCAATCCGGCTGGGCTTGCCGGAGTATCCACCCGTGAGCTCGACATCAGCGCCATTGGCCTGGTTGCCGGAGGATCGTTTCAGAACTCCGCCAACCAAACCGCGGGCCTTCATGGAATAGCGGGCGCCCTGCCGTACGGAGCCTTCGTTACACCTCTCGGCAAGAGCCGCTGGAGTGCTTCAGCCGCCGTCACGCCGGACCTGCTGATGCGCGCCAACTGGCACTATGTCGATCCGGCAGGCTTGGATGGGGTTACGTATGGCGATCGCGCCCATGAAACAGAAATCATTGCAATCCGCTCTTCGCTGGGTTTAGCGCGGACCTTTGGTTCCAAGTGGTCTGCCGGAGCAACCCTTGGCATCGTCTACAACCAGAACGATCTGCACGCTCCTTACATCTTTCAGCAAGAGCCGCACCTTGCCGGACTCAAGGTGCTGCTTGACCTCACCACGCGCGGCTACGGCTGGAACGGCGCGGCCGGCGTCGAATGGCAGCCCACCAGCGCTCTGCGGACCGGCCTCGCCTGGAAGAGCGGAACGACCCTAAGCACGACCGGGAATGCCAGCGGGTCCGCCTACGCCCTCTTTGCAGCCCTTGGCATCTCGTCCGATCCCACCTTTACCTATCGCGTTCACGTGGAGAACCACCTTCCCCAAGCCTTTGGCGGCGGTCTGACCTGGCAGGCACACCACCATCTTGCACTCTCCCTGGAAGGCGACCTGACCGCCTGGGGCCAGGCATTCCAGCAGCTTCCCATTCATCTCACTGAGGGCAGCAACGTAGTCATCAACAGCGTCGTCGGCAGTAACAACTTTCACGATGCCGTGCCTCTTCACTGGCACAATCAGGGCGCAGTTCACAGCGGCTTTGAGGTGCCGCTCACGGAGTCCGTCAAGCTGCGCGGCGGATACTCCTGGGCCTCGGATCCGGTGCCCAGTTCCACGCTGATGCCCATGACCGCCGCGATTATGCAAAGCGCAATCGCCGCAGGCTCCGGCTGGAGACACGGCCGCTGGACCTGCGATGCCGCCTATCAGGCGCAACTGCCTACAACCCAATCCGTAGGACACAGCAGCATTCTGGCCGGCGAATACAGCAACAGCAAACTCCGGATCTGGACTCAATCGGTTCTCGTCACCACGCGTTTCAACTTTTAGTTGATCCGTCAAGCTGTCTACGAAAGGAAAGTATGTCACTCACCTCTGCCAGCTTCAACGAAGAAGAGAAAAAAGCCCCTACGCTCCAGGAGATTCTTGTCGCTCTCTCCTTTGCGCTCGATCTTACTGAGGGCGCGGTGCCCGGCCATGCCATCCGGTCCTGCCTACTTGCTGTGCGTATCGCCTTATCTATGGGCTACGACCATACCCTCATCTCGAACCTGTTTTACGCTTGTTTGCTCAAGGATGTTGGTTGCAGCAGCAACTCCGCGCGCATGTGCCAGATCGTCGGCGGCGACGATCGCATCGTCAAAGCCGGCGCGAAACTGGCCGACTGGACTCGCCCTATGCGGCCTAAGCTGTCTACTCTCAAGCTGTTGTGGGAAGAAGTGCTGCCCGATGCCTCCCCGCTCGAAAGAAGCGCTCGCATCGTGAAAATTGCGGCCACGCAGCACAAGAACAACCAGGAGCTGATTGAGTTGCGCTGCGACCGTGGTGCCCAAATCGTCCACAAGCTTGGCCTTGGCCACGAGGTTGCGGTCGCGGTGCGTCACCTGGACGAACACTGGGATGGCGGTGGCTATCCCAGCAATCTGCATGGGGAAGATATCCCCGTCCTCTCGCGGCTGATGGGCGTCGCCCAGCATCTGGATGCCTTCTGCATGAGCCAGGGGCCGCAGGCCGCAATGGATACTCTGCATGGACGCAGCGGCCGGTGGTTCGATCCGGAGTTGGTGGTTGCGGCCATGGCTTTGCACACGACGCAAAGGCTCTGGCGTCAGTGCCTTCCTGAGGATCCGCTCGAAGAGGCGCAGGCCGCTATTCGCAACCTGCATCCCAGCAAACAAAGTCTCCTCTCCGAACTTGACATCGACAATATCTGCGAAGCCTTTGCAGACGTTGTTGACGCGAAATCTCCCTTTACCTATCGCCACTCACTCGGGGTGCGGGATGCGGCCATCGCCATCGGGGATGTGCTTGGATTCGACGTCAACCGTATGACGATGCTGCGCCGCGCGGCCCTGCTCCATGACGTCGGCAAACTCAGCATCTCGAACAGCATTCTGGACAAGCCAGGCAAGCTGACCGAGGCTGAATACAGCCAGATCAAGACCCACCCCAGCATCGGCGCTTCCATTCTCAGTAGAATCGGCGCTTTCCATGAGATTTCTATCCTGACCGGAGAGCACCACGAAAGACTTGACGGCACTGGCTATCCGTACGGACTTACTGAGCAACAGCTTTCGGTCGAATCCCGTGTGCTTGCCGTAGCCGACATCTACGGGGCGCTCTCTGAAGAGCGTCCCTATCGCGAAGCGCTCGGAGTTGCGCAGATCGACACCATCATGAGCCGCGATGTTCCAGGCAAAGTTGATGGCCTTTGCTATGAGGCGCTCCGGGTCGTGATGGCCAATGCTTCCCTGCCGCCTCGCTACATTCCACAAAACAGCCGCACTTGCAATCTTGCCGATTTCGATGCGGTCGAGGTATTCATTTAGAGAAGAGAGCCTAGAAGTTCAGGCACGGCTAGCTTTCTGTTTAAAAGAGAATGCGGACGGCCTCAACATCAGGGCCGTCCACAAGATTGGGATGCGATTAGTTCTGTACGGTGACGGTTGCAATGTTTGAGAGATAGGTGGTGTTGGAGATATCGTGCGCCCAGATTTGCAGGACATGCGGGCCATTCGACAGCTGCGTGGTGTCCAGAACGTAAACATACGGAGGATTACTGACGTGGGTGCCCGGAACCTGTTGGCCATCGACCATGAGGAAAGAGCCAGCGGCATCGAGAGTTAAGAAGGAGGTGCCGGTCGCCAGAATCGTGCCGCTCACGGTCTGTCCGGTAACCGGAGAGGTCAGGACCATGGGCAGGCTCGGCAATGGAACCGAGGTAACGGGCGTGGGAGCAGGTGCTGGTGTCGGCGTGGGCGTAGGCAACGGTGCCGGCGTAGGCACCGGTGCCGGCGTGGGAGTAGGTACTGGTGCCGGCGTGGGTGCAGGTACAGGGACTGGAACCACGCTCACGCTGATCGCGCTTGAAGTGCTGGATTGATAGCGCGCATCTCCACTGTAGACGGCGGTGAGCGAGTGTGCCAGGGTTGGATCAAGTGAGACAGTCTGCGTTGTTGCACCGTTGACCAGAGCGACACTGCCAAGGACAGTCGAACCATCCAAAAAGTTGACGGTGCCGGTAGGAACTGCCGATTGCGCCGCAGACTGAGACGAGACCTGCGCCGAAAGTACGTTGCCGCTCAATGTCAGCATTGTCGTACTCGCTACGGGAACAGGCGCAGTTCCCGGATAAGCGTACGCTCCAATGTCGAAGGCATTCCCTTCCAGGCGAGCATTGCCTGCAATATCGGTGGGAATACTAGCAAGCGGTCCAGGAGCCAGCGGCGCAGCGGCAATCAAAGGCGAGCCAGGTGCCAACTGGAAGTCTCCCGCGGCCTGGTTGACGAAGCCTGGACTCCCTGCAAATGCGCCTACGTCAAAATTCTGAGCCTTCCATTGCGCAAGCGAGACATCGACCCAGTCAAACGCTCCCCCCACAAACTGAGCGAAAGTCGATCCGGGATTATAAAAGTTGTCTCCAGAGGCAGCGATCGTCGTGCCCAGGCTCAGGCCTTGATCCCAAAGCGCAAAAGCACGCTGTGGAGCCAGGAGGGCGTTGGCATAGAACTGAAAGTACTCCTGAGAACTGGTAAGAGCCACGGCCGTATTGGTGCCGGAGGTCGGGTCCATCACAATGGTACTGAAGCGGAGAATGTTGTTTGTGCCGCGGGAGAGAAACGCGGTCTGGTACCAGGCATTGCCCAGGTTGGTGCCATACATGAGCAGATTTTGCAGCAGCGTATTGCTGGAAGTGACGTCGATGGTGGCTTGCGGGCCGGTCAGCTCGACCCCATCCACAACCAGGCCCGTGCCATCGGTCTCTAGGCGGGCATTCTGAATCAGGCCTCCCGTCATGACAACAGTTCCCGCAGGATTGTCGCTGTTCGAGAGGTCCACGCCGGCACCGTAAGAGGTCAGGCGATCCAGCAGCAGATTAGTCAACGTCGCGCCATGATCGACAAAGGCGTCGTAAATGGTCGAGTCTTGTGGATCCTCCATATTTGAGGCGATGATGGTGTGCCAGGCTGAGGTTTGGCTGAACAGCCCGGTGCTGGTATCTCCATAGGAGACGTAAGCAGACGCGTTGCCCGCACCCTGTCCAGGCGCAGCGTAGGCGGCAATCAGGTTCGACCCGACAAACTGTGTGCTGTTGATGACGCCGAAGTTATGCTTGCCAGCGCGATACGCTTCGCAGCCGTTGAGCTGCACATCGGTGGAACCCATGATGCGGAAGCCATAGCCGCCGTTGTCGTCCAGGCGCACGCTCTCATCGGTAACAAGGTTGGTGAAGACCAGGTGGCTTTGATAGTTGCTGTAAATGACGTCATCCCGCTCAACGGCGGTGTACACCTCGCCATCCGTACTAGGGTTGGCGTTTGGAGAGTTGAGGTACAGGTAGGTTCCGTCGTACGACCAGGAACCGGCGACATCGCCCGCAAACTGTCCGTTCGAGTAGTTGAAGAAGGCGTGATTGGCCAGGACGAAGTAGACAGGCACTGGTATGGGATAGCGGTAGTTTCCGTTACCAATGGACTGAAAGCTGGCATTATTGAGAACGACGCTGCCCCAAAACTTAGGCTTGGCTCCGGTCCCGTAATCGGCGAAGGTGATCGGGTTCCCGGCTGCGCCACTTGAAGGAGCGTCGAGCGACTCATACCACTGGCTGCCACGTTGAAAGAGGACCGTATCGCCGGGATGGAAGCTGGACGCATTGACCCGGGCGACTGTTTGCCAGGGAGCATCCGGCGAAAGACCGCTGTTGGCATCGTTTCCGTTGTTGCTGACAAAGTAGGTGTTGGCCTGGGCACGGGCCGCAGCGGAGCCCACAAAAATAAGAGCGAGCGCCACGAGAGAACCAGTGATCGCAGGGCGAAGCGCGGCGAGAGAAGCATTCATCGAAGTCAAGGAGCCTCTAAACGGTTGCAGAACAAGTCTTGGGAGAAGGAAGCAAACCAATCAACTTGCGAAGGCTAGCCAGGTTTCTGTGGATGTACCCACCAAGTTCTGGAGTGCACTTCTCGTATGATGCCGTTCTGCGCTCCTACATACGCTGTACAGTAGTCCCTAGACGGAGTTGCCCATGATCGCCCGACGTACCTTCCTTCGCACCGCTTCGGCGGCCGCCTTCACTCCACGCGCCGCTTTCAGCGCCTCAGCCCAGTCCAGCCGTCTTTATGTGGGCACCGGCCTTAACGGTCCCGGCAACGGAATCTTTAGCGCCTCCTGGAACGCTGCCACCGGCGAGATCGGCCCACTGACCCTCGCTGCCGAGATCGACAAACCAACCTTTCTTGCGCAGTTTCGCCGCCCCGACGGCCAGCTCTTTCTCTACGCCCTCTCTGAGCTGAACGGAGCCGGCGCGCGGTTGAGCGCCTTTACCGCCGTGGCCGGCCAGCCAGCGCTCAAGCTCCTCAACCACGTCGCCTCTGGCGGCGATAGCCCCGCACACGTCTCCCTTTCGCCCGACGGCCGCACCGTTCTCGTCTCCAACTACGGCGGTGGCAGCGTCACATCGTTCCTCGTACTCCCGGAAGGATCGCTCTCGCCGGCTGTCTCCCACTTCCAGTACACCGGCTCCGGCCCAACCAAAGGCCGTCAGGACGCCCCGCATGCCCACTCCGCCGTCACATCCCCGGATGGCCGCTTTGTCCTTGTAAACGACCTCGGCCTGGACCGCATCGTGGTCTACCGCCTGGACTCCACGACTGCCGAACTCACCGCCGCCAACCCTCCCTTCTGGTCTGGCCGCCCCGGCAGCGGCCCCCGGCACCTCGCCTGGAGCCCCGACGGCCGCTTCGTCTACTGCGCCAACGAACTCGACTCCACCGTCGACATTCTCGCCTGGGATGAGAGCTCCGCCACGCTGCACTCGGCCGGCTTTGTCTCTTCGCTGCCCGCCGGCTTCCCGCCCAGGACCGCGTCGCTCGGCGAGATCGTCGCCTCCACCGATGGCCGCAACGTCTATGCCGGCAACCGCATCGCCGACGACACCATCGCGGTCTTCGATGTGGATCGCCATACCCACCTGCTCAGCCTCGCGCAATCCGCACCGGGAGGCGGCAAGAACGCCCGCTTCCTCGCCCTCGATCCAACCCAGCGCTGGATGCTTATCTGTCATCAGGACAGCTACGATCTCGTCGTGCTCGAGCGCGATCGCAAAACCGGCAGGCTCTCCGACCCGATTCACACCTATCCGGCTCAGAAACCGATGTGCGTCCTGTTCGCATGAACACGCAGTGCGGGATTCAGGCCACTTGTGGAACTGAGTGCTAATGGAAAACTGAGTTGTTAAATTCTTTTACTTTGCCATAAACACAAGAAAGCCCGGCCGATAAGCCGGGCTT
>CALMVK010000143.1:29725-35176 GCA_937873145.1 uncultured Granulicella sp. | reverse complement strand
CCCCAACCCCTCACCCCTCAAATGCTCTCCACCCTCACCTTCCTCGGCACCGGCACCTCCATGGGCGTCCCCACGCTTGGTTGCTCCTGCGTCGTCTGTCGCTCCGCCGTCGATCCCGGCGGCGACCCACGCAACCGGCGCACCCGCCCTTCCATCCGTATCGAGTACAACAACCACACCGTCCTCATCGACACCGGCCCCGACTTCCACGCGCAGGCCCTCCGCGAGCGCCTCTGCCGTGTCGACGCCGTCTTCTACACCCACCACCACGCCGACCACATCCTCGGCATGGATGACCTCCGCCCGCTCAGCTTCCGCGCCGAGATCCCCCTCTACGCCGATGCTCCCACCGCCACCGCCCTGCGCCGCGTCTTCGGCTACACCTTCCGCACCGAGGACCGCTACCCGACCAGCGCCCGCGTCGCCATCCACGAAATCCCCAGCACCCCCGGTGCCATTACCCACCTCTTCGGAGCCGACTTTGAGCGCATCCCCGTCATCCATGGCCGCGAGACCATCACCGGCTATCGTTTCGGCTCCGCCGCCTACCTCACGGACATGAGCGACCTCCCACCGGAGTCCATCCCGCTCCTCCAGGGCCTCGACGTCCTCATTCTCGACGCCCTCCGCCGCGAGCCGCACCCCAGCCACTCCCACCTCGCCAAATCCATCGCCTTCGTCGAGCAACTCAAACCGCGCCGCGCCTTCTTCACCCACATGTCCCATGACCTCGACCACGCCCAGACTGAGGCCAGCCTACCCCCGTACATCCGCCTCGCCTACGATGGCCTGAAGCTCGACTTCGACATCGCCCCGGAGGTCAAAGTTTGACGAAAGCACCTCTCACGCCGTATCCCGATCAGTCCCGGAGCCGTCATTCTGGCGAAGCCAGAATCCCCGTATTTGCCGTTGTCCTTTCTCCGCCTCCAACCACACACCTCCAAGCCACCCCATGAAGATCTTCCGCTCTCTCGACGAGATCCCCCCCGACTTCGGCCCCACCATCGCCACCATCGGCAACTTCGACGGCGTTCACCGCGGCCATCGCTGGGTCATCGACCAGGTTCGCCAGCGAGCCCACACCCTTGCCCTCCGCTCTCTCGCCCTCACCTTCGATCCCCACCCCGTCCGCGTCCTCCGCCCCGACGCACCGCACTCCCTCATCACCCCGCTCCCCCAAAAACTCGACCAGCTCACCGCCACCGGCATCGACGCCACCCTCGTCCTGCCCTTCACCTCCGAGCTCGCCCAGCTCACCGCCGAGCAGTTCGCCCGTGAGATCCTGCGCGACCGCCTCCACGTCCAGGAAGTCCACGAAGGCGAAACCTTCCGCTTCGGCTACCAGGCCTCCTCCGACATGCAGGGCCTGGAGGCTCTTGGCGCCCAGCTAGGCTTCACCGTCTACGGCTACGCTCCGTACCTGCTGCGCAAAGGTCCCGTCTCATCCAGCCGCATCCGCACCCTGCTCGCTACCGGCGACGTCTCCCGCGCCCGCGCCCTGCTCGGCCGGCCCTTCACCCTCTGCTCGCACCCCGTCTCCGGCCGCGGCTACGGCACGCGTTACACCGTCCCCACCATCAACCTCGCCCCTTACCCCGAGCTCATCCCCGCCCACGGCGTCTACATCACCTCGCTGGCCGTCGGCACCGGCTCAGCCGCCGAGTGCTTTGAAGCCGTCACCAACATCGGCAATCGCCCCACCTTCGGCGCCGATTCCTTCACCATCGAGTCCCACCTGCTCAACTTCCACCCACTCTCGCTCACCGAACACACCACCCTCGAGCTCGCCTTCCTCAAGCGCCTCCGCCCCGAGGCTCGCTTCCCGACTCCCGAAGCCCTCCGCACCCAGATCGGAAAAGACGTCCGCCAGGCCACGGATTTCTTCCGCCTCGCAAACCTCAGCAAAAAGTCTGATAGACCTACCCGGCTTCCATAGCCGTCATCCTGACGAAACCAAAATCCACATATTCGCTTCCTTCCCTTCAGCCGTCATTCTAGCGAAGCCAGAATCCCCGTATTGCGCTTCTTCAGCCGTCATTCTGGCAAAGCCAGAACCCCCGTATCTCACTTCTTCAGCCGTCATTCTGGCAAAGCCAGAATCCCCGTATTTCGCTTTTACCGGCACAGCAAAAAAGAACCCTGTCAAGCCCCGGATTCCTCAAAATCTTCGTAAGTAGCCTGTTTTGAACACTTTGCCGGCATAGATACTTGGCACATCTCCCTCTCCGATTCGTTAGAATAGAGGTATAGCTCAAATTAAGGAAGCGGCACTTTGCCGTACGTCGGGAACAAGTCCATATCTTCTTTGTTTTGACGACTTTGCCTGTAAGTCTTTTAGACACACGACTTTACCCAACTTAGCATATCTATCTGTGGCAAACAATAGACTTAGGGCCTGGCACCCCCCGGGGGGGGGGCGACTCACCGGTAGCGGCTAGCTGACCGGAGGCGGAGGTGCGACCGTCGGTGGCGGTGAGACAGGGGCAGTCGGGGCCGTACTGGCCGGAGGTTCCGCTGGCTTGGGCTCCTCTGAGGGGTCCGGTGTCGCAGTCGCATCCGGAGCCTCCGGCTTCTCCACGTCCTCCGTCACCGCCACCGCCAGATGCTTCTTCGGCGCACCCTCTGCCGCGAACATCTCATCATCCTTGTCTTCGATCGCCGTTCGCATAAAGTCCATCCAGATCGGCAGCGCCGCCTTCGCGCCCGTCTCTTTCTCCCCCAGCGTCTGGCGGCTGTCGAACCCAATCCATACTCCCGCCGTCACCGACGGAGAAAACCCGATAAACCAGGCATCCGTATAGTCGTTCGTCGTGCCCGTCTTGCCCCCAAACGGATGATGCAGGCTGGACGCCACAGCGGCCGTCCCATACGTCGTCACTGCCTTCAGCATCGTCATCATCGTGCGCGCGGTCTCCACCGAGATCACTTCATTCACCCGCGGCTTCGGTGCATCGAGCGGCACGCCATCCGCCTGCGTCACCTTGCGGATATAGTGCGGCTCAATCCGAATGCCGTCGTTCGGAAAAACCGTATACGCACCCACCTGTTCGGCCAGCGTCAGGTCCGCCGCGCCGATCGCCACCGGCAAAAACGCCGGAAGATTGCTTGTAATCCCAAAGCGCTTGGCTACCTCGATGACCGTCTTGATGCCCACCTGGTGTGCCAGCTTCAGCGCCGGAATATTGCGCGACTCCGCAAACGCGCTCGTCAGCGTCATCGCGCCACGATAGTCCGGCTCATAGTTGTGCGGCGTATACCATCCGCTCGGCGTCGGGAACGAAGTCGGCGCATCCACCACAATGTCTCCCGGCTTCGAGCCATTCTCGATCGCCGCCGTATACACATACGGCTTGAACGACGACCCCACCTGCCGCTGCGCCTGCGTCGCCCGGTTGAACTGGCTCAGCGCATAGTCGCGGCCGCCCACCATCGCCATCACCTCGCCGTTCGAGTTGTCGATCGCCATCAGCGAAGCCTGCACGCCCGAGTCCTGCTCGAGCACTGCCTTGCCTGCGCCATCCAACTCCATCGATGTCACCCGCACATACACCAGGTCGCCCGTTTTCAGAAAGTTCGCCGCCGACACCTTCTCCGTCCACGCCCAATCTTCCTGGCCCAGCGTCACCTGCTGCGCGCCTACCTTCACCGTCACCAGCCGCGGCGTCACCTCCGTCACCATGCCGTGGACGTAATCGCCCGCCGCTACCGTCTGCAGCCAGTCCGGATGCTTGTATGCCTCGGCATCGAGCCCCGCCGAAATCACATTCTGCAGATTGCCCTTCCATCCATGGCGCCGCTCGTACTTTGCCGCGCCTTCGAGCACAGCCTTATTGGCCGCCGTCTGCAGGCTCATGTTGAGCGTCGTATACACCCGAAGCCCCGCGCCATGTACCTCCTCGACGCCATACTCCTTCTCCAATTGCCGCCGCACCTCCTCGACAAAATAGGGAGCAACGCTGTTCGGGGGCACCTCCACCTTCAGCCCCAGCGGCTCAGCCTTGGCCGCGGCCGCCTGCTGCGCGGAGATCTTGCCGTCGTGCTCCATCTCTTGAAGCACAAGATTGCGCCGCCGCACCGCCCGCTCCGGGTCCCGGATGGGCGAGTAGTACTCCGGCCCTTTAGGCAGCGCGGCCAGAAGCGCCGCCTCGGCTAACGTCAAGTCCTTCACGTGCTTCGAAAAGTAATACTCGCTGCCGGCCTCAAATCCATAGCGTCCGTGTCCTAGATAGATCTGGTTCACATACAGAGTTAGAATCTGCTGCTTGGTAAATCGCCGCTCGATCTGCACCGTCAGGAAGATCTCCTGCAGCTTGCGCCCGTACGTCTTTTGCGACGAGAGAAACAGGTTGCGCGCTAGCTGCATCGTCAAGGTCGACGAACCCTGCGCACGCGAGCGCAACTGAATATCCTGGTAGGCTGCCTCCGCCGCGCGAAACAGGTTGACCCCCCAGTTCCACTCAAAGCTTTTGTCTTCAATCGAGATGATGGCGTCCTGCAGGACCTGTGGAACGTCCGTGTACGGAATCACCACACGCCGCTCCAACGCAAACGACCCGATCTCCTGCCCATTCACATCCAGCAGCTCGGTTGTCGTATTCGGCCGATACCGAGCCAGGTCTTCCATCTGCGGCAGGTCGATCGAGTACACCACGACCAGCCCACACAAAATGCCGAACAGCACAGACAACGTAAGCAGCAAAGGAAACATGCGCCGCGCGCGACTGTGACGAGCAGGCAGCCAAAACCAGTCCACGATCCCGCGCAGACGAGCACGCCAGGACACTGCTGGCGTGACAATACCCGGCGTTTCAGCCTCCCGAGATTCGGTAGAAAGCATATTCACAGCCCTCCCACCTTACCATGGTGAGCTGGCCGACCTGGAGCGATCGGGTCGGTCTTAGACGATCTCATCTGGATGGAAGCGATTGCAGACTACGCAGCCTTCGCCTTCAGCAGCTCCAGTCCCTTCGAAAGTTGATCATCCACCTGCACAGTCGGCTTCTTGGGCGTAACCGGCTGGGCAGCCGTGGCAGTATCGTCCTCGTCGCCTCCATTGTCGTCGAAGTTTCCTGCTACCAGGACCCCGGGAGTCACCGCATCATCCTGCAGCTTCTTGCCGGAGGGAGACTCATACTTGGCTACCGACAGGATCAGCGCAGCGCCGTCCGGCAGCTCGAACGTCTTCTGCTGCGCGCCCTCGCCAAACGTCTTCTCCCCCACCAGTTCGGCCCGCTTGGAATCGAGTAAAGCCGCAGCCACCAGCTCACCCGGACCCGCCGTTCCCCGGTTGACCAGCACGACCATTGGGCTCACCGGAACCAGCGTCTTCGCTGGGTCCGCCGTATAGGTGACCTTCTGCACACGTTGACCTTCTAACGTCGCAATCGTGCCCGACTTCATAAAGAAGTTTGCCAGCCTGGTTGCCTCGAGCATATCGCCCGCGGCCACATC
>CALMVK010000143.1:4811-29625 GCA_937873145.1 uncultured Granulicella sp. | reverse complement strand
TCACGCGTATCCACACCATTGATCGCTTCGAGAATGTCTCCGTCCACCAGGCTCGCCTTGTCCGCCGGGCTCCCCGGAACCACCGAGACTACCGTAGCGTAGCCGAAACGCTTGGACACGTTGATTCCTACCTGCGCCTTGCCCTCGCCCTTCGCTCGGTCCGCCTTATACGCCTTGTAGTCCGTCGGGGTCAGATAGCTAGAGTCCGCGTCCAACGATTCAAGCAGCCCACGCAATGCCCCGTTCGTGACCGAGGGGATATTTGGATCGGACACGTAGTCGGACTGAATGTGCCGCAACACCTCGCTGTACACGTCGATCTGGCGGTATGCTCCATCCGCCTGCTCCGAGGCAGCACTCACTGGACTCTCACGCAGACCCAAAAATACAGTCAAAACCAGGACAACAGAGGCACCTAACAACAGGATCTTCGGGGTCTTCGGCATTCAGTCTTCTCCAAAATCGTTCGGCGCAGTGACACGAGGCAAAGCTTCCCGCGTACATTCTATTGGACGAACGCCAGTAGCGAAATGATACGCCCACGTAACCCAAAACGATTGCACCCGAACCATCGCCTATCCCGAAATCTGCGCAGCAACCGTCGACCTGGACGAGCTAGGCTCCTCCCAATCGTCCTGCCAGAAGCCTGGCTGGCCCGAAAGCAGACCCTTCAAGCTAACCGGCAGATGTTCTTCCCGGCGGCCAAGTTGGTAAGCCATCCACTTGGATCCAGTGCGTAACAGCGCCAGGGGGATCAGCGCGGGGCTGGTCTCCAGAAGATACCGCAGCTCCGACATCACAAACGCGCGGCCCTCACCTCCGGCATGTCCAAAGGCCTCCATCAGCCACTTCTCCCGGCCATGATGCACCCCGATATCGAAGTAGCGCGAGAACTCCTGCCCTACCGTAAAGCCATGCGAATGGATCACGGTCGCCTCTGCCTGGTAGCTGACTTGCCAGCCTGCCATCAGCATCCGCGCCGCCACCGTTACCTCTTCCGACACGATCGTATCTTTGGGGAACCCGCCCACCTCGTCGAACGCGCAGCGCCGATACGCGGCAAAGCTGTTCGAAAAGAAGGCTGCCCGAATTCCCAGGCGCGTTCGGCTCTCAAAGCTGCGCACATCGCTCCGGGCCGGATAGTTGAACAGCCGCGCGTGTCGCTCGATCGGTCCTGCCAACATGCGTGGTAGCTGCCGTCCATACACAGCACCGATCTGCGGATTGTCAAACGAGCACAGGAGTGTATGAAGAGGCTCGTGTCCCCACGGCAGAGAATCCTGCGTCAAAAACACCAGAATCTCAGCCCAGGGTAAGAGATCAGCCGCGAGCTGCCGTGTAGCCCCATGCCTAAATTGCTCTTTAGGTATCTTCTTCAGCGAGTATCCGGCAGACCTGACCAACGCACACGTGTCATCGGTAGAGCTCGAATCGATGACCAGCACACGATCCCGCGGCACTCCTTCTCGCTTGAGAGCAATATGCAGATCGCGCCAGTAGGGGCTGGCATTGTAGGTCGGAATCACAACGGCCACGTCTCTCCTAAAAGGAGAACGAGGCGTCTTTCTGGCTATCTTTTCAAGCACCATCATAGCTTTTATGAGTCCGCGCAAATCTGAGCCAAGCGCAACCTATTCCGAATGCCACAGGCAGCTCATGACGCCAACGCCTTAACTTTGTAGGACGATAATACCGCAAGCACGCCTTCCCGTGATTCTGCGAAAGAGGCAAGATACCCAACCGCGACACCCTCTGTCTAGATCAAGAGAACCCCGTTCTACCGCTCTGCAATACTGCGCTCAACCTGCTCCGCATCCCTACCTCCTTCGCACGCAACCTCATGCCTCGTCACTTTGCTCCACGTCACTTTGCTCCACGTCACTTTGCTTCCATGGTCCCAATCTTCCCAGCAGACCATGCGAAAGAGCGCGCAAGAGCAGCAGCATGCGCCTTCGCCTGTCTTTGCTAAGCCATATCGAGACCCCGATCGAGACGAAAAGATTCAGAGGAACGTTGGAACGCCACTTCCATCCCATCGTTGGAACCCGCATGAGGTAAGAATTGTTGCGCAGCATGTAGTAAACGCGTGCTTCGCCATGCAGCATCAGCTTCCGGCCCAAAAGATGCGCCACATCGTCCCCAATGCTATGAGCCATCGAAACCTCGGGAATCAGAAAGCTCAGCAGGCCCAGGTGCCGCGCGCGCAGACCCCACTCCGTATCCACCAGGTCGATAAACAAATCTTCGCGCATCAGACCCACCCTTGTCAGGACCTCGGTCCGGATCAGCGATCCCGAGGAGATCAGCCAGTCCGTCGCCACCGGCTGGCTTCCCACCGCAACCCGCACCTTTTCAAAGCGAAAGGGGTGATACCGGTGCGCCGGAGCCGGCACTCCCGTCTTCGCGTCCACATACATCGCTCCTACCGCGGCCAGGCTGTGGCCGGCCTGCAAGAGACGCTGCTCCGCCGCCAGCAATCCACGGACCATCTCCGCCGATAACTCGCTGTCCTGGTCCAGCAGCAGCACATGGGTAAAGTTTTTGTCGATCGCTGCCTGCAGACCCACGTTCTGCGCCGCGGCCAGGCCACGATTGCTTCCCAAAGCAAAGTAACGCAGTTGCTCGGTCTCCTGCACTGGCGGCGCATGCACCTCGCCGGCCGGGGTGTTGTCCACCACATGCACCCCTTCTACCTGCCCCTCCAGACTGCGCAACAGCCTTTCCAGCACCTCCAGCTGCGGCCGATAAAGCACGACGACCGCACACGTCCGTGGCGCAGATTCAGCGGGCTGCGCTGGCCCGGCCGGCCTCACCGCGCGCCCGTCTCAGCGAACCACATTGACCGCCGCCGCCCCCAACGCAAACTGCGAGAATAGCTGCGAGTAGTCCAGCACTTGGCGCAGCGTGGAGGGCTTGATCAACTTCTCCGGAACCACAATCGTATCGCCCGGATACACCTGGGTCTGTAGAAACGTGTTCGACCACACTCCCTGCGCCCGCTCGCGGCTGTAGATCGCCCCGTCCGCACGGATGATAAAGGCGTGCTTCCAGTCGGCAATCCGATTTGGCCGGCCCGCCAACTGCACATAATCACCCACCCGGCGATGCGCGTCGTACAGAAAGACATTCTGCCCATACACGGCGCCGATGACGCTTACGATGAGCGGCCGCGAAGGAATGCGAAACACATCGCCATCCTCCATCGGCAGCTTTGGAATCGCCTCCGTACCCATGCTGTCTGGCCGGAACTCCAGCACAATCCGCCCCGTTGCACGCAACTCCTTCAACTGCGAGACCAGGCTACGCTGCTGCACCAACGCATTCGGGTCCGTAATTCCTGTCGTCGAGGAAGCCGTACGCACCGCAGCCGAGCGCTCCAGGTCGATCGAGAGCGTCGCCACATATTCATCCAGGCGCTGCTGCTGCAGCACTCGCGCCGTCTCCCGGGTAAAACTTGCCCCAAACAGATACGCCTTCGAGCTCAACCCTCCGGCACGCCGTACCAGCTCATCGAGCGTCTCGTTCGGCTTGACGCTGTACGTTCCCGCGCCCGCGAACTCCCCTTCCAGCCGCACATACTTGGTCTGCTCGTCGATCGGCACATGCACGTCCGTCTGCGAAACGATCGTGACCACATCCCCCGGCTGCAACTCCAGGTTCTGCGCCTCGTCATGATCCTGCACCAACCGACCCAGCTTGAACGGTACCAGCGAGCTTTTCAACGTGTCCGGGTCGAGCCGTTCAATGACCGCATACGACCAGTCGATCTCCGCGGCTGGAATCTGGATACGATTCGGCACCGCCCGGCTCGCCAGGCTCGAATTCATCGCCAACTCCTGCTCCTCGGCCAGCGAGCCGCGCGTCAAATTCGACTCAGCCGTATTGGAACGATTCGCCTCCGCACGCGTGCCGTTGGTCTGCGAGGACACGCCATACGCGTCCTCCTGCCCCCCCGACGCAGCGGTTTGTGTTGGATCCGTCCCCCCAAATCGTCCGAAGACGCCCGCCAGTCCCGCTCCTGCAGCAGCCGCCTGGCCCGCCGCCTCCGAGTTTGCCTGGGCAAGCGCGTTGCCTTCACCCTGCCGCTGCCCGGGCTGCTCCGCTCCAGTTCCATAGCCCGTGCCGTTCGTATACGGATACGGCAAGGACCTAGTCTGCGGCATCGTTTCGCGCGGCTCAAACAGCGGCGTCGGCACGCCCAGCAGGTTGCGTTCGCGCCAATAGCCATTGGTCAGGAGCGAGGCACGGTCCGGAATGATCTCGCTGAGGCGCATCCCCGCATGCCACGGAAACCGGCCCGGATTGGCCAGATTGCCGCGAATGGTCACCGTCTGCTCAAACCCGCGCGTGATGTGGTTCACGTAGAGCACGTCGCCATCCCGCAACGGCATCGCCAGACCCGATCCATCCACACCACTCGTGCTGAGACCGACGCTCAGCGTCCGGCGCACCTCCCCACCCTCAATCCGCTCCAGCGAAATCTGGGTGCGCGAGGCGGTCGCCGAATACCCGCCCGCCATCGCCAGCAACTCCGCTACCGTAGTCTCGCCACGTAGTTCATAGATCGCCGGGTGCCGCACGCTGCCCGCCAGCGCCACCTGCGCACCCACCGGAGGAATAAAGATCGTATCGCCCGGCTGCAGCCGGAAATCCTTCGACTTGTCCCCATGCAGCACCAGATCGTACACGTCGAACTCGAGCGGCGCCTGCCCCTCGCGCCGTACCTGAATCCGCCGCAGCGACCCCTGCACATCCGGGCCGCCCGAGACCAGCAGCGCGTTCAGCACCGTGCTCAGCGCGCTCACCGTGTACGCCCCCGGCCGTCGCGCCTCGCCCAGCAGATACACCTGGATCGACCGCAGCGTGCCCAGATTCACCGAGAGATTGAAGTTGCGAAAGGAATGACTCAACTCCGCGCCGATCGTGTTCTGCAGCTGATCGAAGCGCAGCCCCGCCACGTGGATTGCGCCAACCTGCGGCACAAAGATCGACCCTGAGCTATCCACGGTCAACTGACTGTTCAGCGAATCGTGCCCCCACAAACGCAGCAGAATCTGGTCTCCCGGCCCGATCACATAGTCTGGCAGCGGCGTCACCTGGTCCGCCGGGGCAAACGTCGAGGGAGCCTTCGCAAACAGATCCCGCCCAAACACCTGCAGGGACTCGCCCGTGGACGCCTTGGCTAGCCGCTGCAGATCGATCACCGGATCCGGAGCAAAAAGACGGCCGGAGCGCTCGACCTCTGTCTGCTGCTGGCGCCTCTCTTCATTGCCGGCTGTATCGACGTACACCTGGCCACTGCGATCCGGCGTCCGCTGACCCGGCAAACCCGTCTGCGGAGCGGTCGTCTGCGACGGAACTGCTGCCGGATCGGCTCCCCCCCCCGGTCCACCGCCCAGGACCGAACCCGTTGTCTGGCACGCCGAGGTACTCGCCCAAAGCGGATCCTTACAGTCCACCTGGTCGCTGGTCGGGGCTTGCGCATGGAGCGACACGCTGCCTAGAACCAATAAAACAAGAGCGAGCGAGAGAGAAGACGTCCACCTAACAAACACCAATGCTTGGTCCCTTGATCCGCAAACCCAGCCGGCAAACGTGGCGCATATCACTGATCTCGCGCAGGCTCTTCGGGGTTGAGGCCGTTCTGAATCGATAGCTGAGCATACCAGAGCGCAACCCGGTAGGAGTGCAGCGCCTTCCACTCTCGATCGTCTTGCCGGTCGTCACGGCTTCTGTGCTGCCCAAGGCCGGTAGGGTCCCATCCTTCCGAATGCGCCATCCCACAACGCGCGGACAAACAGCGTCGCCCGCTTGTGCCGAGGCGTGGCAAACCAGGTGTGCACCAGCAAGAACTTGGCCAGATGCAACGGCAAACCGGAGCGCCATCGTGCGCCCATCGTGCGCAAACGCAGCAGGTACATCCAGTTGCGCGCCATATAATAGTTGCGCACCTCGCTGTGCACCATCACGCTGACACCCAGCAGCTTGATAAACGCGTCCCCAATGCTATGCGAGATCCGCGCTGTAGGAACGATAAAGCTGCGCAGACCAAGGCTCCGCGCCCGCAAGCCCCACTCCATGTCCACCCCATCGATAAACAGCTCCTCCCGCATCAGCCCAATCCGCATCAGCACCTCGCTCCGCACCAGCGACCCCGACGCAATCAGCCAGTCCGTCTCGAGCGGCTCCGTTGCCTCGGCAGGAACGAACGGCTTTACCAGCCGCAGCCAGCGATGGTGGTGCGTCTTATTGCGCAACCCCGTCTTCTCATCGACAAAGACAGGACCGACCGCAGCCACAGCCATCCCACGCCCGAGCAGCCTCCGCTCTCCCGCCAGCAGCGCCTCCACCGTCCCGGGAGGAAGAAAACTATCCTGATCCAGGAGCAGCACATGCGTGGACCCCGCCGCCAGCGCCTCGCGGATGCCGGCATTCTGCGCCGCGGCAATCCCCCGGTTCTCTCCGAGCGCCCGGAAGACAACACCCGCCGCTTTCCACTCCGGGTCCGCAGCCTCGCCCATTGCGGGGGTATTGTCGATGAGCCAAACCTGGTTCACCTGCTCCCGAATGCCGGCAAGCAGTCGCCGCACACTGCCCGGAGGAGGATGAAACAAAACCACAATCGCCGCAACGGAAGTAGGAGTCATCTCGTTCTCAAACATCATCGGTTAACGTCGTCATTCTGGCGAAGCCAGAATTCCCGTATTGGTCTAAGCCCTCTCGCAAACATCATCGGTTAACGTCGTCATTCTGGCGAAGCCAGAATCCCCGTATTTTCTTCTTCTTCTCGCACGGCGTCCGATAGCTTCTAACGCGTCAGCCCCAAATTCTCCGGAAACGGCTCACCATCCGCCCAGACGGCCCCATCCACAAACGTCTCTTTCTTCCAGATCGGCACCTGCTTCTTGAGCGTATCGATGAGCCATCGGCAAGCCTCGAACCCTACACCTCGATGCGCACTTGCCACCGCGATGAGAACACTTGTCTCGCCTACCTGCAGGCGGCCCAGACGGTGCAGCAGCGCCACCTCCCGTACCCCGAAACGCGTCACCGCCTCCGCCGCCAGGCTCTCCATCTGCGTCAGTGCCATCTCCCGAAACGCCTCGTAGTCCAGATACAAAGTCTGGCGCCCACGCGTGTTGTTCCGCACGATTCCATCAAAGACACACACCGCTCCGTCGGCTCCGTCCTTGATCTCCGTAAGGACCTCTGCCGTCGGTAGCACCGTATCCAAAATCTGGACTCTCATTGCACACCCCCGCTCACCGGAGGCAGCAACGCCACCTCATCCCCCTCGCGGAGCACCGTCGCCTTCCCGGCATACTCACGATTGACCGCCACGGCCATGAACCTCCATACCTCCGGAACCTTATGGAGTCCGCCTTGCAACAACTCCAGCAAATCTTCCACGGAGCTCCCTTCCGGAAGCTCCGCCGCATCGCTGTTGCACCCGAAAAGCTCCTTGACTACTCCGAAGTAGAGCATATGCACGCGCATCCATCGAGCATATCAATGTGAAGCCGGGCAAGCCATCTTGACCTTCCAAGCATCTTAGAAAGTAGGAGTTACATATGGGACAAGAACTGAATCTCGCAAATGCAAAGAAAATGAGTGAAGCCATCAACAAAGGCAACCTCGACGAACTCAAGGAATACTTCGCCGCTGACGTAAAGGATCACGACCCAGCGCCTACGCAGGGCAAAGGTCCTCAAGGCTTCATTGATTTCTTCACTGAGTTTCGTACCGCCTTTCCTAATCTGAAGATTGCCGTCGAGCATATCGTTTCCGACGAAGACAATGTTGCCTTTGCTTACACGATCACCGGCACCCAGGAAGGTCCGTTTCAGGGGATTCCTGCAACCGGCAAGAAGATCAAAGCCCGCGGGATGCAAATTGGCCTTTATAACAAGAATGGACAGATTGCTGAACGCTGGGGAAGCTCAGACGAAGCCGGCATCATGCAACAGCTCGGGGTGACGAAGCCGACCACTCCTCTAAACGAAATTCCTCCATTCTCCATCCCAGCCTCGACCGGCCAGATCTAACACCGCGCCGCTTATGCAGCACTGACCCAGTTCTCACCTTAGAGACCTGGGTCTTTTCTCGTGCTTACTTTTCCTTCGCCTCAGCTAGAAGCTTCCTCCCCTTGGCCGCAAGCTTCTTTTCATCCGCCTCACTTTGGGGTACAGGTTCTCCCCAAGCCGCAGCCTGGAGTGCTTGACGAGTCGGCTTACCATCCTTTACCACTGGCCCCGGAGGAGTGGTAAAGTGACGCGTCAGAAAAGATCCTTTGCGCTTCTTCTTCTCCGGCGTATCCGCTGCACCCTTCACTCCCGGGCGAAGATGACCACCCGTCGCTTCGTTGTAAACTTTTCGACCTTCGGCCGTCAGCCCACCCTTCGGGTCCTTACCTTCCTTTGGCAGCGATACGGACCGTCTGCTCGATGTCTTTGCAGCCACACTTTTGTCGGCGGCTTTCTTGCTTGACGCGTCCTTCTTCGCCGCGGCTTTCGTTGCAGCCGCTTTTTTGGTTGCCATGTTTTCCCCTTGCTGCTTAGGAGTGCATTCACATCTGCAAAGTTTACCCGGAGAGAAACATATCCAAATCAACTTACCTTGTTACGCACACTCTACGGCGTGTACATACATTACGTCGCGCTACTCACACACCGCGTCGTCCATCTAGCGAGGCCAAAACCTCTGTATTCATCCTCTCAGAAGCACAGCATTCGATATTCATCCGTTTTGGCTTAACCCACAACCAAAGCGCATTCCCGTAGAAGGCATCGTTCACGAAAGAAGGCGGACCGGCAGTTTTGCCTGATCCGCCCACACCTCACGATAAGCTCAAGCGGCAACTGCACTCAGCACTTCTTCGCGTATCTCCTCGTCTTTCTCTTCTTCCACAGCGTCCTTGGGCAAAGCTACTGCCAGTACGTCCTCAATGCAGCGCGCGTAGTGAATCGTGATCCCCTCCGTCTGATCCGGAGTCAAATCTTCATCCACCTGCTGCTTGCAGTCGACCGGCAAAATGACATCGCGAACACCCGCCCGCTTTGCTGCCAGGAACTTCTCCTTAATCCCGCCGACCGGAAGTACATCACCGCTCAGCGTTATCTCACCCGTCATGGCCAGCAATGGACGTACCGATTTATCCGTCATCAGGCTTACCAGCGCCGTCGCCATGGTGACGCCTGCACTCGGGCCATCCTTGGGGATAGCACCGGCAGGCACGTGAATGTGGATATCCTGCTCCCGGGTAAAGTCTTCCTCTAAGCCCAGCGGCTTTGCATTCGACCGTACCCAGGTCAGCGCCGCTTGCATCGACTCCTTCATCACGTCACCAATCTGCCCTGTGATGTTGAAGCCTCCCTTGCCTTTCATTTTATTGGCCTCAATGAAGAGGATGTCTCCGCCGGCCGGCGTCCAGGCCAGACCCACGACTACTCCGGCGCGCTTCGTCCGCTCGGCAATCTCGGTATCGACGCGTACCTTAATTCCGCCCAAGAACTCGTGCACTATCTCTGGCGTAATGATCAGCTTCTCCGTCCGTCCTTCGGCAATCTTGCGTGCCAGTTTGCGGCAGATAGTGCCGATCTGCTGCTCCAATTTGCGGACGCCAGCTTCGCGTGTATAGTGCCGCGCTATCAGTGCCACGCTCTCCTGCGGAAACTCTAGCATTTCCGGCGGAAGCCCGTTCTCCTTGATCTGCCGTGGAATTAGATAACGCTCCGCGATCGCAACTTTCTCCTCCTCGGTGTACCCGGTGAGCTCAATAATCTCCATACGATCGAGCAACGGTCCCGGAATCGTATCTAGCTGGTTTGCGGTACAGATAAAGAGGACCTTCGATAGATCGAACGGCTGATCCAGGTAGTTATCCCGAAACGTATTGTTCTGCTCTGGATCGAGTGTTTCGAGCAAGGCACTTGCCGGATCGCCACGGAAGTCGCGGCCAAGCTTGTCGATCTCATCCAGCATGAACACCGGATCCTTGACCTCCACTCGCTTCAAGTGCTGGATGATTTGACCCGGAAGCGCACCGATATACGTACGGCGGTGTCCTCGGATCTCCGCTTCATCATGCATACCACCAAGTGAAATACGAGAGAACTTACGGTCAAGCGCCCGCGCAATGGAGCGGCCGAGCGAAGTCTTACCCACGCCGGGAGGTCCGACGAAGCACAGGATGGGTCCCTTCATGTCCGGCTTCAAGCGTCGGACGGAGAGGTAATCGAGAATGCGATCTTTGACCTTTTTTAGACCATAGTGATCTTCGTCCAGGCATTTCTGCGCCTTTAGAATATCCACCTCGCCTGAACTTGTCTTTGCCCAAGGCAGCACAGCCAGCCACTCGACATAGTTCCGTGTCAACGAGTAGTCCGCAGCCGCCGGGTTCATCCTGCTCAGACGTCCAAGCTCTTTGAGCGCGTCTTTTTGGACCTCTTCGGGCATTCCTGCTTGCTCGATCTTCTCTTTGAGGTCGGCAATGTCCTTCTGTGTGTCGTCCAGATCTCCCAGTTCCTTCTGGATGGCTTTCATCTGCTCGCGCAGATAGTAGTCGCGCTGTGAGTGCTGTACCGAATCCTGCACCTCGGTTTGGATCTTGTTGCGCAACTGCTGTACTTCAAGCTCCTTGGCCAAGTGTTTGTTGATTCGTTCAAGACGCGCCGTGACCTCCGGCATCTCCAACAACTCCTGCTTGTCAGAGGTGGTGAGAAAAGGCAAACTGGACGCGATAAAGTCGGAGAGTCGGCCTGGCTCATCGATGTTAATGGCAATCGTCTGCAGATCATCCGAAAGAGTCGGCGACGAGGTCACAATTTGCTGAAATTGGCTCACCACGTTACGCTGCAGCGCCTCAAGCTCCGGCGACTTCCCCGGCTCGATCTCGCCGATCGCCTCAAACTCGGCCATCATGAACGGCTGTAGCTGCGTAAACTCCCCAAGCCGGACACGCTCGTTCCCTTCTGTAAAGACGAACAGGCTTTGGTTCGGCATCTTAACCACTTTGTGAACCGTTGCACGCGTTCCTACCGCATGCAGATCGCCACCCTCAGGCGTGTCCAACCGCGCATCGCGCTGGGCCACCACTAAAATCGTCTTCTCTTCGCCCAGCGATTGAATCAGCTGGATAGAACTCTCACGTCCTACCGTGAGTGGTAGAACCGCGTGCGGAAATAACACGGTATCCCTGACCGGCAGAACCGGCACCGAACCCGCGATGGCATGAACCTTACTGGCGGACTCTCCCAGTTGTGCGCTCGGCTTGATGACACTTACGAAATCATTTGGCATGTTGAGTGTTCCTCTATCAAGTTATTAGCCATTCGATGCATTAAGTCGAAGCGAGGACTCAGCTCACCCTGCTAATCCCTTTATCGGCAATCTTTAGAAAAACTTTAGCGACCAAACAATCTTTCTTTTGCAATCAGGTTAGAAATCCGCGCGACGATACCGGCCAAGCTCGCGCAGATGTTCGCTACACCCTGTCAGCTGTTGGAGTGCGTGATCCAACTTGGCGTTCTGTTCAAAACGAAGGTCTACAAAGAAGATGTACTCCCATGGACACCCAGGAACCGGCCGCGATTCGATCCGGGTCAGGTTCAATCCCGCATCTACAAAGCCTGCTAAAGCCGTTAGAAGCGTTCCCGGTCGATGCTCCAGGCTGAATGCCAGGCTCACCTTGTTCGCATTTTGAGGCAGGGAAGCTTTGTCCTCCCGCACCAGCACGTAAAAACGCGTGAAGTTTGCGGAATGATCCTCCACTCCTTGCACCAGCACCTCGGCTCCGTACTGGCGTGCGGCCAATTCCGGAGCGATAGCCGCAGTATCTCTCCAGCCTGACTCCATCAATTGTTTTACGCTTCCCGCGGTGTCATAGTTGGGCACCGCTTCCATCTCCGGATGCGCACGGAGCCATCGGCGACACTGCGAGAGCGCCACCGGATGCGACAGCACACGCCGCACGCTCGCCAACTCAACTCCCGGCGGAGCGATCACATTGTGCCGCACCCGCAGCATGCGCTCGCCCACAATCGTTACCGGGTATTCAAGCAACAAATCGTAGTGCTCAAAGACCGACCCATGCAACGTGTTTTCGATGGGCAACACGGCACACTCCGCTTTTCCCGTCACTAGCGCCTCAAAGACATCGCTGGAGGTGGCGCACGGTAGGATCTCGACCAGCGCCGGCAAGCCTCTGATTTCCGCGTACTCAAGTGCTGCCAGGTGGCTGTTTGATCCCGCCTCTCCCTGAATCGCAATGCGGGACCTTAAACTGTCCTGTTTCTGCACACTTTGATTCGACGTCACAACCAAACTCCTCAAGAAAAATTGACAGGACAACCCCATGTTCGCACCCAGCAACTTACGATAGGGCTCGAGAAATGGCCTGCTTTTTACCACGGCGAACAACCGCCGGGACGACACACCTAGGAGAACCCGATGCTTTGGACGATTACTATTCTGCTTATTGTTTTGTGGGCCGTTGGCCTGGTCAGCAGCTATACCCTTGGCGGCTGGATTCACATTCTGCTTGTTCTCGCGGTCATCGTTCTTATCTTCAATCTGCTCTCTGGTCGAAGAAGCATATAAGTCGCACCGTACATCGCATTCACAAGAACAGGCAGCCTCACTGGAGGTTTGCAGCGGAAAGCCCACCGGCAATCGTTGGGCTTTTCTCTGCACGGGCTACTATCGGCGAACCTCAATCGCCACCGCTACAAAGACAAAGAACACCACAGAAATTATTCCGTTCAGCAGAAAAAACGCGGCGTTCATGCGGCGCAGATCGCGTGGCGAGATCAAGCTGTGCTCATACAGCAGAAGCAGCGCTACCACCGCCGTGCCCACATAGCCGAGCGGCCCAAGCGCGAACAGACGATCGAGCCAAAGTGCCAGCGCGACCATGGCCAGGTGCATCGCTCGCGCGATTTGAAAGGCTCCGTCCAAGCCAAACGCCGCCGGTAGACTATGCAGGCCGACCTGCCGATCGTGCTCGAAGTCCTGGCAAGCGTACAGCACATCGAAGCCGCCTACCCACAACATCACCACAGCCGTCAGCACCAGCACTCGCACCTCAAGCGTGCCCCGCACCGCAATCCACGCTGCTGCCGGGGCGATTCCCAACGCGAGCCCCAACACCAGGTGAGACCACCGCGTTACTCGCTTCATGAAGCTGTACCCCAGCACGACCACAAGTGCGACCGGCGCCAAGGCAAGCGTGAGCCGATTCAACAGCGCAGCCGCCGCGACAAACACAGCGCAAGTCGCAATCACAAAGCCCAGCACAAACGACGTGCTCAGCAATCCGGCCGGCAAAGCACGCATCGCCGTTCTTGGATTAGCCGCATCCAGCTTTGCGTCCACCAGGCGATTGAAGGCCATCGCCGCCGACCGTGCCGAGACCATGCACACGGCTATCAGCACTAACTTCAGCACCGGAGGCCAGCCGTTGGCTGCAAGCATCGCTCCCGTCAGCGCAAACGGCAATGCAAAGATGGAGTGCTCCCACTTGATCATCGCGAGCGTTGCGGCGGTATTTCTGGCGAGCGTCGTCATGCTTGCAGTCTACTTATACCGCTTGCGAATCTTGTACACGATGCTGAATACCCCGGTCTCATCGCGCGTCGCCACCACAAAGAGGTTTGGATTGAACTCATACTGCACGGCAATCAACTGCTGCGCGGACGAGTTCACATTGGTCGCATAGGTCAATGTGATCTGCCGCGAAAGTTGCTGCTGCACCGTGATGCGCGCGGTCGAGTTCCCCAGCGTCCCGATGAAGGCCGGATCGATTTTGACGCTGCCGCCTCCAAAGAGCTTGGACACCCGACTGCTTACCGTTGCGTTGAGCGCTCCGCCCAGCAGCGCGCTGGTCGTCGGATCGGTGCCCGCGGCCACCTGCTGTTCCTGGTAGATCTGCGCCTCTTCCTGGGTGCGTCCAAGCGCCAGCAAGGCAAAGATATCGGCCTCACTCAGCGGAGGCTCAGAGCGATAGGTCGGCTGCAGGTTGGTCGTCGTGCCATGCAGGCCCACCGTCACGTCGTAGGTCTCGACCCGCGCTGTCGCATCGAGGTCGACCGTCGGATCGATGCGTACCGGATTGGTGAAATAAATATCTCCACGCTGCAACTGATATTTGGTCCCGGCGAAGGTCGCGCTGCCGTCGGTGATCTGAATTCGGCCCAGCACCGAAGGCTCAGCCACCGTGCCCCGCACCGTAAGCGCCACGGTTCCGGCAAGCTTTGCGTAGCTGTTCTGGAAGTCCAGCTGCGGCGAGCTGTTGACCTGCACATCCAGCCGAATCTTGTTGGACGGCGCGCTCGGATCGGGCGGGGCCTGCACCCCACCCGATCCGGCAAATGCCGCAAAGTCCACGTCCGCACCTACGCCAAAGCGCGTTAAAAGCACGTTGCCGCTCAGCAGCGCGCTCGAGGTTCCGCCCTGCAGATGCAAGGTACTATTCGAGGTTGCGCTCAATCCATACAGACGCACCCGCACCGTCTGTCCCGTCGCGGTCAGGTCGGCGTAGATGCCATTCCGGTAGGTCAGGAATCCCGTCACCTTCAGCTGCCCGCCGCCGGTCATCGCCGTCAGCGTCTCAACGTTCAACCGGTTTTCATTGAAGACCAACGTCCCGTTCATGCTGCTGAGGCCGTTTGGAATTCCTTCAACGGCCGCATTTACGTTCTGGAACTGCACCTTGCCGGTGAGTGCCGGATCGCCTAGCGTCCCGCCCGCGCCCACTGAAAACACGACCTTACCGCTGGTAATCAGGTCCGGATCGAAGGTCTGCGCCAAGGCCATCGAGACGCTGCCCAGGGTCTGAATGTCCAGTCGTCCGCTCTTCATGTCCGGTTGCTTCGTCTTCGGATTGATGGCCCCGAACACCTGAGCCGATCCGCTGGCACGCAGATCCGTATCCGGTCCCGTGATGTGTACCTGGTCAAGCGTCGCCAGACCGTTCTTCAGCCCGATTGTCAGCGGTTGCGCCGCCTTGAAGGTCAGGCCTTGGGCGGTTAGCGAAAACGCACTGAACTGGGCTCTTCCCGTCAATCCCGTCGGCTTGGCCGCCGGTCCACTGATCTCCACCGTACCGGCAATCTCGGACGTCGTCTGCACACCGCTGCCGGGCGCAAACGCCGCCAGCACCTCCGCCACATTCAGCCCGGAGAGCGTCACCTTGGCTGTCGTCTGATAGTTTCCCGTCAGCTCCGTCTGCCCGTTCGCCGCGATCTGCGCGCCCAGCAGAGCCGTCTGCAAGTTGTAGAAGACCAGCTTACCCCGGCTGTACGCGTCGAGCGTCGCATTGCCGATCGGCTGCCCATCGGCAATCAGGTTCGTAGCCTTTACGTCCGCCTTGAGGTTTGGCTCTTCAAGTGTGCCGTTCGCGTCCGCGACAAGGTCGATCACGCCGTCCGCGTTGATCTTCTGCTGCTGTATCGTCACAAACTTCGAGAGCTGCAGGTGATCGCCTTGAATGTGCCCATGGAAGTGCTTATTGCTCAGGTCGTAGCCGCCGTTACCGGCAATCGTCATCCCATGCAGCCGCACCGAGATCTGCGACGCCTCGACATCCCTGCCCGTCACCGCCAGGTTTACGTTCACCGCATCATACGGCTCGCCGTACGCTACCCCGCTTGCTAGAGCGATCGACCCACTGCCGTTCAAGTTGCCGAAGGTTCCGGCTACCTGCGCGTTCACGTTGATGGTGCCTGTCAACGGAACGCTCTTCTGCTGACCCGCGATCGCCAGCAGGTCCTGCACCTGCGCGTTGCCGAGCTGCACCTTGGCATTTACGCTCGTGCCCTCGTCCCACACGTACGTCGGCTTGCGATGAACGTAGGCCAAACGCGGCTTCACCGCACCCGAGAGATGCAGTACTGCAGATCCCTGCGTGATCGTCGAGCTTCCCACCGCCAGCCCCTGCGGCGTGTACTCGGCATCGGCCACCAGCGAGTCGATGTGCACGTCCGTCGGGGTCGAGGCAGGTGTCGCCGCAGCCGGTGCCGGTGAACTCAAAGCCGCACTCACCAGGTTTACCGGACGAGCGGAAGGCGCGGGTGGCGGCGGCAGAAACTGCCCAACCAGCACCTCCAGGTTCGAGGCCTCCAAATGGCCCTTCACATCGAGCTTCGCAAGCTCGCCCGCGGCTGTGCCATGAAACTGCGCCGAGCCGTGCAGCGCAATCGGAATCGCCGCCGCGCCCTTCTTGCCATTGCCCGTCACTCCAAGCGTCCGCAGCAACTGGTCGTACTCGCCCAGGTTGCGCAGTGAAAGATCGACGTTTAGTTTCGTGAGCCGGTCTCCCGCGTTGACGCCCAGCACGCCACTGGCGGCCAATGTCGATTGCGGTGTGTTCAGCGCCACGCGCGACAGATCCACGGTCACCGTCTTGCCGTCATAGTGGCCCAGGATCTGGCCCGTGACCGGAATATCCGAGAGCGCACCCCGCCGTCGCACGCCGGTCGGCGCCAACTTCAGGTCTGCGTCCACGATCACCGTGTCGGTAATATCCGTTGCCGGGCCGCCCCACTCCGCCTTGACCGGACCGGAAAACGCCGTGTCGAAGCCCAAATCGCCATAGTCTTTGCGCGCCGTCACATCCATGATCGTCCGCAACGGAATGCGATCTGCCGTGACAGTGAGATAGGCATGCGCCGGGAGCACCTGCGGCACTGTTGGGGGAGCCACGCCTGCACTCTTGCCGGTAATCGCTGCGGAAGTCTTGTTGGCCGTCGTCGCCGCGCCTTGGACCGTCGCCGATTTGGGAGGAGTGTTGGCCGGAACCTCGCCCAGCCAGTTGTCGATCTTGAGCTCGCCGGTCGCGCTCCCGCCGCCGGGAAGATAGCCGGTCAGCGCCGTAAACAGCAACTGTGTCGGCGTAATGTGCACCTGCGCACCGCCATTGATGTCATGCAGCCGCACGGTGGCATTCCGGTAGGCGGCGTTGTGCAGCTTCGCCTCGCCCACCAGCAGATAACCTGCCTGGCAAGCCGGATCGGGAGGCAGACTCTTCGCCGTCGAGGTCACCGCCTCCTGCTTGCTGCGGAACCGCTGAAACGGCTTGGGTTGCTTCTGCGCCTCTACCGGAGCCACAGAACAGTTGTGCCCGGCCACGTGAAGCTCCACCGAGCCCGCCTCCAATCCGTCCACCCCGCCCAGCACCTGAATCTGCTTCAGATCGAGCGCGCCTTCCACCTTGGCCTGCCACTCCGGGTTGGCAAAGTGGTTCAGCCCACCGGAGGCGGTCAGCTCCGAGTGCTCGCCTGAATGAAAATCGAATGCCTTCAAGAGCGCGAGGTCGCGGCCTATCTCCGCTTCCAGATGCAGGCTGGACCTTGCCTCGGGCTCTTTTGCGATCTGCGTCACCAGGTCGCGCAGATCGACCGTCGCCCCATACCGGTCGGTCTTCACCAGGTAGTTGACCTGCGCATTCAGGTCGTGCGCCGCCAGGTTGAACGGAATCGCACGATCGTTTACCTGCGCCAACCCATGCACCAGCTCCACATCCTGCGCCTTCAAATCGAGCAGCGTATCCATCACCGGCTCGTTCGATTGCGTTGTCTTCTTCGGCACCGGCTGGTTGGTCTTGCCCTGCTTGTCGATGATCAGGTGCACCCGCGGCTCTTCCACCCGCAGCAGGTTCAGCCCAATGTGCGAGGCCAATCCGCTCCCAGAGACATGCGACAGAAAACTAAGAATTTTGATCCGCACCAGGATCTTGTCGGCCGCCAGATAGGGAGCCTCGCCCGGACCTTCCAGGCCATGCACCACCAGGCCATCCACCTCGACCGCCAGATGCCAAAGATCGAAGTGGACCGCCCCAATCTCGACCCGGCCACCGATGGAATCCTCAAGGGTCGTGACCAGCTCTTTGCTCACGCGCCGCTGGAAGTCGGGTGTGCGCGTATAGTAGGCCGCGCCAAAAAGCAGAATGACCAGGAGCAACGCGAGGCTGCCAAACAGCCAGGCCAGCACCAGCGCCAGTTTCCCACCGAGGCTATGCCTGCTCGGTGACCTGCCTCCCTGGTTCAAGACAGGCGCCGGCTCCGGGACCGCTTGACCTCCGCCGGGCTTTGTCTCTTCGCTCATTGCGACTCCTCCGGCTTCATAATGCGCACCGATCCCTGTGCCTTCAGCGAGCGCAGCCAATCGTCGAGCAGCGCCGTGACCCGCTTCTGCAGCAGCACTTCCCGGATCTGATCCGAGATCGCCTCGAACTTCGGAGGCGTAACCTTGCGCCGCGCAAACTCCGGCAGCAGCGTCTTGGCGTAATACTCCTTGATCTCCGCCGGGGTAATCTGTACGCCCATCTGAAAGCGCTCTTCGACAAACTTCAGCAGTTGCATCCGCTGCCGCCAACGCTCCGTCACCTCGGCGACGGTGAACCCCTGAGCATTGCAGAACTTTGCCCATCCCGCTTCGGTCTCGCAATGGTACTGCTTGCAGGCCGGGATCTCCGCCTGCACCTTCTTCAACTGCGCGACGGCCTCTTCGGTGGTGACCGAGTTCTCCGGCTGCAGCTTGGCCTGCTGCAGAATCAGCGCACGATCGACCAGACGCTCAATCTCCGTCTGCCGCGTCGCCGGGGGATCGACCGAGGAAAACGGTTGGAACGCCTCAAACCGGTGCTCTTCCTCCACATCGCTCTCGAGCACCAAATCCCCGTTGATCACGGCAATGACCTGGTCCACCAGCACACCAGCTCCGGTGCCGGGAGCAGGCTGATCCGACACAGCCGTCGGGGTCGGCGCGCCGGCCTCCACCTTGCCCGGCTTGCTGGCCGAAGGAGCCTGCCCCGGAGCCGTTTGTCCGGGAACCAGCGGAGCCGTTTGTCCGGGCTTCGGAGGCGCGCCCTGTAACGGAAGAGGCGTTTGCGTCTGCGCATCTGCAAACCCTGCCGCCAGCAGCAGCATTCCTAGAGCCATCCATCCCGAAGTGTAGAACCGAAGACTCATCCTAGAAACTCTGCCCAATGCTGAAGAAGAAGTTGAAGTGGCCCGCGTTGCCCACGTACGGCGGCATGTTGTTATAGAAGTGACCGGGAGTGCTCTCCTGCGTAATCACCGGGTAGCTCGGCGGATTGAGGTTGTAGCTCAGGTCCAGACGGATCGGCCCGACTGGCGTCTTGTAGCGAATGCCCAAGCCGATGTCATGCGAAAAGTAGTTGAAGCTGCAGGTTCCCACCAGCACGGAGACGTTCTGGCAGGTCTGCTCGTTGGGCTGGTGGACCCGCAAAAAGCTTGGGAACATATCCTGATAGTGCTGGAACACATTGCCCATGTCGTGGAAGATCACGAAGGCAACGCTGTTGCCCACCACCGGCAGCGTGGACGCCGGCAAGCGCAGCTCAAGAGTGTTGATGAACACCGCCGACCCTCCTACCGGGTAGCCGGTCTGCAGGTCGCGCGGGCCCGCATCGTTGATGCCAAAGCCTCGGATCGAGGTCGCTCCCCCGGCATACAGGCGCTCGGACAGCGGCACCTGGTTGCAGCTTGCATTGGTGTTCGCGAGCACTCCTTCACAGGCCACGTTGGGCGTTCCGTCCGGATTCAGCAGATTCGCGTTTGGCCCATAGGAAGCGATCACGCCCACTCGCGTATTGCGTGCAAAGACGTACTTGTTTTTGCCGAACGTGTAGTACGTCGAGTTCGTCACGTCGGTGCGATTGAAGTTGGTCTGTGAGCCAAACTTCCCCGAAGCAAAGAAGTTCTGCACACTGGTATACGTGCCCTTCTCCGCATCGAGCGGATTCGGCGAACGCGTATCGTGGAACCACGTAATCCCCGGTCCGGCTACCCGTACCGGCTCCGACAGCAGCGGAATCAGGCTCGCCGAGATTGCCAGGCTGTTCGGGTTCACCTCCACCAGGCGATATTCAAAGTTGTAGATGAACGAGTCCTTGCGTCCGACCTTTTGGGTCAGGCGCGCATCCGCCTGCAGCGTCTTGGCCGCGAACGTCGTGATGTCCTGCACGTTGCTGTATCCGCCCGAGACCTGAAACGCAAGCTTCGGCTTCCCAAACAGGTGCGGGTTCAAGAACGTCAGGTTCGCCACCGTCTCTAGCAGCCCATATGTCGTATGCAGCGTCAGCGTGTCGTCTGTCCCGTACAGGTTCAGCCGGCTCACATCGAGCGAAACCCGCGGACTCGCGCCTGCCTTGCCCTCCTGCGCCGCCGTTGTGCCCTGCTGGGTGCAGTATTGGCAGGCCGGCAGCCCCGTCTGCACCTCAAACCCGAAGCCATACGTCACATCCCAACGCTTGGCCTCGGTGACCTGCACCACCACGTTCTTCACCTCGGCGTCGCCGGTCGGGTTCTGCACGGCCGCCACCACTTCGTTGAACAACGCCAGGTTGTAGAGATTGCGTTGCGTCTCGAGCAGCGCTCCCTGGTTCAGCGGCTCGCCGGCATGCACCGTCACCTGCTTCGCCACGACCTCCGGCTTGGTGTAGTGAATCCCGCTCTCGAGCACCTTGCCCGTAAACACCTGCTTGCCCTCGATCACGTTGTACGCAATGTCGGTCCGCGCTTTGTCCGCCGTTTCGGGAGTCTGCTTCACCTCAATCCGCGCCTGGTCGAATCCATCGCTCAGCAGGTAGCTCAGAACCGCATCGCGGTCGCCCGAAAGCGTCAGCAAGGAGAACGGCTGCCCCGTCTGTGCCTGCAGCAACCCCCGCAACACCGCCTGCCGTTTCTCGTCGACGCCGGTCACCGCAATCGCGCCAAACTCCTGCTGCGAGCCCTCCTCGATCGTGAAGTTCACGGCAATCGACGCATACTTGGCCGGCTTGCCACTCGCTGTCGTCGTGACGTCCGTGGCCGTTGCCGTCACCTTCGCGTTGTTGAATCCATTTGCACGGTAGAGAGAGGTAATCGACTTCTCATCCGCCGTCAGCAGTTGCTGGCTGAACCGCCCGCTGCGCTGGTAGGCGTCCGCCTTCTGCACCTTCAGGCTCGCCTTCAGCAGGTCGCTCGAGAAGTATTTGTTACCGTGCACATTGACCGCAGTCACCTTGTGCCGCTCGCCCTTATCTACTTGAAACAGCACGGTTTGCTCCCCACTTGCGGGCTTCTCCTGCTTTACCTTCACCACCGCATCGAAGAAGCCTTGCTGCTGCAAAAAATCCTTCATGTTGAAGGTCGCCTCGTTCAGCAGGTCGATGTCCACCGTTCCTTCTTCGTAGATCGGCACCAGCAGGTGCAGGCGGCTCTTTGAAAACTTTGCCCCCACCACCTCCACCTTTACGAGCGGACCCTCCTGCACCATGAAGTCGTAGTTCAGCGTCTTGGTCGCGATATCGTAGGTGGACTTCTGCAGCGTTACCGTCGCCTCCAGGCGATCCTTCTTCTGGAACCGATCGCGCAGGTTGCTCAGCGCATTGCTGGCCGTGTCCCGGCTCACTCTTGCGCCGCGCTTCAACTTGGCCCGCTTGCGAAACTCCTCAAGCGTGATCCCGGGATCGTCTCCCTCGATCGTCACAGTGCCGACCCGCGCCTGTGGACCCACCCCCACCGTATAGGTCACGTTCACCTGCTGGCCCGCGTCGTCGCGCACCGTGGTCGCCGTCACCGTCGGCTCGTAGTAGCCGTTCTGGGCCAGCGCCAGCTTCACGGCATCCGTACCCGTCTGTACATCCGCGTTCAAAAACGGCGAGCCCGGATTCAGCTTCGTGCTGTACTCGAGCAGCGACGCCAGCCGGTCCTCCTGCACGCCCGCAATCTGCACCCGGCCCACGTAGAACCGCGGCACTCCGGCAAAGATCAGCGTTAGCCCGGCCCCTTGCCGCTCCACCCGCACGGCGATGTTCCGGTAGCGCCCCGTCGCGAATAGCCGCCGCGTCGTCTGCCGTACCTTTTCCGGGTCGAGAGGCTCGCCCGCCTTTTGCGAGAGTTCACCCCGCAGCCGGTCCGACTCGGTAAATTCCACACCTTCATACCGAATCGTCGTAATTGGCTGCCCCGCAAACTGGAACAGATCGTTCTTAAGCGGAGCAAGCTTGCTCTCCGTCTGCGCGCTCGCGCTCGTTGCCGCCTGCGGAACGGTCGAAGCCTCCGGAACCGACTCTGCCTGCGGAGTCGCAGACGTCGCCGCAGACGGATTGGTACTCTGCCCCCCGGTCACCGGAGACGCCGCCGGAATCCCCTGCGCCCACGCACCTGCCTGGGCCAGCATCAGCCCTCCAGCCAGACAGACCGTCTCCCACACCGGCGTCCTCGCGCGTCGCCTCAAATTGATTTGCCGCAATCCCAACACTCCGCAGCCCTTCATACACCGGCACGCCGGCCGGTTCGCAAAACGTGACTTGGCTTCCAACGCGAAGCCTGTCCCATCCTAACCGCAGAGAGGCTTGCCAAAGGTAGTACCCAGTCTACGGCGTTTGGTTGTGCTTGGATGTCACACAATTCGGTCATATCCAGCCAGAACCGCCCTCAACGTTCAAAACACCTTCCTCTTTATACTCAGGAGAGGCTGCCCTCTCGTATGTCTTCGCTCCCCACCTCTCATCTCGCCTCCCCGGATGCCCTCCGCACCCGTTACTCCCGGCAGATTCTCTTCCCTGGCATCGGCGAGGCTGGCCAGGCTCTGCTCGCCCAGGCCCGCGTCGCCATCGTCGGCGTCGGCGCCACCGGAGCCGTGTCTGCCTCGCTGCTCGCCCGCGCCGGCGTCGGCCATCTCACCCTCATCGACCGCGACTTCGTCGAACCCTCCAACCTCCAGCGACAGATCCTCTTCGACGAAGCCGACGCACTTGAAGCCCTGCCCAAAGCCGAGGCCGCCCGTCGCAAGATCGCCGCCTTCAACTCCTCGATTCAGGTCGACGCCGTCATTGCCGACCTCGTTCCCGCCAACATTCACGCTCTGCTCTCCGGCGCCGGCCTGCTGCTCGACTGCACCGACAACTTTGAAACCCGCTATCTGCTCAACGACTACGCGGTCGAACAAGGCAAGCCCTGGATCTACGCCGCCGCGCTGGGCGCCTACGCCGCCTCGATGACCATCCTGCCGGTGGCCGCCGTGGCCACGGACGACTACCATCCCACCGCCTGCCTCGCCTGCCTCTTCCCCGTCCCACCCAGCGGGATTGTCGAGACCTGCGACACCGCCGGTATTCTCGCCTCCGCCGTCAATCTCGCCGCCTCCTTCCAGGTCACCGAGGCCCTCAAGCTCCTCACCCATCAGCCGCATCTGCTGCGCCGCACCCTGCTTGCGCACGATCTCTGGACCCCCAGCAGTTCAGGACAAGCCCGCTCCGAGATCTCTACCTCGACTCCGGACCCCGACTGCCGCGTCTGCGCCCAGCGACGCTTCGACCATCTCGCCGGCTTGGCTCGTCCGCACATCACGCTCTGCGGCCGCAACTCCGTGCAAATTCATGAACATAGCCGGCCCCTGGACCTGCCCGCACTCGCAGCCTCTCTCGCCCGCCAACCCGAGATCCACGACCTCCGCACCAACGCTCTGCTGCTCCGCTTCCGCCGCGGCGAGCAGACCGTCACCGTCTTCCCCGATGGCCGAGCGCTCATCCAAGGCACCACCGACCCCGTCCTCGCCCGCACACTCTACGCCCGCTTCCTCGGTTCCTGAATGCTTCCCACGCACCTCGGGAAGTTCGATACTATGACTGAGGACGACTTACCGTACCCTCCTCGGCGCGTACTTCTAAGAAACCCTCGTTGAGTGATCCTGCGGTCCAAGACAAGATCGATCAAAGTACGGACCGCGCCAACCGCATTGGCTAAGCACGATGAAATCGAGCCCAGATGATCTCCCAAGGCCCCCTGATGATGACTGCAAAACCAAATCCCGGCTTGTTCAAGCGGAACCCACCGATCGCCGGAGAAGCGGAGGCCATTGAAGCCGCCAAGAACGGCGATCCCGACGCCTTCTCGAAGCTTTACTCCTTGCACAAACGGCGCGTGTACACCCTTTGCCTGCGCATGCTCGGCAATGTCTCCGAAGCCGAAGACATGACCCAGGAGGCCTTCCTGCATCTGTTCCGCAAGCTGGGCAGCTTCCGCGGAGAGTCCGCCTTCTCGACCTGGCTGCATCGGCTCACCGTCAATCTTGTGCTGATGCACCTGCGCAAGAAAGGCCTCAACCTGGTCTCGCTTGAGGAGACCATCAGCCCGTCCGAGGAAGACGCACCCAAGCGCGACTTCGGCAGCCGCGACCCCATGCTCGCCGGCTCGGTCGATCGTGTTGCGCTGGAACGCGCGGTCGCTTCCCTGCCCCCGGGCTACCGCATGGTCTTCGTCCTGCACGACGTCGAGGGCTTTGAACACAACGAGATCGCCACCATGCTCGAGTGCTCGACCGGCAACAGCAAGTCCCAGCTCCACAAAGCTCGTCTCAAACTGCGCGAGTTGCTCCGGCTGCAGGCCCAAACCGTGCCCTCGCTGACGCTTCAAAGGGAGGCTTCGGCATGAACGAGTCTGGACGCAATCCGAAAGAGGAACACTCCAGCCCAGACGGCAGCGGTGGCGAGCTTTATGACGGCAAGCCCGACGATCTGCACGATCTCTTCGCCGGCTCCGTCTCGGATGAAGAGGACGACCCCCTCGCCGCCCTACGCAACGACCCCAACTACTCTGCCCTGATTCGCGACCTCGAATACATCGCGACCCAGGCCAGGCTTTTATTTGCACCCGCCGAGCAGGCCCCCAGCGATGAGGTGTGGAAGAAGATTCAGGACCAGCTTCCTCAAAGGCCTGAAGACGAGTAGATCCATCTTTGCGAACCGCTGGACTCCAGGTAGCCGTCATTCTGGCGCAGCCAGAACCTGTGTCTATGCTCTACCTATGCT
>CALMVK010000143.1:0-4711 GCA_937873145.1 uncultured Granulicella sp. | reverse complement strand
CAGGTAGCCGTCATTCTGGCGCAGCCAGAACCTGTGTCTATGCTCTACCTATGCTCAATCCCTAAGCCGTCATTCTGGCGCAGCCAAAATCCCCGTATCTGTTCTCTACCACCGCAGCACAGTCTCGCCAGCAACCGCAACCAACCCCAATCACCCCAGCCGGATTACCCTATGCCCAACGCACATCTGGGCTGACTCCTCAACAATCTTATCGATCCACGAAACACCTCCCTGCGCCAGGAACCAGACTCCAGCCAGCACCCGCTCCTGAGGATGCGCTCCGGGAAATAAATGCAGCATCAAGGCCTCGGCGTGCCGGCCGAGACTCGCCTCTTTTTGCACCTCGAAGCGGGCCGCAATCCGTCGCAGCCGGTTCATCTGATAACGCATCTTGTTCGCGGAGACCAGAGCCGACCGCCCCAGGCTCTCGTCAACGGCACCCAGATAGCCGGTCAGCGCACTCAACTCGACATCCATCGCATTTCCCGCAGCAGCTAACCGGCGCTTCTGCTCGATCGGCATCGCCCGCGCGCCCAGCCGCTCTGCCAGCGACTCCGCCGAGCCGGCCGCGAAGATTTGCTCCAGCGTCACCTCATGCTTCGCCATCGCGACGTCCATCGCCGGCTCAATCACTGTCGCTGAAAATCGCGGCAGCACCGGCGTCAACCGGCCCAGGATGCGCTCGTAAAGCACTGCACTTTGAGCGAAATACGCAATCTCCGCCGGCCCCCCTACGTACGCCGCAGTCGGCAAGATCGTGTCCTCGAACACCGGCCGCAGCAGCGCGTTCGGGCTCAGGCGTTCGGGGGCGGACTCCAGAATCTGCAGCAACTCCGCCGCTGTATAACTCTTCGCTCCAGCCCGCCAGGCTTCTGGCCCCGCACCTGATCCCGTCCGGCGCAGCGCCACTCTTTCGCCCCGCTCGTCCAGCAAAAACAACAGCGAGCTGCCCGGCTTCACCAGCACCTGCGCGTGATAGCCCGCGGCCTCAAGCGCTGCACTCCGCTCAAGCAGCGCGGCTTCAAGCTCTTCGGCCCGCTCGATCGCCGCGCGCAGCGTGCTCGCCCCCCGCGCATGGAACTCCCGGCCCGCGGCATCCATCACAATCAATCCATGCTCCGCGAACAACAGCGTCAGCAGCCGCGCAAAAGCTTCTCCCAACGTCCGCTCCGGCGCATAACACTCCTCAAGCAGCCCGCAGACCGGCGCGTACCCCAGCAGCTCGCTCGCCTGCTCGACCAGCTCGCGCACCCCTTGGCCCAGACGCAGTGCTCCAACCTCGCCTCCCGTCCGAGGCAGGCCTAGCCGCAGGGTCTCGACCGCCCGTTTGTTCACGAGCGTCACCTGGTCTACCTCGGCCAGGTCATGGTCCTCGGTCGCGCACCAGAACACCGGCACATGTTCCACACCGGTCGTACGCGTCGCCTCACTGGCCCGCGCAATGGCCGTCGCAGCCTTGAACAGCGTCAGCAGCGGCCCACCCAGCAGGCCGACCTGCTGCCCGGTGACCACCGCCCGAGCCCCATTCCGCAGCTTTTCAACATTGGCCAAGGTCTGTGGCCCTGCCCCAAATTCCACCGCCTGCTCTGTCAGCAGCTCGGCCAAGCCTGCCGCGTCTCGAACCCGCACCTCGCGGCCCATCCATCCCGGCCCCTCCGGCTCTGCACCATACCAGCCCTGCAGCGGCGAACCCGCATGCGGCATGCCCAGATACTCCCCATAAAGCCGGGAGACATGGGGCAACACCGACATCGGATAACACTCAGAGATCATGCAGTTCCTTCCCCAACCAATCCACCGCGAACCAGATTCTTGGATGCCACACCATGCCGGCCCGACGCAGAATGATACCGTACCTGCATGCCGAAATCCGCAAAACGCCCATCCAGCCCAACCCCTGCCCGCCCCAAGCCGGCAAGCCAATCCTCCACCAGGGCGACCGTCCTGAAATCCAAGATCAGCTTTCAAGGAAAAGTCTTCTCCGTCGTCACCGACAAGGTCACCGAGCCCGGCGGCGTCACCAGCACCCGCGACGTCATCCGCCACAACGGCTCCGTCGTCATCCTCGCCGTCGACGCCTCGCAGAACCCCGCCGACCCCTCCATCCTGCTCGAGCGCCAATACCGCTATGCCGCCGGCCAGTTCCTGCTCGAGCTCCCCGCCGGACGCATCGAGCCCGGAGAGGCTCCGCTCGCCGCCGCCAAACGCGAGCTCATCGAAGAGACCGGCTTCCGCGCCCGCCGCTGGTCGCGCCTGGTGCGCTACTTTGCCAGTCCCGGCTTCCTCTCTGAAACCATGCAGGTCTTTCTCGCCGAAGACATCCGCCCCGGCATCGCCCAGCCCGAACCCGACGAAAAAATCTCGCTTGTGCACGTCCCCCTCTCCGAGCTACTCGTCCAGATCGAGAACGGCAAGATACTCGACGGCAAAACCATTCTTTCGACCTTGCTCTTCGCCCGCACCCTCTCCGGCAAGCCCGCCTAGAAGCTTTCAGATCGAAAACCGACACGACGAAGCCGTGCATGTCGGCATCTTTCCCCGCATAAGTTTCAGCAGCCGGGACTCCGCAAGCGCCGTCTATCTAAAGTAGACAGTCGAACTCTACAGAGGAGACAGTCGAAATAAAGGAGCTTGTCCATGGCGCAGTATAAAGGCCAAGTAAAGTGGTTCAATAACGCGAAGGGCTTCGGGTTTCTCGGTCGCGACGGCGGCCCGGACGTCTTTGTCCACTACCGCTCCATCCAGGCAGAGGGGTACAAGTCCCTCCAAGAGGGAGATGAGGTCGAGTTCGACATCACCGACGGTCCCCAAGGGCCGCAGGCCGGCAACGTCGCCCGGATCAAAACGGCTCTCTAGCCTCATCGAAGACACCGAACACCAAGACCAAGACGAGTTCATCCGTCATACTGAATCATCCGCTACGTACACGGAACTTAGCTGCCATGGATAACCTTACCCTCGCCCGTCTCCTCGACGAGACCGCCGCCCTGCTCGAGATCGACGGCGCCGATCTCTTCCGCGTCCGCTCCTATCGCCGCGCCGCCGAGGCCGTCGAGCAGCAAACCACCCAGCTCAGCACCCTCACCGGACCCGACGCCGACCCCAAGGCCCTGCTCGCCATCCCCGGCATCGGCAAAGCCATGGCCGCCAGCCTGCGCGACCTCGTCGCCACCGGAACCATGCCTCTGCGCGACGAACTCCTCACCAGGTATCGCCCCACCATGCTCGAGCTCCTGCGCCTGCCCGGCATGGGCCCCAAAACCGTCGCCCTCGTCTGGTCCGCCCTCCAGGTCGCCGACATCGACCAGCTCGAAGCCGCCGCCAAGGCCGGCCAGCTCAACACCCTGCCCCGCATGGGAGAAAAGTTCGTCGTCAAGCTCCTCAAAGGCATCGAAGACCACCGCCGCAACTCCTCGCGCTTCCGCATCGACAAGGCCCGTGAGCAAGCCGACCGCATCGCCGCCCTCATCCGCGAGTTTCCCGGGATCGACGAGGTCACCCCCGCCGGCTCCCTCCGCCGCGGACGCGAAACCGTCGGCGACCTCGACCTCCTCGCCACCGGCCCCGCCTGCGAGCCCGACGTCGTCGCGGCAGCCGTCGAACACGTCGCCACCCTGCCCTTGATCGACAAGCTCATGGCTCGCGGAGCCAACAAGGTCACCTTCACCCTGCGCAACAATCTCCAGGTCGACGTCCGTCTCCTGCCCCGCGCCAGCTACGGCGCCGCCCTCCAGTACTTCACCGGCTCCAAACACCATAACGTCGCGCTCCGCCAGCGCGCCATCAAGCGCGGCCTCACCCTAAGCGAGTACGCCCTGCTCCGCCTAGAAGACAACGTCATCGTCGCCTCTGAAACCGAAGAGGCCATCTACAACGCCCTCGAGCTCAGCTACATCCCGCCCGAACTCCGCGAAAACTGCGGCGAACTCGAAGCCGCCGCCGCCAGCTTCGCAGATCCCGGTTCCCCCGGCGCGCTCCCCCAGCTCATCACCCTCGCCGACCTCCACGGCGACGTGCACATGCACACCTTCGAGACCGACGGCGCCCTCTCCATCCGCGAGATGGCCGAAGCCGCCCTCCGCCGCGGCCGCCGCTACCTCGCCATCACCGATCACAGCAAGAACCTCGCCATGACCAACGGCATGGACGACGCCCGCGCGCTCGCCCACGCCGCCCGCGTCCGCGCCGTCAACCAGGAGATGGAAGGCCGCATCCAACTCTTCACCGGCGTCGAGGTCGACATCCTCGCCGAAGGCCAGCTTGACCTCGAAGACGCGACCCTCGCCCAGCTCGATGTCGTTATCGCCAGCGTGCACTCCCGCTTCGACCAGCCCGCCGAGGTCATGACTGCCCGCGTCCTACGCGCCCTCGAGAACCCTTACGTCCGCATCCTCGCCCATCCCACCGGCCGCAAGCTGCTGAAACGCGACCCCTACGCGATCGACCTCGAAATCATCTTCAAGCGTGCCGCCGAACTGCGGGTCGCCGTCGAGCACAACGCCGCCCCCGCCCGCACCGACCTCTCGGACGCGCACATGCGTCTCGCCAAAGCCCTCGGCTGCAAGATCACCATCAACACCGACGCCCACGCCGCCGAAGAGCTCGACCACATGCAACACGGCATCGTCCAACTGCGCCGCGCCTGGCTCACCGCCGCCGACGTGATCAACACCGCGCCGTCAGCCGAAGCCTTTCTGGCCCAACTCCGCCC
>CALMVK010000142.1 GCA_937873145.1 uncultured Granulicella sp. | reverse complement strand
GTTCGCGGTAGATTCCGGGACTGTGGCGTGGGATAGGAAGACCAATACGGGGATGCTGGCTTTCGCCAGAATGACGGCATGTTGGGATTTGCGACAGATGTGAAGTGTGCTTACCTCGAGTGGGTGCGGGTGCGCCAGGTGAAGAAGAGGAAGGCGGCGAGGAACCAGAAGACGGCAGCGGCTTTGACGACGACTTCGGGCAGGAAGTCATGCGTGCCGGCGGAGGCGATGGCGAAGAACAGGCCGGGGAGGAGCAGAAGGCTGAGCGGCTCGACGATCTCGCTGAGCAGACGGGGAGCGGTGGCGACGAGCATCCCGGTTATGGCGATGCCCATAATCACGGCGGTGGTGAGGGCGGCGAGCAGGAGATGTAGGACGGCATTGCGTAGATGCCGGAAGAGGCGAGGGCGGGAGGCTGGCTCGGTGAGAGGCAAGCCGCGGCTTAAGCCCATTCGCCGGCGCGCATAAGGGGTTGGCTTGAGCCGTCCGAGGCGAGGCCGTCTACGTTCATCTGCCCGGAGCCGATCATCCAATCGACGTGGATGAGGGAGGAGTTGGCGCCTTTGCCGGCGAGGGTGGTTTCGTCCATGTGCTCGCCGCCGCGGAGGCAGGTGGCGTACGCTTGGCCGAGCGCGATGTGGCTGGCGGCGTTCTCGTCGAAGAGCGTGTTCCAGAAGAGGATGCCGCTTTGGGCGATGGGCGAGGAGTGGGGGACGAGGGCGACTTCGCCCAGGCGGCGGGCGCCATCGTCGGTGGAGATGAGGCGGTTGAGGACGTCTTCGCCGGCGGAGGCGGTGGCCTCGACGATGCGGCCGGCTTCGAAACGGCAGCGGATGTTTTCAATCAGGGTGCCTTGGTGGGAGAGGGGTTTCGAGGCCTGGACGACGCCGTCGACGCGGTCCTTGTGCGGGGTGGTGAAGCACTCTTCGGTGGGGATGTTGGCGTTGCAGAAGATGCCGTTGCCTCCGGTGCCGCCGCCTCCGGCCCAGAGGTGGTCGTCGGCGAGGCCTACGGTGAGGTCGGTTTGGCCGTCGGCGGAGTGAAAGCGTAGGGAGTGGAAGCGTTTTTCGTTGAGATAGGCGACGCGCTCGTGGAGGTGCTGGGAGTGGGCTTTCCAGGTGGCGACGGGGTCGTTGGAGGTGGCGCGGGAGGCGGTGAAGATGGCGTCCCAAAGTTTGGTCATGGCCTGGTCTTCAGGAAGGCCGGGGAAGACGAGTTTGGCCCAGGCGGGCGTGGCGTTGGCGAGGATAGACCAGTTGATGGCGTGACGGGTGATGAGCTCCATAGCGGGCTTGTTGGCCTTGGAGGCGGCAATGTTGGAGCGGGAGACTTTGGCGGGGTCCTGGCCGGCGAGCAGGGCGGGATTGGCTCCGGCGAGGGCGAGTCGCGCGGCTCCGCTTTTGAAGGCGGCGGCGGTGCCATCGGCCATCCACTGTGCGGCGTGGTCGAAGGAGGCGTCCTGCGCGTACTGGTAGCGGGCCAGGACGGTTTCATCGTCGGAGTAGACGGTGGAGACGAGCAGGGCTCCGGCTTTGTAGGCGTGCTCGGTGATGCGGCGGACGAGCGGCACCATCTCGAGGGTGGCGGAGATGAGGAGTTCCTGGCCGGGCTGCAGGTTTAAGCCGACGTGCACGGCGACTTTGGCGAAGCGGTCGAGCTTCTCTTCAAAGGGGAGGGAGGCGAAGTCGGTGGTGGGAACGGCGGCGGCAGCGGAGGACATGGAATAAGGGTAGAGGGTACGGCGATGGGGTGCAAGGTCCGGGTGATTCGGTCAGGGTTGCAGTATCAGGATTGAGGTGTCAGGGCAATGTAGTTGCCGGGACTGAGGATCGAGATGCCTCGCCAAGGGTGAAGTGCAAGGAGGTCTTTATCACCGGTGAGGATGAGATCGGCTGCGCCACTTAGGGCAAGTTCAAGGTATCGATTGTCTTTTGGGTCGCGGCATTCGCGGATTCTTGCGTTGACAAGGACTGGATGGGCGTTCGCGATAAACGCTGTTAGGAGGGCCCTGCGGGTCGAGGCCTGGAGGTAAGGATCAAATTTCGATCTGTCTACTACATCTCGGTATTCTTTCTGCACGTCTTCGGAGAGCAGGATGTCGGCTTGAGCGAGTGCTTTTGCGTAGGCTCGGCCGGGTACTGAGGTGGGCCAAAGGATTGCACTAACGAAGACGTTTGTATCCAAAACGATTCTAGGAGCTCTTCCGGTCAAGGCTCCTCATCAGTTCCTCAAGGTTAAGATCTTTGAGCCGGACGTTTTCCGCGATCTCTGCGCTTGCGGCTTGAGAGGCTTGGGTCAGGTGTTGTCGTTTGGCCTCACGGGTGCACTCAAACTCTTCCGGCGAAATGAGATAAGCGATTTCCCGTCCGTCTTTTTGGATGGCGACTGCTCCCTCTTCAACGACTTCCAGCAAGGCTCCTAACGACGAGGTGGCTTCGGCTTGGGAGACGACACGCATGCGGTTATTATGCCACTGTCCGACAAGCTCTAGGGTCAGGGTTTGTCGGAGGTGGGGGGCTGGCCTTGTTTGTAGGCGGGAACGTGTGGGGTGAGATGGCGCAGGACAAACTCGCGGAGCAGCTCGTCGCCGGCGTGCGCCCCGATCTGGAGGAAGCCGTTGGTGAAGATGGTGGAGATACTTCGGTCCGACGCCGTGTGGAGGCCGTAGGCGACCGATCCGGAGGCGAAGGCACCGATCATGTAGGAGTAGTTGGGTTCCAGGTGGCCGTTGTCTCCGCGCGTGACAAAGGTGGAGCGGATGGCATAGAGCACACGCGATTTGTTGGTGCCGGAGCCTTTGTAGAAGTAGCGCGGGTCCTGGTGAAAGATGGAGGGAAGGACGGCGCTGCCGATGACTCGAGCGGAGGCCTGGGTGGCGTAGGCGGCTCCGAAACGTTTGCCGTAGGCGGCGGGGCCGGATCCATAGCCGGGATAGGTATCTCGGTCCTGCTGGACGCCGGCAGCAGCGGCGGCGCCGACGAAGGCGAAGGGGTCAAGGATGGAATGGAGAGCCAGGCCGTACTTCTGTTTGGTGTCGAGCGGCGCGGCGTCCCAGATGTAGCTGGAGTAGAAGCTGGGGAAGATGCCGAAGACGCGCTGATGCTCTTCTTCGTGGACCTGCTCGGCGGCGATCTGCTGGGGCGTGGCGATGACTTGAACGTCGGCGCGGGTGGGTCCGATGGCGAGCGCGATCCTGGTGAGTTGGAGGCTTTCGCCGGGGCCGAGATGGATTTCGGCGGAGACGTAGGTTCCCATGTTGGGCGCGGTGGCGCTGACGCGATAGGTGCCGGGGGGAAGATCGCCGAAGTGAAAGGCGCCGGCAGTGTCGGCGGAGAGGGTGCGGTTGGAGTTAGTGTGGCCGGGGCTGGAGGTGGCGTCGAGGTGGATCAAGGCTCCGGGAACGGCGGCGCCGGTGAAGTCTTCGATCTGTCCGGAGATGCTGGCGGTGCCGGTCTGGGGAGGAGCAGAAGTTTGCGGGGACATCTGCGCTACGCGCAAGGCACTGGGACTGTCCGGCAGTTCCGCTGCGGAGAGCGCAACCGGCGATGCTGTTTGGCTGGGAAGGGAAGCGGGCACCGCTGTAAAGAGAAGAGGGACCAGCAGAGAGCGTAGCGCCATAATGCATTGCCTCGGAGGTTCGATCGGCGGGAGTTATGTTTTGAAGCACCGTCGAAGGTGCTGAGCGGATGGCTGGAGAGACGTGATCGTGATTGTTTTCAGGGAGGACTTTACGAGGGCAAGTGCGTGCTCGAAGTGAAGAGTTGCCTTGCGCGGATTGGATGCGGTGTAGTGGCTGTAAGACAAATACGGGGACTCTGGCTGCGCCAGAAGGACGGCGTTTGGATGTGGGATAAGGATTCTGGCTGCGCCAGAAGGACGGCGTTTGGATTCTGATTTGCCGGAATGACGGCGTTTGTAGATGACTCTTGCACGAATGGCTTTTCAGATTTGCGCGAAGACTTCACGGAAGTCGAAGCAGCCGGTGCGGGTGGCGAGCCACTCGGCAGCGCGGACGGCACCTTCAGCGAAGCTGCGGCGGGAGAAGCTCTCGTGCTTGAGGATGAGGCGATCGACGTCGCTGGTGGCGATGAGGAGATGGAGGCCGGTCTCGTCGCCCTCGCGATGGGAGGTGATGGGGACTTTGGCTTCGAGCGCAGGCGCGGTGTCTGAGCGGGTTCCGGCGGCGAGCGCATCGGCCAAGGTGAGCGCGGTGCCGGAGGGTTGGTCGAGCTTTGAGACGTGGTGGGTTTCTTCGATGGCGAAGGTGTACCCGGCGTTCTTTAAGGCGGAGCCCATCTGGGAGGCGAGCTGCAGCATGACCTGGACGCCGACCGAGAAGTTGGTGCCGTAGAGCAGACCGGCCTGTTTGCGTTCGGTGAGGCCGCGCATATCGGCGAGCTTGTCATACCAGCCGGTGGTGCCGATGACCATGCGGGCTCCGGTAGCGAGGCAGGCGCGCATATTTTGGACGGCGGCCTCGGGAGTCGTGAAGTCGATAACGACATCGAAGCCGGCGACGAAGGGCGGGGTGAGTGCGGCGGCGGAGGGGTTCTCCTTGGCATCGAGAACGTGGACTCCGTGGCCGCGTTCGGCTGCGACATCGGCGACGAGCTTGCCGGTTTTTCCGTGACCCAGAATGAGAACGCGCATGGTTGTCCTTTCAGTTTAGAGCATGGGAATGGGAATGAAGGGAGCGCAAAGGGCGCGAAGGAAAGGCTGCATAGTGCGTGGAAAGCCAGAGCTGACCTGATGATGGTATTGAGACGAACAACGACAAGAGCAGACGCAGATTCCCTTCGGGAATGACAACGAAGGGGCTTGATCCGCTCTACTTTGATCCGCTCTATATAGATAGCTAAATTGCTTTAGTGGGCGACTTCGGCGAGAGCGGCTACGTCGAAGACGGATTCATCCGGGGACTGGAAGAAGGCGCGATGGAGCGAGCGGATAGCCTCGTCCACATCGTCTTCCTCGATCATGAAGCTCATGTTGATCTCGCTTGCGCCTTGCGAGATCATCCGAACGTTGATGTGGCTAACGGCGGAGAAGACGCGGCCGGAGATGCCGTTTTGCCCGCGGATATCCTCGCCCACCAGGCAGATGAGGGCTTTGCGGCCTTCGAATTTTACGTCGGCGATCTTGCTGAGCTCGGCGCAGATGGCGGGCACTTGCTCGTTGGAGTCGACGGTGACGGAGATCGAGACTTCGCTGGTCGAGACCATGTCGATGGGGCACTTGTAGCGATCGAAGATCTCGAAGACAGACTTCAAATAGCCGTGCGACATGAGCATGCGGCTGGCGACGATGTCGATGATGGTGAGGCGCTTTTTGGCGGCGATGCTCTTGAAGGGGGACTTGCAGTGCGGCGCGATGGCGGTGATGCGGGTGCCTTCGTTGGCGGCGTTGCGGGAGTTGAGCACCCAGACGGGAATGTTTTTCTGCACGGCGGGCAGGATGGTGGCGGGATGGAGGACCTTGGCGCCGAAGTAGGCGAGCTCGGCGGCCTCTTCAAAGCTGATGGTCCGGACGCGGAGCGCTTCGGGGACGACGCGCGGATCGGAGGTCATGATGCCGTTGACGTCGGTCCAGATTTCGATGGCTCCAGCGTGGAGTCCGCCTCCGACGAGGGCGGCGGTGTAGTCCGAGCCGCCGCGGCCGAGCGTGGTGGTGATGCCTTCGGCGTTGGCGCCGATGAAGCCTCCGAGGACGGGGATGGCGCCGGCGGCGACGAGGGGCAGGACGTGTTCGCTGAGGCGGGCCTCGATGATGGCCTCCTGCGGGGCGGCTTTGCCGAAGTGGGAGTCGGTGACGATGCAGGTGCGGGCGTCGACATGGGCGGCAGAGAGGCCGCGATGCTCAAAGGCGTGCGCGACGAGGATGCTGGAGAGGCGCTCGCCGAAGCTGACGACGAGGTCGTTGGTGCGGGGGGTGAGCTCGCCGACGGCGGAGACGCCACGCAGCAGATCGTCGAGGGCATCGAACTTCTGGTGGAGTTCATGCGCGAGAGCACCGATGGCGCGGCGCCCGACGAGCTCTTCCGCGGCATCGAGGTGGCGGCGGCGCAGGTCGAAGGAGAGCGAAAGTGCTTTTTCGCTGTCGTTATGGCTGGCGGCGGCTGCGGCGGCGAGCAATGTGTCCGTAACCTTGGCCATGGCGGAGACCACGACGACGGGCTGCAGGCCCTGGTCGCGGCGGGTCTTGACGATGGAGAGGGTGCGCTGGATGGCGGTGGCGTCTTCCACCGAGGTTCCGCCGAACTTCATGACGACGATGTTGGGGTGAGGGGTACTCATAGAGTCCTGGGGGAGGGAATAGAGGAAGAGGTCTTCCAATCGAGCTTGCCGAGCAGAGCGAGCATTTCGGCGTTAAGCAGGGCGGCACCGGCGGCTCCGCGAATGGTGTTGTGGGAGAGCAGGGTGAACTTCCAGTCGAAGAGGGTGCAGGGGCGGAGACGGCCGACGGTGGTACTCATGCCGCGACCGCGCATGAGGTCGAGGCGCGGCTGCGGGCGGTCGATGGCGTCTTCGTACTCGACGGGCTGGTCGGGCGCGGAGGGCAGAGGTTGACCTTCGTGAATGCCGCGCAGGGGATGGAAGCCGGCCCAGGCTTCGAGAATCTGCTCGCGGGTGGCAGGCTGCCGAAGCTTGATCGAGACGCACTCGGTGTGGCCGTCTAAGACGGCGACGCGGTTGCAGTGGGCGCTGAGGGTGAGGGCGGCGGGGGAGACGTGATCCTGGGTATCGGCGAGGGTTCCGAGCAACTTGCCGACCTCTTCCTGCAGCTTCTCCTCTTCGTTTTGGATAAAGGGAATGACGTTGCCGAGGATGTCGAGCGAGGCGACGCCGGGGTAGCCTGCGCCGCTGACGGCCTGGAGCGTCGAGACGAAGAGCTTCTCGATGCCGAAGGTAGCCTCGAGGGGGGCGAGCGCGAGGACAAGGCCAATGGCACAGCAGTTGGGATTGGTGACGATGTAGCCAGTCGAAGCCTTGCGCCAGGCTTGTTGTTCGATGAGGGCGAGATGGCCGGCGTTGACTTCGGGTACGACGAGAGGGACGTCGGAGGTCATGCGGAAGGCGCTGGAATTGGAGATGACGGCGCATCCGGCAGCGGCGAATTTGGGTTCGAGCTCGTGGGCGATGGCGGAGTCGAGTGCGGCAAAGATGATTCTGGGCAGCTCGGAGGCGGGGGTGCCTTCGGGGACGTTAGGGCTCAACGTCATGGAGGCGACCGATGGGGGGAGCGGCGTTTCTAGCTTCCAGCGGCAGGCTTCGTCGTAACGTTTGCCCGCGCTGCGGTCACTGGCGGCGATCCAGGCGATCTCAAACCAGGGATGCTGGCTGAGCAGTTGAATAAAACGCTGGCCTACCATGCCGGTCGCGCCCAGGATGCCTACTCTTCGTCGTTCCATCTAACTTCGGTGCTCCATGGGGTAAGCATAGCGCGTGAATTCGTTAAGATTCACGGGGTATTGGCATGTGTCCTATTTTGTGTAGCTCAGGTCGGCTTTGGCGGCTTGGCCGGCCTGGACGGTGATGGGGAGGGTCTTCTCGCCGAGTTTTTCCTGGGCGAGGCCGAGGACGTAGTCGCCGGGGGGCAGGCCTGCGATGTCGAAGTGGCCGTTGGCGTCGGAGACGGCGAAGAAGGGGGTAGCCGAGACGTTGATGAAGGCGTTCATCCAGGGGTGATTATTGCAGCGAACGGGCAGCAGGATCTCGGGGTGGGCGAACTGCTTGCGAACGGGCGCGCCGCGAGGGCTTTGCGAGATGTCGATGGCCTGGTTGTCGACGCTGGTGGTGTGGATGTTGTGCATGGTGGGGTCGGAGTTGCGGAACTCGACGGTGCCTCCGGCGAGCACGCCGATGACGTGGGGGACGTAGCGGCAGTGCTGCTGATCCATGATGACGGGTTCGGTGGAGGAAGATGCGGCGTTCATCGCTTGCGGCGGGCCGCTCTTGATGTAGACGAAGACGTTGGCGAGCTTGCCGTTTTTGACGGCGATCTGCTCGACGGGAAGGCGGTCTGAGCCTCCGCCCATGGCGCAGGCGGGGTCCATGGAGGTGTCGATGCTCGCGGTGGAGACTGGGCCGTTGTAGGTGAGGGTGCCGGCGATGGAGCCGGTGGGGCCGGTGACGGGGATGCGGGAGGTTGCGGCGGGCTGGCCGGAGTTCCTGGTGCCATCGCCGATGGGCTCGCCTTTGCGGATGGCGGCGTCGGGTCTGCAGCCGGCGAGGGCCAGGGCGATGCAGGTAAGGGCAAATGCGGGAGCAAACTTCATGAGGACCTCTTCGGGTTTCGATGCGCCGTCCGCCTGTGCGATCCGTTTTCAGACGCTTCGATTGTCTGAGGTGGGAGAGCGGCCACTGGAAAAGCAAATACGGGGATTCTGGCTTTGCCAGAAGGACGGTGAGTGGAGTTGGAGGGTGGCGAATGGTGTTAGAGGGCGGCTAGGACGGCTTCGGTGAAGGCGCGCGTGCCGCTCTTGCCTCCGACGTCGCGAGTGAGGGTTTTGCCTTCGGTGTAGACGCGTTCAAGGGCGCCCTGTACGCGCGCGGCGGTGGCGGGTTCGTCGATGTGGTGAAGCATAAGGATGGCGCTCTGCAGCAATGCGGTGGGATTGGCGAGGTCCTTGCCGGCGATGTCGGGCGCGGAGCCATGCACGGCTTCAAAGACGGCACATGCGGTGCCCAGATTGGCGCCGGGCACGAGGCCGAGGCCGCCGACGAAAGCCGAGCAGAGGTCGGAGAGGATGTCGCCGTAGAGGTTTTCGGTAAGGATGACGTCGTATTGGTAGGGGTTGAGCACAAGCTGCATGCAGGTGTTGTCGACGATGTGCTCTTTGTACTCGACCTCGGGAAACGACTGTGCGACTTTTCGTGCACAGTCGAGAAATAACCCGTCGGTGAGCTTCATGATGTTGGCCTTGTGGATGGCGTGGATGCGCTTGCGGCTGTGTTTGCGCGCGTAGTCGAAGGCGAACTTGGCGATGCGGGTGGAGCCTTTTTCGGTGATGACCTTGATGCTTTGCGCGACTCCGGGGGCGGCCATGTACTCGATACCGGCGTAGAGGTCTTCGGTGTTCTCGCGGACGATGATGAGATCGATATTGGGGTAACGCGTCTCGAGCCCCGGGAGGTTCTTGATGGGGCGAAAGTTTGAGAAGAGATCGAACTTCTTGCGCAAGGTGACGTTAATAGACGCGAAGCCGCCGCCGATGGGCGTGGTGACCGGGCCTTTGAGGCCGACGCTGGTTTGCTCGAGCGAATCGTAGAGCGCCTTCGGGATGTACTCGCCGGTTTTGGCGAAGGCGTCGGCGCCGGCGTTGTGGAGATGCCAGTCGAAGGTGCATGCCTCGGGGCGTCCGGCGGCCTCAAGGATAGCGACGACGGCGTCGGTGACTTCGGGGCCGATGCCGTCCCCGGGAATGAGGGTGATGCGGTGCGTTCTGGCGGTGTGGTCTGGAGAAGGCAAGGCGAGGATTATCCTTTCGAAGAGCGTTTGTTTGGTTCGGACGCAGGGCGCGCTGCGCGGTTGCCGCTGAGTAAATGTTCGAGTTCGGCCTTGAATTCGCGGACATCTTTGAAGTCGCGGTAGACGCTGGCGAAGCGGATGTAGGCAACGGTGTCCAGGTCTTTGAGGCGCGTCATGATGAGCTCGCCGACCTCGCTGGTGGGGCGTTCGCGCTCGGGCGAGTCGACGATGAAGGCTTCGGATTCATCGACGATGGCCTGCATCTGAGCGGCGGAGATATTGCGTTTCTGGCAGGCCTGGAGCAGGCCGTTGAGGACCTTCTGGCGGTCGAAACGCTCGCGGCGGCCGTCTTTCTTGACGACCATGTAGGGGATCTCGTCGATGCGCTCGTAGGTGGTAAAGCGTTTTTCGCAGCGCTCGCACTCGCGCCGCCGCCGGATGGAATCGGCTTCCTTGCTCTCGCGCGAGTCGACGACGCGATCCTGACCGAAACCGCAGTAGGGGCACTTCATTGGAGTGAGTTGATTTTAGCAGTGGTAGGAGTTGGTGGAGGCTGGCCAACCATGCAGAAGCTGAGCTTTCTACACGGGCTGCAAGGACACTCACGCTGGCTTTGGTTGATTGCAGAGGGCGTGAGTGGCATTCTGGAACCATGAGATGGTTGCGGCGGTTGGGTGCGGTGACGGTATTTGGATGCGCTCTGGCATCGGCAGCCCAGGAGCAAGGGGCCTGGCGGGCGGTCAGCAAGACGGCGCGTGGTGTGACCGGCGATGTGGGCTTTGGGGGCGAGAAAATCTCGATCAACTTTTCAAGCTTCCCGGTGGCGCAGATTCGCGAGCTTCAGCCGGCGGAGAGTGCGGCGGTTTTTACAAACGACGGCAGCGCTGCCGGAGTCGGTAATTTGTTCCGAACGAGTATTCCTGCGAACAAAAAGTTTTTAAGTAAGAACACGCTGTGTGGGTCGGAAGAGACGCAGTGGATCGTGAGCTATGTGGTTGGCAAGCAGCTGCAACTGGCGTTCTTTTCAGGGGCGGCGATGCCGGTGTTTACAGTGGACGCCTTGGGAAGTTCGACGAATCTTTGCGGAACATTCTTTTACGTGCGATGAGCAAGGATTTGTGTGACTTCTCCTTCGCTGTTACGTCCGAAGGATTCGCTGATTGTCTTGGCACTCCCTCTGCTATCATTCTTCAAGCAGCCACAACAACCTCGATTCTAGGCTCATTAGGGATGTCTCCCTTTGCATGAATTTTGTTCTTATGCCGAGATCAGCCAAGGCGAATCCAGCGATGTCTTCTAAGTTCGGTCTCCGCGAGGCGCTTGTATTCGCTTTGGCTTTGGTTGGCCGTTTATGATCGCCCCGGCGTTTGCTCTGCGCGAGGTGCGGCAAGAGGTTGGCTCAAAGTCGATTGCAGAGTCTGAGAGCTCTGTTTCAGTCTGGAAGACATGGACGGCGTGGATACTTCTGCTTCCGCTGGTGTTTCTTGCCTGTGCGGGATTCCCGCTGAGTCAGAACGATCCGGGCGTATTTTTATCCGGCTCCGCTTCGATTTTTCAAGCTCCCAGCTTTGAGCCGTTCGGCACCGAACTTCAGATTTCGATGTGGAGCATTGTCGTTTTGATGATGCTTCCTTCAAGGAAGCGCATCTGGGAGTTACTTAAAGCATCCCCTGTTGTCGTTGCGCTCATGTTGCTTATTTTGCTTTCAAGTGTATGGGCTGATCATCCCTTTGCCGTCTTCCGGCGAGGTATGCTCGTCAACCTTACTTTACTTTTGGGCTTTTACTTGATCGCCAGATTCAATCCGGAAGAGCGGCTGAATTTGATCCTAGGAATAGGTATCTTTAGCGTGATCACAAGTTTTATGACGGCGGTCCTTCTTCCTCGTATCAATCAGGGATTTGGGAACGGCTGGCAAGGAATTTTCGGCAACAAAAATGCTCTGGCAATCTTCCTTTTCTTCTTTCTTTCCGCCATGTTTTATACGCGGCCAGTCAGGATCGGTATGCGCATCTTTCGCATTCTAATTCTTTGCGGGGGCGTGGTTTTGGTTGGATTGTCGCAGTCCAGAGGAGGCTGGTTTGTCGTTGCGATGCTCTTTCTTTTTGTTCTGGTGAGTAACTTCGTCAATCTCTTTGAGCGGCGAAATGCTGTGTTAATTACAGTGCTTGGCCTTCCCATTGCCGGTGGTTTGCTTTGGGTATTCACGCAAAATTTGGGAACAATTGCTTATGCCGTCGGCAAAGACCCTGGTCTGAGCAATCGAACGATCATCTGGGCAGCGGTTTGGCCTGCGATTCTGAAACGTCCGATCCTCGGTTATGGATATGGTGGATTCTGGAACGGGCTTGAGGGTGAGTCTGGATATGTTCTTCTCCGTGTGGGTACTTCCCTTGTCCATGCACACAACGGACTGCTGAATCTTTGGCTTGATATCGGTCTCGTAGGTGTCGCGCTCGCCTTATTCATTACGCTTCGCGGTGTTTGGGACGTATTCACGTGTCTCGGCAGAGTTTCGGAGCCGTATTTTTTATGGTACGGCGCGATCCTTCTCATGACCCTAGTCGGAAGTATTGATGAGAGTTTCTTTATGAACCAGAATATGCTTACTACGACTCTTTGGGTGTTGGCGTGTGTCGAACTTCGAAGGGTGGCTTCGAGCGTCAACGCCGATCAAAGACGCGCTCCGCTGGCGAGCTTGTAAGTCGCATTGTGGGGGCACTTTTCGACGGCTCGGATGCGCTGAACTATCAGTCATAAGACTCATGCTTGCCAGGAAGGACAACCAGTCATGGTAGTAAAGGACAAGTCTCGGGTTGTGAGGGACCAACCGTATGGAGCAGGAAACCCTTGGCTTGCACCGGTAGTGGTATTTGGAGCTACGCTCTGCCTTATCTTTTTTGTTGGAAACCTCGGATGGGATGACGGTGCCATTACCTTGGCGTTTGCCCGTACGTTGGCTCATTCCGGCAAGATTGCATTGACTCCCGTTTCAGAGACGGTAGAGGGATTCTCGACGCCTCTATGGTTCTTTCTCTTAGCTGCCATGGAAAGAGTTACTAATTTTGATTTTACTTCTTTTATTCGGAGCTCGCAGATCGGTGCGGCCCTTTGCACGGCACTGGCAATGGCTGTCTTCTACCGCCTGCTGGACGTTCGTCTCTCCCGATGGTTTCGCACCGTGGCGACGCTTCTGCTTGGGCTTTCTTGTCCCTTTCTTAATGAGGCTGTGAATGGGATGGAGATGGCGCTCTTTGCGCTGTTGACCGCTTTGGTTTTGTTGTCTATCCGGGAGAATCGGTCCGTGCTGCTGGTTGTTTCAGTTGCGCTTGCCACGGCAACCCGGTTTGAAGCTGTCTTTTATTTCCTTGCGGCGAGCGCATTTCTCTGGCTTGTAGGAGCAAGAATCAGACGCAACACAGCAGTACTGACGGTCCTCTCGTCGATGACTTCCTTTGTGTTGCTTGAGGTGTGGAGGATCCTATGGTTCAGGTTGTGGATTCCGAACACGATTCAGGCAAAGCGTTGGCCGCCATACTCAAACTCAAACTTTCATCAGGCATGGTCGCTGCGTGCTTTGGGTTTGATTGAGCTGCCTATCCTTTTCGCAATTCCTCTTCTTTGGCTTGGCTTTCATTTGTTTCGAAGTAGACCATCTCGTCTCCTGAAACAGTCTGAGATGGAGGATAGTAACGGGATGTATTTGTTTGCCGGCGGCTATGTTGCCGGCGTGGTTTTCTTTTCCACTTTAGCCGGGCATAACATTGGCTATCTTGGGCGCATGCAGCTTTCCGCTTTTATTCCTTTGCTCGTTCTTCTTCTTCACGTTGCTAGATCGATTCTGCGGCCTTTTCCTGAGCGTGGTGCGGTGCTCGTCTTGCTGCTCTGGTGGGCTACTGATTTGCGTGCGTTGCGGATGGAACCTATTCAACTTAGTTTGCGCGATCGTCATCTTTTACGGGAGGGACCGCGATTACTTCAATCGCGTGAGCCCGCAAACTGGGATGGAACGACTCCCCAGAACTATGCGACAACTGGGATGGCCGTGGACGCTTTAAGAAGAACGCTGGGTCTCAAGACGTTGGTGTTTTCTACACCGGATGTAGGTGGAAGTGCACTTTGTTGTGAGCACCTGCGCATCGTCGATTCAGCCTTGCTGACCAACCAGGAGCTGGCAGGCAAAGGATATTCGAAAGCTGCTGCACTGTTTGAGCGGGAGGATCCAGAGGTAATTGAGACACACTCCATCTGGGCCAAGTTAAATGGCTTTTACACGATGCCTTTTTTCCAAAAGAACTATGTTCCAGTTACGTTTCTCGGCAATTACTTTTGGCTAAGAAGGGATGTTGTCCAGAAACTATTGTCTGGGCAGGAGGCTAAGTCGTTATCCTGCACGGAGGTTTACCATGAAGGGTTTCGATATTTCGAGCAATATGATCCGAAAGATCCGCTGGACGATCTTGAGGCGTGCCAGAAACTGGCGGGTAAGGTGATTTTGCTGTCACCGCAGGATACAAGCCGCTGAGCCTATTCGTGGTCTCGATCAACGAAGGTAGAGCGAGTAACCGGATGCTTGTGCCGGAAGATAGAAAAGCAAATACAGGGATTCTGGCTTCGCCAGAATGACGGCTTTGTGGTGCTTGGCTTGAGTATGCTGCCGGGTACGTTGATTGCCAATCGTATAGAGGACTTAGAGGCAAGACTGACGTAAATTCGGTTCGGGAACGACAACAAAGAACTAAAAGCCGCTTTCGACTGAAATCGCAGGTGTTTAGCCGATGACTGTTTGTCTACAGATCGCTAGCATTTCAGGTGAGTGGGCTCGATCTTTGGTCTTCGGCTTCTTCGCTGCGGCGGGCTACTTGACCTAAAGAAATGCCTTCGACGCGGGCGTAGAGCAGGCCGGCGGGGATGATCGATAAGGTCAGGATGATCCAAAGCATGAGGCCGGTCGAGACGGCGAGCTCTTTGGGAATGGCGAAGAGCTCGGTGAGGGCGAAGACGTTGCCGGCCCAAGCTCCGCTGCCTCCGGGAATGGGCAGCGCCGAACCGGCGATCGAGAAGCCCATGAGCACGATGGTGTGGGCGGCGGTAAGGCTGTGGACGGGCGCGGGAAAGGCTTTCATTACGAGCACGTAGGCGAGGGCGATGGTTCCCCAAAGCGCGAGGCTGAGCACGGAGATGAGGCCGAAGTCGGCAGCGCTGTCGATGACGTTGAGGCCGGAGCGGAAGCTGAGGATTTTTTCGGCGACGGCGGCTCCGGCGGGCTTCGAAACAAGGCCGACGAGGTGGCTGGAGACGCGGGCGACGGCGGTGCCGGCCAGGCGGATGGCGGCCACGAAGATCAGCAAGGCAAGGGTGAGCCCGCCGATGGTGAAGCCGGCGCGGTGCAGGTAGGGGAGCGTGCGGAGGTTGGGTGAAAGCAAGAGGTTGCCGGTGAAGATGAGGGCGAAGGCGGCGAGATCGAAGACGCGCTCGACGGTGACGACGGCGACCTGCGAGGGGAAGCTGAGGCCGGTGCGGCGGGAGACGAGGAGCGGGCGGATGAGCTCGCCGATGCGGCCGAAGAGGGCGAGGCCGGTGAAGCCGAGAAACTGCGAGCCGATGAGCCGGTACCAGGGGGCGGGAGTGACGCCGGAGGCGCGGTAGGCGGGGCGGAGGAAGATGGACCAGCGCAGGGCGCGGAAGAGGTTATTAGCGTAGATGACGAGGGTGGCAAGGACGAGCAGGCGCCAGTCCGCTGTGCGGAAGCTGCGGGCGAAGCCGGCCCAGTCAAAGTGCGAGGTCTGGAGCTTCCAGAGGAGGAAGGCGAGGACCACGGCGGCAAGCGCCCAGGTGAGGAGG
>CALMVK010000141.1 GCA_937873145.1 uncultured Granulicella sp. | reverse complement strand
CTTGTCTTGACACAGACTGGCGCGGTTACCATGGCCATCATCGGTGTCGGATACCCGCCGAGTACCGCATCCACCAGCACTACGCCTTATGCGGTCGTAGGGACGCTGATCAATCAGGCAAACGGGGCAAACCAGACGGGCGTAAATGCCTATCGGGCAGACCAGAAAAGCGAGATAGCCCAGCTAAAGGCAGACGGTCTGCTGCTGTTCTTGGCACCCACGGACACCTATGTTGCAATGACGACAGCAGCCGGAGACATCGCCCCAGCCGGGGGCAATCTCCATATGTATGACAACGGGCAAGGCGAAGCGGCGCTCGCCTTTCTCAGTGCGCTCTCGATGTATCCCGGCAACGCCAGCTCATCGGGAAGCCTGCTCACCACGGCTAATACGTGGTCTCAAGGGCAGGGCTTTGCAGCCGGCACAGCGGGTGCCCCCGGCGTTGCTGTGGGCAGTAACGGTATGGGAATCGGCAATCCGGGCGGCGGCCTCGGCCTCATCGTCGGCAACGGATGGGCGGCTAGGCTCTCTAACTCCGATTGGCGTTGGAACGGGGCCGCGCCGATGACCTTCTCATCCGGCGATCCTACGGCCACCTTCGGCGATGTCGGGTTCTCCCGCGTGAGTCCGGGCGTGATGGCGCTCGGCAATGGAGGGTATAAGGACGCAACCGGGATATGGCAGGTGTACGGGCACGTAGGACCGGCGACCGCACCATCCGGCCCGTGCTCGACGCCCGGAGAGTGGGTTTTCTCGCAGGACGGCCACGGAACGGTCTGCGTAAACGGGACCTGGACGAGCAAGCTCTAACCCCTTGCGTGCTAACGAGGGAAGTGCCCTTGAGGTTCTTCTCCGCAACCCTCTCCCGCTGCCACTGGGACCCTTCACCGGCAAGCCCGGCGGCGCGGGAGGGAGACAGAGGCGGGACGCGCAACACGATCAGCAAGCGCAACACGACCAGCAACCGCAACACGAGCAGCAATCGAACTTCACCCTACGATTCGATCCGGGAGCACACCCGGACGTGGAGGAGTCATGAGCTTTGAACCGCTGTTGGATGTACCCGAAGCCGCAGAGCTTCTGCGGGTTCACCCCAAAACAGTCCAGGCGCTGGCGAGGGCAGGCAAGGTCCCGTGCTTTCGGATGGGGAAGTACTGGCGTTTCCGCAAATCCGCTCTTGAATCCTGGGTAGACGAGCAGCTACAGTCGAGCCAACAGTCACGGCGCGTGAGCTAAGGGAGAACAGCCTTGGATTTCACACGCCAGCGGTATCAGAACGGCAGTTTGAGGAGAGTCATGCGGAAGTCTGGCGCGGAGGTCTGGGAGTATCGGTTCCGGTCTAAATCCGAGCCGGGAAACCCGACGCGACAAATAACCTTGTCTGTAGCGCAACACCCAACCGAAACAAAGGCACGCATTGCCCTACAAGCCCAACTGCTCAAGATCAATGGGCCGGAGGCTTTCAAGGCACAACACGAGCCGACGCTTGCAGTTGTCATAGACCGCTTTGTCCAAGAGGAGCGGCTCTCCGAAATCCTGGCGCAACCTCCGGGTGAAGTCACGATCAAAGACGGCCTCGCCTACAGCACGGCGGCGGTATACACCAGCTTCCTAAACCGGCACATCCGGCCACGATGGGCGAAGGTCTATCTCAGCCAAATCAAACCCTTGGAGGTCATGGACTGGCTAAAAACGCTGCCTCTTGCCCCGAAGAGCAAGGCACACATAAAGAGGATGCTGCATCTTCTCTTCGAGCGTGCGATGCTCTGGGGCTTGGTAGAGGTGAGCCGAAATCCCATAGAACTTGTGCGCATCAAGGGCGGAAGCAGACGGCAGAAACAGCCCGTAGTGCTCACGCCGGATGAGTTTCAGGGACTTGCAGCGCATCTCCCCGAGACCTACCGCGTTATGGCGACCGTGGCGATGTGCACTGGCCTTCGAATCTCAGAGGTACTCGCCTTGCGTTGGGACCACTTCGACTTTGCAGCCGGCACAATGCTGGTGCAACAGGGCGTCGTCAATGGCCGTATTGGGAGAAATAAGACGGAAGCGTCTCGGGACGTAATCCCACTCGATGAGGGCTTCGCCCAGATGCTTCGAGATTGGAAGGAGGCCCGGTCTGAGCACGGCGGGCTGGTGTTCCCGTCTCCCGCAACGGGGCGGTGCTACCACGCGGGCATCATTATGCGCAGGCACATCCGGCCCGCTGGAGAACGAATCGGTTTGAAGGCTGTTGGTTGGCATTCTTTCCGGCACTCCTACCGGGGAATGCTGGACGACACCGGGGCGAACACGGGGACCCAACAGGGGCTTATGCGGCACGCGAACGTCTCTACCACCATGAACGTCTACGGGCGCGCCAGCATGAAGGCGAAGTCCGAAGCCAACAGTAAAGTGGTGCAAATGGTCCTCCCGAAGAGGGCACTTTGCGCTTAGTGTGGGGTTCTGTGGGGTTGAGCTTTTCGGTTTTCGCCGTAAGTTGTTGATTCTATGGTGCGCCCGGAAGGATTCGAACCTCCGACCCTTTGGTTCGTAGCCAAATGC
>CALMVK010000140.1 GCA_937873145.1 uncultured Granulicella sp. | reverse complement strand
ACTGCGGTGGCTTGGGGAGTTCCATCAACAGGCCTCCGTTGCCGGACTGGACCGTGGGAAGAGCTCCGTTCCAGCGATCGATCAGCGATCTCTGGTTCTCGATCTTGCGAAGCTCGAGGAGCTGTGGGGTTAGGCTGGCCTGGCGGATTTTGTTTGCCTCGGCTTCACCCTGGGCGCGAGTGACGGCTGCTTTGGCTTCGCCTTCCGCTGCGGCTACGGTTTTCGCGGCTTCGGCTTCGGTCTTCGCAAGTTCATTGCGAGCCTGTTCGGCGGCCTGGATGGCCTGGGCCTTATTGGTGATGGCGGCAGCGATGACGGCGGGCACACGCGGCGCGCCGATAAAGCCAAATTGCTGGATTTCAACGCCGACCGGATCGAGTTTCTGCTGGATAAGAGCCTGAACCTTGGCGAGGAACTCGGACTTTTGCTCGCCGTAGATCTGCTCGACGGAGTAGGTGGAGGCGACCTGGTTGAGGGAGTTCCGGACGATGTCGCGGAGGATGCCGTGGGTAAAGACATCGAGGTCGCTGACGCGGTATTTGACATAGAAGTCAGGAACGCGGCGGGGCTCGATGGCGTAGGACAAAGAGACGTCGGAGTAGATCTCCATGCCTTCTTTTGAGTTGTAACTCATCTCTTCATTCTGGGCGCGGCCTTCGTTGAGATTGGCCGTCCACTTGACGGTTTGGACGAAGGTAGGAAATTCGATGATCTGCGAGCGCAAGGGGCTGTAAAAGACCCAGCCGGTGCGGATGGGGATTTCGTTAGCGCCGCGCTGCGAGCCGGAGAGCACGATCTCTACGCCGACGTAGCCCGCGCCGATGCGGGTAAGCGAGGCGACATAGTTGAAGAAGATGAGAGCGGCGATGAGCAGCAGAAAGGCGATACCACCGTATTTGAGGAGGCCGCGGAGTTGCGCCTGATTTTCAAAGTTGAGAGAACGACCGCTTCTGCTATCGAGTACAGGTGCACGAAAATCTTCGAACATAGGATTAACGCCTCTTCCAGGTGAGACGAAACGCGAGAAAGCCGCCAACTGCAAGCAGCAGCAGAAGGCACATACCTTCAACAACGGCGAGATTACTCGGGAGATTGAGAAGGTGAAAGGCGGAGATCATGCCTTCAAAGAGGAGAAGGAGCACCGCGATGGAGAGTACAGCCCTCAGCAGAAAATACACAGGTCCTCGGCCAGGTGGTACGCGGCCCATCAACCAAGATTAACTATAATCCTGCGGCTTCGCAGATGAAACAAAAATGAAGAGCCGGATACAAGGGAGGAAAGCTGACCGACTTTCCGCCACGCCGCACAAAATACGAGGGGCATCGCAGACGTCAGCCAGTCACGATACCGACCGCCAGGAAAGAGAGGCCGAGGGTAAGGGCGTCTTCACCGAGCGCCACGGGAAGATCGGGAAGACCTTTCTCCTGGGTGAGCCACTGGCGGAGGGAGTAGCCCAAAAAGGCTCCGGCAAAGGCGGAGATGGCACCGAGAAAGCCTCCCTCCAGCACGGAGCCGCGCAGACCGGTGGCGGCCAAAGCGCCGACAAGTGCGCCGAAGGCAACGCGGGAGAGCAAAGGAAAGAGCGCGGTACGGTTGGGAGTTCTGGGAAGCTTGTCGCCGAGATACTCGCCGAGAGCAAGAAGGATTAAGACGACAACTGTAACCGGCTTTGCCGTCCAAAAGGCCCAGGTGCGAGCGACGTCCAGATCGCCGCGATAAGCAAAGAAGCAAAGCACCGCCATGGGTGTCATGGCACGGAAGCCCGTCATGACACCCAGGACAGGAATGGCGATAAGCCAGGCGAGGATTGGAATGGACATAGCTTGGTCCCCAGAGACGGAGTAGTTCTAAGGGCGTAGATATTCATAGAGGGGAAAGTGGTTGGCCAGGTCAGCGACATCTGCGCGGATGCGGGCGAGGCGGGAGGCGTCGGAACGGTGGTCGAGAGCCTCGGCAATCCAGGTGGCAACGCTGTGCATCTCGGGCTCTCTCATGCCGCGCGTGGTGAGGGCGGGCGTACCGATGCGAATGCCGGAGGGCTTGAGGGGTGGGTTCGTGTCGTAGGGAATGGCGTTCTTATTGACGGTGATGCCAGCCTTGCCGAGGGCATGTTCGGCTTCCGAGCCAAACATGCCGCGGGAGAAGACATCGATGAGGATGACATGGGTGTCCGTGCCTCCGGAGATGATGCGGAAGCCTTTCTCAGCGAGGCACCGGGCCAGAATTTTCGCGTTGGCCACGACCTGCGCGGCATAGACGGAGAAGGCGGGATCGAGAGCTTCGCGGAAGGCGACGGCTTTGGCCGCAACGACATGCATAAGCGGGCCGCCCTGCTGCCCGGGAAAGACGCTACGATCGATGCCGGCGGCGAACTCCTGCTGGCAAAGAATGAGGCCGGAACGAGGTCCGCGCAGGGTTTTGTGTGTGGTGGTGGTGACGACGTGCGCGTGCGGAACGGGAGAAGGATGGGCGTGGCCCGCAACGAGGCCGGCGAAGTGCGCCATGTCCACAAGGAAGTAGGCACCGACTTTATCTGCGATGGCGCGCATGCGGGGAAAGTCAAACTGACGTGGGTAAGCGCTTCCTCCGCCGACGATGAGTTTGGGTTTGACCTCGACGGCCTGCTGTTCGAGCTGATCGTAGTCGATGACTTCGGTATCGCGACGGACCTGATAGGCGGCGATGTTGTAGAGCTTGCCGGAAAAGTTGAGCTTGTGGCCGTGGGTAAGGTGTCCGCCATGGGCCAGGTCAAGCCCGAGAATGGTATCGCCGGGGGTGAGCAAGGTCATGAATGTGGCAGCGTTGGCCTGGGACCCGGAGTGGGGCTGGACGTTTGCGTGATCGGCGCCGAAGAGGAGCTTGGCGCGGTCGCGGGCGAGATTTTCGACGACATCGGCGTACTCGCAACCGCCGTAGTAGCGTTTACCGGGGTAGCCTTCTGCGTACTTATTGGTGAAAACGGTACCGACCGCTTCAAGAACGGCGCGACTGACGAAGTTTTCGGACGCGATCATCTCGAGCCCTTCGTGTTGGCGCAGGACTTCGTTCGAGATTTGCGAAGCAACTTCAGGATCGGTGTCAGTGAGCGGCGCGTCGAGATCAATCGGCATCCCTCGATTTTATGCGCGCTTGCCGTGAGGAGCGAGGGTTTTTAGCCGATGTTCGCGGCGATGGTGAGAGATGTACGCAGACTTCGTTGAGGTACACAAACGTAATGTGACGATGGTGCTGAAGAACGCCAGAAAGTTACGCATGTTCTTGGAGAATCCGCCGATATGGACTTCAGGAGGCGAAAGGATGCCTTCACAGGAGAATGAAAATGGGCGATTTGATGATTGGTTTGGCGTTTGTGGCAATGGTGCTTTCCCCGTGCGTAGTGGCCTTGATACGGCTGCCGGAGTTGGAACAGGGGGATGCGCCAGAGATGTCAGAGGGCGACGTGCTGAGCCGGTTGCGTTAGAGCGTTAGGCTCAGCGGCGAGCTTTTTGAAGGCGCTATAGATGAAGCGGCCGAGATACCAGCCGTCAATAAATTTATAGGGTGTCTCGCCCGTGGTGTAGTGTCCGCAGGGAAGGACTTTGGAGGTGTAGTCAATGGCGTGTTGGCGAAAATGTTTGAGGACATCGAGGGAGAACTCTTGAAGGAAGGTGAGATCCCAGGTAGCGTGCACGACCAGAACCTGCCTGGGGCTGGAGGCGAACCTCTCCATATAGGCCATGGGGCTGATGCAGCGGAAGAGATCGCGGAGGAGGGATTGGGTAAGGCCTGCGTCTTCAAATGCTTTGCGGAGATGCCGCGTGCTTTGCCCGGTCCAAAGGACGTCTCCGAACCATGTGGCGGCGTGGTTGAAGGCGGAGATCTTCAGACGCGGATCGTGCGCGGCTGCGATGAAGGCGTAACAGGAACCGAGAGAGGTGCCAAGAATACCGAACTGCTCATACCCTTGCTGTTCGAGCCAATCCAGGCAGGAGCGTACGTCGACGACGCCCTGCTGACAGGCGGCGATGGTGCGGCCGAGATTGGCAGAGACCGCATAGTCGGAGCGCTCGAGCTCAGCAGGACGGCGAATGTCATGGTAAGGCTTCGAAAGGCGTAGGCAGGAGATGCCGAACCGATTGAAGATCGCGCAAAGCGCATTGTGCGAGAGACCGTCGGCATTCCACTGAGGCATGACGATCATCGCTTGGCGCGGCTTGTTAGCTGTTTGTGCGTTGGAACGGGCCGGGAACCAGCGTGCGTTGACTTGATCGTTCTCCGGATGCGGCGAGCGAACGGGCGAGGTGAAACGGAGAAACTGTGCAGTTTTCAGCTTTCCGGAGAGCGCCCGGCGATGAAGCTCGGCTTCCTTGGCAAGCGTCTCCGGACGGACGTTGGTGGGAAAGAGAAGAGGATGCCTTGTTTCGAGACGAAAATCGGTGGGTGTGGTATAGCCGAAGAAGTCAGAAGACGTGTGTTCGATTTGTCGACTTAAAGCGATCATTCTTTCGAGGTCTGTGGCTGGAAGAGACGAGGCTTGAAGTTCAGGAAGCCAGTCAAACCCCCACTCCAGAGGACGCACGATACGGTTCTTGTCGCGTTCCGTGAGAGCAGTCTCCCAGGCGATCATCCACTTGGCATAGAGCCGAGACAGCATGAACTCAGTTTAGCAAGATGGTGGGCCAGGCTCCGGAGAAGGCGTTCAGAACGAGCAATTTGGGGTACATTCGGGACGTTTCCAAGAGGGTTAGCCAGTACGACTTTCCGGGGATGGAAGGTTGACGGCGAAGAGGCGTGCCAGGTGTGTTTTTAGCGAATAAAAAGAGAACATCTGCGTTCGCAACGCGCTAGAGGAAAAACCTCGTCTAATTGTGGCCATGATATTTGCTAACACATTGTGAGGATTGGGCTTAGGGTCCATCCGAGGCTCTGCAAAAAGTAGCATTGACAGGGTAATTTGGGGACGATACAACAGCTAAACTTTCTTCGTCTGGCAGGTTACCGGCCGGGCATCGGAGACAACGCGGAAGACGCATTGCTCTCCGGCACCCGGAAGAGGTAACCGCAACAGGCGGGGAGGCGGCGTTTCCCAGGACGCAGCAGCTTTGAGGACACAGGCAGTACACGGCGCGGCTACCGGAACCCACTAAAAGAGGTTCCGGGGACACACGTCCGGGTACTCCACAGCAACCTGAGTGAGCCCACTCCGACCACTGAAAGTCTTGAGGCTCGCCAGGGGGAATCTTTGTCTTGGAGAACAAGAATGGGTTATTTGCGTGTTGATTTGAAGGTATGTGAGGGGTGCGGAGCGCTTTGGCTCCGGGCCGGAGCAACAGAGGCTGTGTACTGCCAGGCTTGCACACGCAAACTGGCGGAGTATCCCGCACCGAAGGGCCGCCGGCACGGAAGGCGTGCTGGAGTGCGGGTCAGCTTGCCGCGATGCAGCGAACAACGAACAGGGCAGCTGGTGGGAGGTGCACGATGAGCGCAGCCCCTGTGATTCGCGCGCCTTTTCTGGTTTTAGCGACGGTTCAAGCAACGGAAGCGCCGGCTTACACGATGCCGGAGCGGCGGGGGAAAGCTCCGTTGCGGCTGGTGCAAGTCTGTCCGCCGAAGAAGCATCCTGAACAGGTAAAAGCATCGCAGGCACCTTCGAGCTTGCCGAAGGTGGCCGACCACGCCGGATACCCGTTTTACCGGAAGTACACGGAGGCCATGTTGCGCCGGTACGGGAAGCTGTCTTTGGAGTCTGGACGGGTTCCTTCGATGCTGGGCCAGGAGATGTTTCGGGGAAAGGTGACGAGCTACAAAGTACACGGCTTCGACGACGTGGTGATCTTTGTGCAGGACGTGGAACGATGCCTGAAGGGGATGACGCTGGCGCAGCAGCATTTGATCGAGCGGATCGCGTTGCAGGGGTACACGCAGGGCGAGACTGCGGCGTTGCTTGGTATTTCCTTGCGCACGATCGTGCGGCGTTACAACGCAGCGCTGGACGAACTGACGCGTTTGTTTTTGAGGAGGAAGATGCTTCGGCCTCTCTCGGCAAGCGTGGAAGGATGAGCCAAGAAAGCTGTCAAGCCCCCTGAGCTCGTTTGCTCTTCGTAAGTGATTGATTTGGAGGCACTTACTTCGCTAAAAAAGTTGGCATAAGTACCTCCTCCAGTCTGGTATTCTTGAAATACAAGTAAGGAACAAGCGGGAGCGGCACCCTCTGGGTTGCCGCTCCCGTTTTGTTTTGCGCTTGTGAGACGAGGAACCGGCGCTATGAAGAGGGCAAGCATGACCCGGAAGCGAGCGGCAGGGGCAAAGGAAACCTGCTGGACTCGCAGTCCGGGATACGCCGATAAGGAGGATGTGCGGGACGGCACGCGAAACGACCTTGTGAACGCATTGCCGGAGCTGATGCAAGTCTTGCTGGAGAAGGCGCGTCACGGCAGTGTTGCGCACATAAAGCTGTTGATGCAACTGGAGCGCGATCTGGCGGCGCCTGAGCCCGAGCAACAGCGGGGGAAAAATCTGGAGGAGATCCTGATGGAGCAATGGGCGAAGGACAGGGCGAACACGAGTTAGCGGCGTGCGACGGGCCAGGGCAAAGCAGGTCTGACTTCAGCAAGCAGGTCCGGGCTTTAGAAAGCAGGTCTGGCTTCAGACGGAGACGGCGTTGCCTGGCAAATCTGGACGAAACGGAATGAGGAGGCTGGATGGGGTTTGAGGATGGGCGTCATCGTGGATTGGTGAGGACGGGCTGCCGTTCCATGGCGAAGCCGGGTGCGCTGGAGATGCAGGCGATGGCGGTGGAGTTTCCCGAGGTACAGGGACACCCGAACCGGCTGCCGTTTGAGGGCTGCCTGACGCTGGTGGATGCACCGAGCGACAAAGCTCCGAGCGGCTCCCGCGGTCATCGGGTGGTGCTGACGCGGGCTGCGGCCCAGGCTGCGCTGCCGAGCCTGCTGGGGATGGCGGTGGATTACAAAGCGGGATGGGATGGGCACGACGCCCGGCAGAAGTGCGGCATCATCACCGGTGCGGAGATCAACGGCAAAGAGTTGATCGTTGAGGGTTATCTCTTTGCGCGGGACTTCCCGGAGATTGAGGCGAAGATGGGCCGCGCCGTGGACCCGGAACTGAGCCGCGAGATGGGCATGAGCTACGAGCTTGCCGACGCGCATGTGGCGGATATGCGGGCCTCGGTTTGGACGCTGACGAAGGTGACCTTTACTGGAGCGGCGATTCTGCTGCGGGAGAAGGCGGCGTATCGGGAGACGAGCTTTCGGCTCAGGCGTGGAGTGAAGCGGCCGGTAGCACGTCTGGCAGCTTCGCGGTAGCTGGGTCCGATTGGCCCATGGATCCGAAAGTGAGACGTGGGGCAACCAAGTGCGCGGCTGGACGAAAGACAACTGCGGGAGATGGAATGAGCTTTCTTGGGGTGTTGACGGCTGTTGGCAAGGACTTTGCCAAGGGATTGAAGTATGCGACGCAGTACGCCGTTCCGGTAGAGAAGCTGGTTGGGTTGCTGTTCCCGGCAAGCGCTCCGGCGATGGGTGCGGCGGCGGATGCAACGATGCTGATCCAGAATGCGGTGCTGCTGGTGGAGCAGAAGTACGCGGCCAGCGGTGTGCAGAACGGGACAGGCGAGCAGAAGCTGGCGGAGGTGATGTTGCTGGCGGGGGATGCCGTTGTGACGCTGCTGGCGAAGGCCGGAATCGAGGCGACGGCGGACTATGTGCAGGTATTGGTGAGCGCGGTCGTAGCCATTCTGAACGCACAGCCGATGCCAGCAAACGCGGCGGCGGCAACAGGTAAGTAAAGGGGACTGGATGGAGATGCAGATGGAAGTAGTGGACGAGATCAATGCGACGGAATCGCTGATGGAGCGGCTGAACGCGGCTGCGGCTCTGCTTGAGCAGGCGGCGGAGCGGTTGGCGGGGTTGGAGCTGAAGGCAGGCCAGGGCGCCCGCGAGGAAGAGCTGCTGCAGCGACTGGCCGAAGCGGAGAAGACCATTGTCACGCTGAAGGCTTCCGGACGGAAGACGGTCGCGGGTGGAGCGGCGTCGCTGGTCGCGAAGGAAGGCGGCTCGATCGATGCGGGTGCGGTCGATGCAGCGCTGGGCAGCTTGAGCGTGGAGCAGCGGATCGCCGTGAAGGCTGGCTTGTTGCGGGCCGGGTTGGTCGCTTAGTTCGGACTGAGTAAGCCGGATACAAAAGTTCTTCGCCACTCTCGAAACGCGAGGGTGCGGAGGTTTGCGCGTTCGCGAAGGCGACGCTTACAGCAGTGCGTCCTCTAGGACGAAAGGGAGAAGATGAACATCAATTTTACGGATATCCATGGTGCGGCAGACTACATCGGGCCCGGCGCAATCGAAGTGCCCCTGTACCAGAGCGAGATCACCGATCTGGTTCGCCGCCGCGGAATCTTTGGCCAGCGCATCAAGCAGGTTCCGGCGACGGGTCATCCTTCGCGCTACTTTGAAGAGACCGCAATTCCCTCTCCTGCGGCGAGCAGCGGGTTTGTCGATCCGCGCAACATCGTGGCTCCGCTGGTGAGCCCGACGCGTGTGGAGCGCAGCGTTCCGCTCAAGGCCCTGGTGGCGCAGATCAACTACAACCTGTTCGATATCGAGCTTGGCCGGCAGCAGAGTCAGTTTGCGTATCTGCAGGCGAAGGATCTGACCGACACCGTGGACGGTGTTCTGCGTACGCATGACGTTGCTCTCTGGAACGGCACCGATACCAGCCTGAGCTCGCCCACGACGGCGCAGTACTTCGGCGCGGCGGCCCAGATTGCTGGCGGCGGCAACTCGCTGACCATCGGCACCTCGCAGAGCATTGTCGATGGCCTGAAGAGCGCGGTTGCACAGATGCTTGCGAACAGCAGCTTCGGTGTGCGTCCTACGGCGATCTACGCCAACCCCGTGTTGCTCGATCTGATCGATCGCGAGATGAAGTCGGAGTTCAACGTGGTGCTGAACACCCGTGAGATCACCAGCGGCTTCACCGTGAAGACGCTGAGCACGCAAGCGGGCGATCTGCCGCTCATCCCTGAGTGGACCTTGCCGTACACCGGCACTCCAGGCTCCGGCAGCGCGGTGCTTCCGGCTTACATTGTGACCGAGGACCTGATCGAGTATCACTGGCTGAGCGATGCCAATCCGCGCATCTTCCAGCTTGGCGTTCCCGGTTCGCTGGCGTCGCAGTATGTGGTGGTGAAGTTCGGCGCGGTCGTGGTCAAGGGCGCAAGCTATGCGCACTACCAGGTGCTGGTCGACCGCTAAAACGTTGTTTCATGGTTGGGAGCAGGCGGGATCGGGGCATCAACCCTGGTCCCGCCTTTCTTGTGTGTGTCGGGGAGGGTGGGAT
>CALMVK010000139.1:16566-39978 GCA_937873145.1 uncultured Granulicella sp. | reverse complement strand
GCGAGAGGAGTTGTGTTTCCGTGAAGACAGCAACGGAGAACATCGCCATGATGGGGCAGCAGGACGCGCAGGAGCAGCTTTTCTATTCTTTCAGGCTTGAGGACCATGTTCCAAGCAATCATCTGTTGCGGCAGCTGGATGCGGTTCTGAACTTCGACCGCGTGAGGCTAGCCTAGGCAAGCCATTACAGCCCCGACGGGTCGACCGTCGATCGATCCCGTGCTGATGCTGCGCATGTTGTTGATCGGTTACGCTTACGGCATTCGCTCGGAACGACAGCTGTGCAGCGAGGTCCATCTCAACCTCGCGTATCGCTGGTTCTGCCGTCTAGGTCTGGACGGTGCCGTGCCAGATCACTCGACGTTCTCGAAGAACCGTTATGGCCGCTTTCGCAAGAGCGACATCTACCGCGTGCTGTTTGAAGAGGTCGTCGCCCAGTGTTGTGTTGCGGGCCTGGTCACCAGTGAAGGTTTCGCTGTGGATGGCAGCCTGATCTCCGGCGATGCTGCACGCACCCGGCGTGTAGAAGGCGTGGACGCGATCCGCCAGGCAGATAGCAGCCGGCCGGTGCGTGAATATCTGGAAGCACTGGATGCCGGCAACCCTGTTCATCCGAGCGAAGCCCGGTATCTCTCACCGACAGATCCTGCTGCTGCATGGAATGTGAAGGAAGGACGAGGCAAGTTCGGCTACTTCAACAACTATCTCGTCGACACCGAACACGCCGTCATCGTCGACGTCGAGGCCACTCCGGCACGGCTGTCGCAGGAGATCGTTGCGACCAAGGCCATGTTGGAGCGAGTAAGCAAAAGGCATATTCTGAGGCCCGACAAGCTGGCGGCTGATAAGGCCTACGGCACAGGACCTTTCCTGGGTTGGCTCTCCGAGCGCAGTATCGTTCCGCATATTCCGGTGCTGGACCGGCAGCACCAGACCGATGGTCTACTGCCCCGCGAGGTCTTCACCTTCGATCCGGACAAGGACCATTACACCTGCCCGCAAGACAAAATCCTTAAGAGGAGCACTGCTTCCGGCGACTTGCAGGTTAACCGCTATTACGCGAAAGAGACTGATTGCCGATTGTGTCCCATCCGCCAACAATGCACACGGGGTAGATTCCGTTGCTTGTCCGTGTCTGTGGATGAACCTATTCGACAGCAGACCAAAGCTCTTCAAGACACAGAACCGTTCCAACAATCGCGACGCCTTCGTAGGAAGGTAGAAATGCTGTTCGCTCACATGAAGCAGCAGTTTCGATTTACAAGGCTCAAGCTTCGAGGGTTGGGTGGCGCCTCGGAAGAGTGTTTGTTGATGGCGACTGTTCAGAATCTGCGCCGTCTTGCCCGGCTCCGCCGCTCCGGCATGCAAACAACGTAGATCTAGGCACTCATTCGGAAGGCAAAACCACCATCGGCCTCGCGAAGAGGCTCTGCCCACTGCGGCTCGAACTCTTACTTCGCCGGTCGCTGCTGAGGTAGCCAAGCTTCACGCACGCCCTTCGCCCAGAAAACAGTGTTTTTCAACAGCATTGAAGGTTTTGCTAGCGTGTTGCGTTCTCAATATCGTCTATTAGGACCTGCTTCAACCTGCTCAGCATCGATCAGCTTCCCATATGCAACGACATTCGGTGCTTATGAGCCAAGCTTGATCGTAGCGTCGGGCGTAGCATGAGGCGGCGAGCCTGCGACTCGACGTGCTGGTCCTGGCATTCGAGGCTCACGGATTCCGTCTACCCTGCGCGTGGTGCCTGAAGGACGACGCTAACATGGCTTGTGCGCGCAAGGCCCCGAACGGCGGATAGCTGTTGCTGCCGGTCCTGTTCATCAACGGCGACTTCGATCCAAGAAATAGCATCAACGGCAATGAGAGGAGCGCCCCGATGCGCGCGTCCTGTCCAGACCTGACCGTGAACAGTTTGCGCGGTGGGCATTGGCTTCCACTGGAATGCAAGCTAGAGGTTCTTCAGTCCAGTCGCACCTGGCTCCAAAGCAAGAAGGTCTGAAGGCGGCATAGGAAGTTAGAGCCCGTCGCAGGTTGCGCACGTCAAGAGTGAGGAAGGAAAGTGCAGGTCATACATGACCTGCCCCGCCATCAGTTTAGGAATTAGATTGCCGCAAGGCCGCCGTCCACGTGCAACTCCACTCCGTTGATGAAGCTAGAGTCGTTCGACGCCAGGAAGAGTGCTGTTGCAGCGACCTCCTCAGGCCTGCCGATCGCCCCACGGGGGACTAACGTAGCCATATACTTCTTCATTTCTTCCCCGTACTGGTCAAGACCTGGTGTATCGATTGGGCCAGGGCTCAGCACATTGACGCGAATGTTTCTGTCCTTCAAATCGTTGACCCAGGTGCGAGCAAACGAACGTACGGCTGCTTTGCTCGCCGCATACACACCAAAGCCCGGAACGCCCTTCACGCCGTTAAGCGAGCCGTTCAGGATAATAGATCCTCCCTTGTTGAACAGCTTCAGCGACTTCTGCACGGTGAACAAAGTGCCACGCACATTTAGATCAAACACATCATCGAAGTTCTGTTCCGTCACTTGGTCAATGGATTGAACGTCACCGCGGCCGGCACTCGCAAAAAGTACGTCGATGGAGCCTTTTTCCCGCTTCACCGTCTCGAAGAGGCGATCCAGGTCGTCGAGCTTTGAAGCATCGCCCTGTACGCCCGTGACACTATTGCCTATCTCCTTCATGGCTTCATCAAGTGCATCCTGTCGGCGGCCAGTGATGAAGACATACGCACCCTCTTCGACAAACAGCTTCGCGGTCGCCAGCGCCATGCCGCTTGTTGCCGCCGTGATGACCGCAATCTTACCTTCCAGCTTTCCCATACTCTCTCCTTCGATAGGGGCCGATGCCCTGTTTCATCCTGACCTGGAGCAGCAGATGCGAGGAGGAAGAGCCAAGATGCATTTGTTCAGAACAAATGAACTATAAAGGTTTGAGAGCTCGCAACCCGGAATGCGTTTACCATAGATCTGCGGCGCCATGAAACTGCTTATCCATCCCGCTATTGAGGACGTTCCGGTCGGGGCTATCCTTCATGCATTGGCTGATCCTGTGCGTGTCGCGCTCTATGCAGGAATTGTCGCGGAAGGATGCGAGCGGAACTGCACCGCACTGGCGGGTGAGTTGGACGCCCCCATTCCGAAATCTACACTTTCACAACACCTTCGCATCCTTCGCGAGGCCGGACTGATCAAAAGCGAACGCCATGGCGTCGAGATGCGCAACGTCTCGCGCTGCGCCGAGATCGACGCTTACTACCCGGGCTTGCTACCCTCCATTGCGCGTGCTCATGAGGTCCAAAACGAGGCCGAAGTGAAGCGGGCCCGCCGACTCGCCCGCAAAGCCATCCACTCTTAAGATTCTGTCCGTTCGCGATCTTCCTGCGAGGTACGGAGAGGACTTGCCCATTGCAAAGTTTACTGTTGGTCCACAGAAAGCGCCCGATGATCTGCGCGGCTGGGATTCGTTAGATTGACGAGAGCGATACGCTCTCTTTGGGAACGATGATCCTGGCCACATCATCACCCCTTGCAAGTGGTGACGATGTGGCCAGCGCACCCCGAATCACATTCCTGAAGACCCAAACCCCTTTATCCCGCGCAACGTCCGGTCGAGCGTCTCCACCAACTCGAACTCCGCCTCGATCCGCCGTACCACCCGCAGCTGCGCCACCCGGTCTCCCGCAAATACCATTTGCGCCTCATCGGACAGGTTCGTCAGCACGACCTTGATCTCCCCGCGGTACCCCGGATCGATCACTCCTGCGAGCGTCGTCAGCCCCCGCAGCGCCATCCCGGACCGGTCCTCGATCAACGCACCGAACTCCGGAGGCATCCCCAACGCGATCCCCGTGGGGATCGCCAACGTCTCGCCGGGAGCCAGCGTCCAGGTTGAGACGCAATGGAGATCCGCCGCCAGATCCCCAAATACCCCTCTATGCGCGTACCGGGGAACCTGCGCCTCCGGGTGAAGCTTCTGCACTAAAATATGTGCCTGCATGCTGTAAGTTTACCGTCGCGTTACTCCCGTCTCATTATTATTGGTGAGGTCGAACTCCGCAAACCTATTGCGAGAAACTTTCCATTTGCCGGCATCCCATTACCTAAATCACCTTTTGTATGAGGGACAAAGCTTGTTCGAGCAGAACGATCGCAGACGAACGCTGCACGGTGTCGAGGAAGGCACGGGCCCAGGGCCGGTGCTCGTCCTGATGCATTTTCTTGGCGGTAGCACCCGCGAGTGGGATGAGGTCGTCCCCCTGCTCGGCCACCAGGTGCGAACCCTGCGCCTGGATCTACCCGGTTTTGGGGATTCCGCTGCAGTCCCTGGGTACTCGGTGGAAAGCATGGCGGATCTTGTCGACACTACCCTGCGCGCCGCCGATCTCGACCGCTTCTTTCTGGTTGGCCACAGCATGAGCGGTAAGGTCGCCATGGTACTGGCACGCCGCTTTGAAGATGCGGGAGATTCGCGTCTGCTCGGCATGGTGCTCGTCGCGCCCTCGCCGCCATCGCCTGAGCCCATTCCCGCAGATAAGCGCAGCAGCATGATCGAGGCGCTTGGTAGTGAACGTGAGGGGGATTGGCATCGCGCGCGCAACTACATTACGAAAAATGAAGAGCGCGACATTCCCTCGCCCGTCGTCGAACGCGCCGTCTCTGAAGTCCTCAAGATGAACCGCGCCGCCTGGCTCGCCTGGCTGACCGATGGCAGCAAGGAAGACTGGTCAGAGCGCGTCGGCATTCTACGTTTGCCTGTTCTGGTCATCGCCGGGGAGTTGGATCGTTCGCTCGGTCCGGATCAGCAGAAAGCCGTGACCCTGCCTCATCTCGGCAATGCTCACCTGGCCATCGTGGCCGGCTGCTCCCATCTCATCCCTATTGAGCGCCCGGAGCAGATGGCCGCCCTGCTCTCTAAGTTCACCCAGGATCTGCTGTCCTCTGATCGACCCACCATCCCCACCGAGTACCTGGACCTTATCGCCAGCGATCGCCTCTCCTCTCAGACCCGCGAAGTGCTGGAGGAACGCATGCGCGGCCCGCAGTGGGCGTCCGGTTTCCTTACCGCGAATCAGGAGCGCACCCTGCGCGCCGCCGCCATGCGCATTATTCCGCAATCTGCCTCCCACCCCATTGACCTTGCCGGGTTTGTGATTGCAACACTCGCTTCCGGAAAGGGCAATGGCTGGCGCTACGCCGTCCTGCCAGCAGACCTTACCGCCTATCGCCAGGGTCTCGATTGGCTGGCCGCTCAAAACTTTGCCAATCTTTCCCCGGAGCAGCAGGACGCTTGCCTTCGCGAGCTCTCGCGCGTTCCGGGTTCCCCAAGCGCCCGCTGGTTTGAGGAGTTGCGCGGCGATCTGACCGATGCGTACATGGCCCATCCGGCCACGCTCGCACGCATCGGCTACAGCGGCATCGGCGTAGGCGGTGCGCATACCCCGCATCAGGGCTTTGTACTTCTAGAACCCAACCAGCAAGAGGCCTGGGAGCCGGCACCGCATCCTGAAGCTTCCTCCACATCATGAAAACGTACGAAAACGAATCTACTGTCGATGTTGTCGTTATTGGCACAGGTGCGGGCGCAGCGCCTGTGCTTGCTAAATTGGCCGAAGCCGGCCTTTCCGTCGTCGCGCTTGAAGCAGGCCGCTGGTGGGATCCCGCCAAGGAGTTTTCCGCCGATGAAGTTGCCATGGGCGATTTGTACTGGCTCGGTGAACGCATCAGCGCCGGAGAGACCCCGACCGCCTTTGGAGGAAACAATAGCGGCACCGGCGTGGGAGGGTCCATGCTGCACTGGGGAGCCTTTGTGCCGCGTGCCGACCCGCGCGACCTAAAGTTGCGCACCGACACCGGCCTCGGAGAAGACTTCCCCCTCAGCTACGAAGACCTGCTGCCCTACTACGAAGAGGTGGAGCGCTTCCTCGGCGTCGCCGGCCCAGCCGTTTACCCGTGGGATGCGCAACGCCGCTATCCGCTTCGTCCCATCGCACTCAACGCACCTGCCATCGTTATGCGCAAGGGCTACGAGGCGATCGGAGTGCGCACCAGCGAGGCGCCTATCGCCGCCGTCTCCGAGCCGTACACCCAGCCCGGCTATCCCACCCGTCAACCCTGCGTGGGCTGCGGATTTTGTCACCAGGGCTGCGTCTTCAACGGCGCAAAAGCCAGCATGGACGTGACTTATCTGCCCCGCGCGCTCGCTGCCGGAGTCGAAATCCGTCCGCACAGTTTCGTCCACTCCTTCGAACGTAATGACCGGGGCGATCTCACCGCTGTCATTTACCGCAACGGGGAAGCCGATCTCCGGCAGCGTTGTAAAGCCGTCTTCCTCTGCGCCGGTGCTGTCGAAACGCCACGTCTGCTTTTGCACGCCGGCCTAGCCAATTCCTCCGGCCAGGTTGGCCGTAACTTCATGGCTCACGTCGCCACGCAAGTCTGGGGAACGTTTCCGGAGGAGATGCGCATGAACAAAGGCTTCCCCGCATCGCTCATCTCTGAAGACACCCTCCGGCCCAAGGATGCCGACTTTGCCGCCGGCTATCTCACCCAATCACTGGGCGTCGTCCCCGTTACCTTTGCCCGGCAGGTCGCACGCGGACGCGGACTTTGGGGCCAGAGTTTGGTCGATTATCTTGACCGCTACAACCACCTCGCCGGCGTCGGCGCCAACGGCGACTGCTTGCCCTATCCAGGCAACTTTCTTGAACTTTCCGACGAAGTGGATGCCCTTGGGGTCCCCAAGCCGCGGATCAATTTTTCCTATGGCGAGAACGAGCAGCGCATGAGCGAGCACTCCGCCAAGATGATGACCGCTGCCTGGAAAGCCGCCGGCGCGACAGACATCTGGACCTTCGAGCGCTCCGCCCATACGATCGGCACGTGCCGTATGGGCGTCCGTCCGGCCGACAGCGTCGTTGACCCGTGGGGGCGCAGTCACGATCTGCCCAACCTTTGGATCAGCGACAACTCCACGTTTCCCGCCGCACTCGCCGCCAATCCTGCCCTTACGATCATGGCGCTTGCTCTCCGCTCCGCCGATCGATTTCTGGAGGTCAATCGATAGACGCGTCGGCTGCGGGCTTTGTGCCTGAAGCGGATGTGGCAAACGAGTGGCATTGCGGCCCCAGGATCTAGAATCGTCCGCACGTTCTGAACCGATTCGGTATCCTGACCGGACGCATGGTTCTCTCCTCGATCTTTCGGCGCAAAACGGCAGCCTCTATCCTGGCCGCCACGCTCTTCGCCACGCTGGCCTTGCTTCCCTTCTTGGGACGCCGTCCGCTCGCCGAGTGGGACGAAGCAATCTATGCCGGGGTGGCGCGCGAGATGCTACAAAGCGGCTGGCTCGTGCCGCACTGGAATCATCAGCTCTGGCTTGAGAAGCCACCGCTCAGCTTGTGGATTACGGCTTTGTTCTTTCGTTGTTTTGCTATCAATGAGTTCTGGGCACGCGCTGGTTCCGCTCTCTCCGGCATTGGTATCGTAGCTCTGCTTCATGGCTGGCTGGCGCGTCGCAAAGACCTTTTTGCCGCCTGGATTTCGACGTTCATGCTGCTCGGCACCTTCGGCTTCCTCCATGTCTGCCACGTCGGCGAGATGGATGTCCTGCTCTCGCTTTGCTGCTGTATCGCGCTGATCGGTCTGGTTCAAATTGCTGAAGGCGAGCAGCGCGGCTGGCTCCTCTTCGGGACCGGGTTCGGTCTGGCGCTCATGAGTAAAGGCGCGGCCAGCATTGTGCTTCCCGTCACCGCCGGAGCACTCGCTTTGCTGCAACGTTGGCCTCTTCGCCGGTTTGGACGGTTCTTCCTGCTCGGACTTCTTCTCTTCCTGCTGCTTATCTTGCCGTGGCACCTCGCCATGCTGCGTCTTCACCATGCCGAGTTCCTGCACGAGTATCTTGGCCTCAACGTTCTCGCACGCTCCACACAGCAGATTGAGGGTCACATTACCCCTGCCTGGTTCTATCTCAAGGTCCTGCTCGTCTCCGCACCGCCCTTCGTTCTGCTCTATCCCTTCGCTCTTGCTCGCGCGCTGCGCCTTCCCGATCTCCAGCCATGGGCTGTCTTCTCCCTGGTTGTGCTCCTCCTCTTCAGCCTTGCCCAAACCCGTCTTCCGCACTACATCGCTCCCGCCTATCCAGCCCTAAGTCTGCTCACTGCCATCTACCTTGCCGATCTGCTGCGCGTCTCCGCCAACCGTTTGCGCTCCTGGCGCTCCCGCACGCTGGCTGTGGGAGCAACCATCCTGCTTACCGGAGCTTTGATCTGGGCCACCAATCCTGCTCGCAAGGCGCTTCACAGCGTGCAGAACGTACCGGGTCCGGCGCGGCTCGACAACAAGGCATCCATTCCACTGCTGCGCTATGTGGTGCACAATCCTACCTCCGGACCGTTGCTTCTCCTCCGCAACGGACGTCTGATCTCGATGGCTACAGATGTCTTCTACTCCGGCCGCGCTGTTCAGCAGGTCCAACTGCAACCAGTCCCCGCAAGTCTGCCGACCGACCGCTACGGCTTCCAGGCCATGCCGCTTGAGCAGGCTGTCCAAAGCCAACCCCGCCTGCTGCTGCTCGACCGCGTCCTACTCCCTCAGCTTCCCTCCGATCTCATCTTCACTCCTCTTCAAAGCTCGCCTACGCAACTTATCGGCAGAATTACGCGAGGCCCCTCGTCCTGTCTACAATTGGGACAGTGCTCGCCCAGGTAAAACGCTTTTTTCGCGCCCCCGGGCAAGATCCCGCACTTCGGCTCTTCTTCGTTGCACTCCTGGTTCGCCTGCTGTATCTGACCCTCGCCCATACGTACCGCCTCCGCCCCGGCGAGGATCACTTCCAGTTCGGGTGGGAGATGGGCCGTATCGCGCGTGCACTCGTCTCCGGTTACGGCTACGCCGATCCCTTCCGCGGCCACACCGGCCCAACCGCCTGGGTTCCACCTCTCTATCCGCTGCTGATGGCCGCCGTCTTCAAGCTCTTCGGCGTCTACACCCTTCGCTCCGCCTGGGTGCTGCTTGCGTTGAACAGCCTCTTCTCCGCCGCCGTGGCTCCGCTGCTCTTTGAGCTTGGCCTTCACCTCTTCGGAACCGCTAAACCGGGCCGCAGCATCGCTCTTTGGTCCGGGTGGCTTTGGGCGCTGTATCCCGCGGCTCTCCAGTACGCCGTTCGCTGGCCATGGGAGATGTCTCTTACCACCGCGCTGTTCACCTTCACCCTTGTGCTCGCCTTCCGGTTGCGCGCCGAACCCCGTATCCATATGCTCCGCCGCTGGTTCTGTTTCGGGCTCACCTGGGGTCTCATCGCCCTATCGAACTCCACCCTGCTGCTCTTTCTTCCCGTTTGCGGTGTCTGGATGCTTTACCGGCGTCCTTCCCGTGCTCTCTTGGGCGCCGGGCTCGCCAGCGTTCTGTTTCTTGCCGTGATCGCGCCCTGGACCCTTCGCAATCAGCGCGTGTTTGCCACCTTCATTCCTTTGCGCGGAAACTTCGGCGCCGAGATGGCCATGGGCAATGGGCCCGGCGCCAACGGACTCCTCATGGAGTATAACCACCCCTTCCAGGCCGGCGAGGAGCTTCGCCAGTATGCCTCCGTGGGTGAGGTGGCCTACGTCCGACAGCGCGGACAGCTAGCCAGCACTACCATCGCCCAAGATCCCGGCCTCTTTGTACGAAATACCCTGAAACGCGTTTACTTTTTCTGGGCCAGCGTTCCTCATCCAACGGACAAGGCCTGGTATCTCGACTTCTTCCGCGTTCTCGACTTCTCTTTTTTGTCGCTTGCCGGACTGCTTGGCCTTGGGCTCGCCCTGCGCCGGCATATTCCCGGATCCGGCCTGCTGGCCTGGGCCTTTGTGCTGCTGCCGTTGCCGTACTACCTGGTCACCGTGCACGCTCGTTTCCGCCATCCTCTTGAGCCGCTGATTACTTTGTTGGCCGTCTTCCTCTTCCAGTCCGCCCAGCCGCGCCGTAGGGAACCTGATCCCAGCCGCGCTTAGCCTGCGCAGCCCGTGATAGGCATGCTATCGCGCAGCCGCAATCGAGCGTCCAAGCTCCCATGCACAGTGGCTGGCGATCCAGTTGGGCCCTGGTTCTTGCCGGATTTCTTCTCGGCGCTCTTGGTGTGCTGTACGCCCAGAAAGCTTACCGCGAGTACCCTTCGGTCGAAGGCTATGAGACCGAGCCGCTTCCTCCGGACTGGCAGCGCAAAGGCGAGTGGACCTTTGCCCGTCTGATGTATCCTCCCGGCCCGCTCGACGGCTATGCCGGGCGCTTCGACGGTGACTGGCACCAGGGGCTCTCGCTTTGGACCCAAGATGGGCCAAAGGCGGATCGCATGCTTGCTGCTGCCGTGCACCGGCTCACCCGGGTCGACGCCCGCTCGGTCGAGCAGGATGTCTCGCTCGATGATGGCGACGAGATCTACAACTGGCCCTGGCTCTACGCCGTTCAGGTTGGCGAATGGGGGCTGACCGATGCCGAGTGCGCCAAGCTCCGCGATTACCTGCTCCGCGGAGGATTCTTTATGGCGGACGACTTCCACGGGCACGAAGAGCAGGCTTTCTTCGAAGCGACCATGCGCAAGGTCCTTCCTGAGCGGCCCATCGTCGACATTCCCAACGGGGATGCGATTTTCCACACCATCTTCGATCTCGACGAGCGCTTCCAGGTTCCCGGCGCCGAGCACTTGCGCACCGGCTATAAGAAGGATGGCCGGGTCGCTCGCTGGGAAGGCATCTATGACGACAAGGGCCGTATTCTGGTCGCCATCTCGCTGAACTCCGACCTGGGCGACTCCTGGGAGTGGGCCGATACGCCCAGCTACCCGCTGAAGTACTCACAGATGGGGCTGAAGATCGGCGTCAACTATGTTGTCTACGCCATGACCCACTGAGCAGAGACGACGCCGTTACTCACCGTCTAGTTTAAGTCGCAGGTTTGTCTCCACCGCGCGGCGTGCTCGAGGGGCCTTCCTGAAGGTTACATCCTGGACGTGTAACGGGCGCTGTAATCGCTGAGTACCGTCAAGAAGTCCTTGAATCGTGAGCAGTTGCACGCGTGGATAGCGAGAGCCGTCTGATGAAGTGTAAAAGCCAGATTCAGCAGCCTCGCGTTGCATAGGCTTTGTGGGCTCGGCGAAAGAGATGTATACGCCAATGTTAGCCTTTTCGCGTTGTAATACGCCGATGAGGTCCCGGATCTCGGAGACGCTGACGTTCAAACCGCCTTTGACGGAAAAGATGATTTGTTTTGACTCACCGGAGCGGTCGTCATGAAAGAAGAGACGACCGTCAATGCCGCGGTCAGCGCCTTTCTTCATGCCTTGGGTCGGGCGTGCTCCGCAAAGCCCTAATGCCCAATACTGAAACTGATGTTTGTTTTCAAAGGCGAGCTGTTCAGCTCCGCGCACATCGGTGGGCTCGCCGATTACCTCATAGGTCTTGCGAATTTCGGGGCCGTAAGCATCGTCAAGGCGTGTCTTGATGAGGCCAACAGCGAGATGTGTAATGTCAATGCCGACCCAGCGGCGATTGAGTTTCTGTGCGACTTGTATAGTCGTTCCGCACCCACAGAAAGGATCAAGAATAACGTCACCCTCACTTGAGGAGGCGCGGAGAATACGTTCAAGGAGAGCTTCAGGTTTTTGGGTAGGATAGCCGAGGCGTTCCTGGGCTTGAGCTCCAATAGGAGGGATGTCAGACCAAATATCTTGAAGAGTCACACCCTTCATTTCATCTAAATATCGTTTGTAGGTAGGAACCCCTCCCGGCTTCGTCTGAACCACGCGCCCTTCAGCTATGAGTTCGGCCATTCTCTGCTTGCTGAAACGCCAGAATCGAGTCACACCCATTACTGCATACTCGGGATTTCCCTTAGCGGCACCGCCAGGGCCTGTCAGATCGCCCAAGCGATATCTGCGCCCCGTTTCCGGTTCAACATATTTATAAAAGTTGCTGACATACGTTTCGTCGTATTGGGTGTAGATTTGGTTCCACGTCCAATCTTCGCCTTTTGCATACATAAGGATGGTGTCGTGAATACGTCCGTGCTGCTTACGTCCTTGCTTCGCGTCGTTATGCGCGCTACTTCGCTTCCAAATGACCTCGGTGAGGAACATCTGAGCGCCAAATACACCATCCAGTAAAAGCTTGAGATAATGGCTGGCAGTCGGGTCGCAATGAAGATAGATAGAGCCGGTCGGTTTTAGTACGCGCCGTAACTCCACCAGCCGGGGCGCCATCATCGCAAGATAGGCGAGCATGTCGGTCCCGCCTAACAGAGTGCAAAAAGCGCGCATGACGTCGGCCACGCGGCCGCCTTGCTCAACGACTTCCTCAAAACTCCGCGACGCCTCTTCGTTCCACTCCCAAGAATCTTTGAACGCCGTGATCTGCGATGCCGACCTGCTGCCGTCTTTCTCGGCAAAGAGCACGTTATAGTCCTGCCGCGAGTTGAACGGCGGATCGAGATAAATTAGGTCGACGGACTCACTCGGAATATACGGCTGTCCGCTTGAGTCTGTGCCGCGCAGGACACTGAGGTTATCACCGTAGTGCAGTCGGTTCTTGTCGGTCATCGAGTAAGTCAAGCCTAACAGGATGCCGGGACGGAGTCCTCCACGAGTCGGTGCTTTCGTCGAAACGTGATTGCACCCATCCGTTTGGTCCTGCTGGTGCTCATTGGCCTTGCCGGCTGCACTGGCCGCATACCGCAACCTTCTGCTCGCCCGGGCGATGCCGTCACCCGCGACTTCGATCCCGCGCTCATCGTTTCGACCCCGGCCATCGACAACCACGCGCACCCCATCCTGCCTCCGCCCAATGACACGACCGACCGCGACGTCGATCCGCTGCCGGTCGACAACATGGAATCGCAAACCGACGTGCTTGCTTGGTGCCCGGACAAACCCGCAGCTTGCTGCGCGATGGCGAGACCAATGGCGAGTGCGCCAACCAGATTGCCCGCAACGTTTTGCGCGGCAATGCGACGGGCCTTAGCTGAAGGCCTCTCTTCCCCATACGCCGTTACATGTACTCGGCGCCGTAGAGTACCGGAATTTGTGTAAAGGCGATGCGCGTGGGTGCGGAGTCGCGGGCGGGCAGCATTCCTGCAAAGTGCACCGTGGTGTGACCGAATTTGAGGTTCAGCTTATCCATGGTGGCCGAAAGCTGACTGCGGTTGCCGGATTCCTGAAACAGGTTCGTCTGCAGATCGGATTCGCGGAGCAGATTCTGCATGGTGATGGCCAGAAAGAACGGCCGTTGCTGCAGAGCGCCCTTGGGACACTGCTGCCAGATCCCCTGCAGGGCTTCAAGCAGGCTCAGCGTGTCCTGGCAGGGTGGAAAGCGCGCCTCCATGCCCCAGGAGGCGTGCTCGATGCCGCTGTGATGGTGTCCGGATTTCTCTACCTGAGCGACCTGCGCGCGCGTCAACTGAAAGCGAACATTGAAGCAAAGGGAGCCGGTATGGAACTTCTCCATCCGCAGGCGCATGGCGGCCTTGTGCAGCAGCTTATGCGCCACCGCCCAGGCACCATCGAGCGTACGGTACTCCGGGCCGAGCACGTGCGAGTGGCCAAGACTCTTTTGCGCGCCTCCTGCCACGGGCGCTCCATCGTCGCCCGTATCCACGCCGCGCAGCCAATGGTAGAGCCGGTCGCCCCAGATGGACTCCCACAATCTATGCATGCCCATTCGATCAAGCGCCAATAGCTGCTCCATGGTGTGAATGCCCTTACGGTTCAGGCGCGCCTCCATGCGGGAGCCTACGCCAGGCAGGTCGCGCAGCCCAAGGTGCGCGATGGCACGCGGAAGCTGCGAGGGCAAAAGGCCAATCAGCCCGTCGGGTTTTTGCATGTTACTGGCGATTTTGGCCAAAAACCGGTTCGGCGCCATGCCGATCGAGCAGTTCAGGGTCTCGCCGACATCCTTCCAAATTGCCTGCTTGATGTCGAGCGCAATCGAGCGCGCGACCGGAGGTCTGCACTCGCGGCCAAGGAGCTGGCAGATCATCTCGTCGATGGAAGGCGTGTGCGCAACCGGGCAGACGCGTTCCACGGCTGCAGTAATCGCGTGAGAGTACTTGGAATAAACCGCATGGGAACCATGGACCAAAATGATTTCGGGACAGATCTTCTTCGCATCGCTCACCCGGGTTCCCGTTCGGATGCCCAGTGCTTTGGCCTCGTAGCTGGCAGCGATGCAGCAGGTGGTGTCGCCTTGAATGGGCACGACCGCCGTCGGTTTGCCTCGATATTCGGGGTGCAAGAACTGCTCGACCGAGGCAAAGAAGCTGTTCAGGTCGATATGCAAAGCGGTAAAGCGGTCCGGTGGGAGAGGCGAAGGCATGGCGGCTTCCGCGATTATATTCGCCTGATGTTCGCCTTTTGAATTATCTTTACTGGAGAGAGTGCGTAGACTTGAAGCTCTATGTCGACTCTGAAAGCCGTGCGCGGCACACGCGATCTGCTGCCTCCTGAAACTCAGCTCTGGAACCATGTCGAGGCCTCTGCCCGTGCTCTGTTCGCGCGCTACGGCTTTGGGGAGATCCGTACGCCGGTCTTTGAAGCCACCGAGCTCTTCGCCCGCGGCGTCGGGGAGGAGACCGATATCGTCTCAAAAGAGATGTACACGTGGGAGGACCGCGCCCGCGCTGCCAGCGAAAAGGCCCAGTCGCTGACGCTTCGCCCGGAGAACACCGCGGGTGTGGTTCGTGCGTATATCGAGCACAAGCTCGGCGAGACCGGCGGCCTGCAGAAGCTCTTTTATCTCGGCCCCCAGTTTCGCCGCGAGCGCCCCCAGCGCGGCCGTTACCGCCAGTTCTGGCAGATCGGCGCGGAGGTGCTTGGCCCTGTTTCGTCCGGCTCCGAGAGCCCGCTTCGGGATGCGGAAGTGCTTGAGATGCTTGCCTCGCTGCTCGATGAACTTGGCATTCGGGGCTGGCGGCTCGAGCTCAACTCGGTCGGCTCGTCCACTGACCGGCCCCGCTACGTGGCTGCCCTGCGCGAAGCCCTCACCCCGATCAAACACCGGATGTGCGAGGACAACCAGCGCCGCGCCGAGACGAACCCCCTGCGCGTGCTCGACTCGAAGGCGCCCGAGGACCAGGATCTGATCAACAGCCTGCCGAAGATTGCAGACTTCCTCGACGACGCCAGCCGCGATCACTTCCAGCAGGTCCTGGCCGCGCTCGATGCGTGCGGAGTCTCCTACACTGTCAACCCGCGCCTGGTCCGCGGTTTGGACTACTACACTCGCACCACGTTTGAGTTCACCGTGGCCGACGGCTCGGGCCTGGGAACGCAAAATGCTCTGCTTGGTGGTGGACGCTACGACGGCCTGAGCGAGATGCTCGGCGGCCCGAAGGCTCCGGGTATCGGCTTTGCCATTGGTGAGGACCGCCTGATTCTTACCCTCCAGGCGCAAGCTTCTTACGATGCACTCTTCAGGAGGCATTTTGACATCTACTTGGCACCTCTTGGCAAAGAGCAAAATGCTTATGCTTTGTCGCTTGCTCAATACCTCCGAAACTTCTGGAGGCCCGTCCTTAGGACGAAAGGCTTCCATGTTGAAGTTGGAGAGGGCAATTTTAGGTTGAAAAAATCTTTTGAAGTAGCTGAGAAGCTTGCACCAGTGATAGCTATCTTAGGAGAGGAAGAGCGTGCAGCGAATCTCATCAAGCTGAAGGAGTTTGCAGGTGGGGAACAGCGCGTTATGACTAAGGAAGAGCTTGTGCGTTACTTGTCGCAGAATGACCCAACCCTCAAAGTACCAGGCGAGACGTATACCGACGGCATGCACGAAGTCAGCGGCAGACACGATTCTGTAAACAAAAGCTGAACGCCCTTAGTTCGGCGTGATCTTCGAGACCGGCACAGAAGGTCACTGTGCCGGCCCCGATTGCTCATCCTCCGCGCCCTCAGCTACGCGCAGCCGGCGCAGCGGCCTCGCCGCTACTGTCATCAGCACCACAGAACCCAAAATAAACAGCACGTCCCGCCCCCGCTGCATCGTCCCTAGCGACACCAACAGGCTCGTCGAGATTGCTGCCGGCTGCGTCGCCTGCAGCAGCAGCGTCCCAAACACCGTTAGGACGACAGCGAGCACCGCGGCCCATACCCGCGCCAGCACTGGCGCGCCGCCCCCTACTACCGGCGCGGCCCACGCATGCGTTATCCCCAGCGCGGCAAAGCCGGATAGCACCCCGATCGTATGGCCGGCAATCACGTTCCAGGCACGTGCGCTTTGGCGCTTAGGTGCTTCAATCAACTCAAAAGCCGTCGGCCCAAGACTTGCAAACAGCAGCGGTTGATGCGTCTCCCGAGCCGCCAAAGCAGCCACCAGGATCAGTGCTCCCTCACACAGGGGAGCGAGCAGCAAGCTCCTCCAAACTATCCGGGCTATGCCGCCACCTTGTGTTCCAGCAGCCGAAGCAGAGCAAACTCCTCATCGCGGAGCGCATGCAGCTTGCGGTCGACCTCGCGCTCGACTGCGGCCTCCATCTCCTGGAGCATCTCGCCGTTCAGGTACTTGTTCAGCACCACCGGATGCACATAGCACTTGCGGCATACCGAAGGCGTATTGCCCAGCCGCTTGGCGACTGATTTAATAGCCTCCACCACATTCTTCTTGGCCTGGCTTTGCGTCTCGTACGGCTCAAATTGTTTGAGCATCATCGACGCTAGCACCGTGCCCGCCCAGGTGCGGAAGTCCTTCGCTGTAAAGTGCTGCCCCGTGATCTGGTGCAGGTACTCATTGACATCCTGCGAGTCGACCCCGTGCCGGTCACCTTCGGGATTGACGTACTGGAACAACTCCTGCCCAGGGAGCTCCATGCACTTCTTCACAATGCCGGCCAGCTTACGGTTCTGGACGTCGATCGTGTGGTGCACGCCGCTCTTGCCGGTGAAGTCGAAGGTGATCGTCGTCCCTTCGACATGGGCGTGGCGGTTGCGCATCGTGGTCAGGCCGTAGCTCTTGTTTTCGCGCGCATACTCGACGTTGCCGACGCGGATAAAGGTTGTCTCCATCAACCGCACCAGGGTCGCCAGCACCTTCTCCCGTGGCAGTCCGGCCTTGGCCAGGTCGTGGTCCACACGCTCACGGATCACCGGCAGCGCGTCCCCGAAGAGCATCATGCGTTCGTATTTATTCTCGTCCCGCACCTCGCGCCACTTGGGGTGGTAGCGGCTCTGTTTACGCCCGCGCACATCCCGGCCCGTAGCCTGCAGGTGCCCATTCGGCTGAGCGCAGATCCACACGTCGGTCCACGCGGGTGGAATGACCAGCGATTTAATCCGGCCCAAAGTCTCCGCATCCTTCACCGGCTTGCCTTCCGGACTGACAAAGCGAAAGCTTTTGCCCATCTTCAGCCTGCCGATCCCCGGCTTTGCGTCCGTCACATAGCGCAGGCCCGCCGCCTTAGCGCTTGCCTGTGGATCGACCACGATCTCTGCCGGCTCGTCCGAGACCGACAACTCCTTCAGCACATCAAGAGAAGCCATGGCCTTTCGATGCGTCCGCGTGCGCTCGTGTTCGCAGCGAGTTTCCGTACAATGAAGTCATCGTGACCCTTGACTTCCTAGGAACCCTGGAGCGCACTCACCGATGCGGAGAGCTCCGCGCCGCCAATGCTGGAGAACCTGTCGTCGTGATGGGCTGGGTGAACCGCCGCCGCGACCACGGCGACCTGATCTTCCTGGACGTCCGCGACCGCACCGGCATCGTCCAGGTGGTGCTCGACAAGCAGCTCTCCCCCGAGGCCCATGCCCGGGCCGAAGCCGCCCGGCCTGAGTTTGTCGTCGCCGCCACGGGCACCGTGCGCCGCCGCGCCGCCGGTCTTGAAAATCCCAAGATGGAAACCGGCGACATCGAGGTCGCGGCGACCGAGCTGCTGCTGCTGAACGACGCGAAGACGCCTCCGTTCTCGCCCGCCGAAGACGCCATTGCGAACGAAGAGGTTCGCCTCAAGTACCGCTTCCTCGACCTGCGCCGGACGGAGATGCAGAGGAACTTTCGCCTGCGCCATGAGGTCGCCCGCGCCATCCGCAACTCGCTTTCGGACGCGGGCTTTCTCGAGATTGAAACGCCGTTCATGACCCGGTCGACCCCTGAGGGCGCGCGCGACTATCTTGTGCCAAGCCGCGTCCACCCGGGCGAGTTCTACGCGTTGCCGCAGTCCCCGCAGATCTTCAAGCAGATCCTGATGATTTCCGGCTTCGACCGCTACTTCCAGATCGCGCGCTGCTTCCGCGACGAAGACCTCCGCGCCGACCGCCAGCCAGAGTTCACCCAGATTGATCTCGAGATGACATTTCCGCAGCAGGACCTCATCTTCAAGGTCGTCGAGAACTTCATGACCGCCGCCTTCAAGGCCGCTGGCATCGAGCTCGAGCCGCCCTTCGTCCACATGACGTATGACGAGGCCATAGAAAAATATGGCATCGACAAGCCCGACATGCGTCTCCCGGCGATGGTCGAGTTCACCCAGATCCTCACCCCCGAGCTCCGCGAAGCACTCAAAATCGAGCCTACGCTCCCGGTCCTTGGCTTCATCATTCCGAATGCAAGACCCGAGAGCAGTACACAAAGCAAGACCTTGATGAACGAGATAAGGGCTAGCCTAGGCGAGACGGGCCTTGACTGGCTGGACGTTAGCCGCCTAGGGAAATCAGAGACGTTCAAGTCACTAGGGGAACAAATCACGCAGGAATTACGGGAGGGACACGCCAAGTTCCTGGGGTATGATTCGGGGTTGCCATCACCCGACGGAGGTTCGCACTTGGCGGTCGTGATCACCCCCAAGCTAGGCACGCCTGCCAAGTGGAACCACGACCCGCAGTGGATTTACAAAAAGGTCGGTGCCCTCCGCCTCGAATTGGCTAAAAAGTTCGCCGACAAGCACGGTCTCTTCACCCAAACCGGTACCGCCGCCGACTTCAAGTTCTGCTGGATCACCGACTTCCCCATGTATGAGTGGGACGAAGAAGCCAAAACCTGGCAGGCCGCCCACCATCCCTTCACCTCGCCCCACGAGGAAGACATCCGCGCCGGCCGCCTCACCTCCGACAAGGGCGCCGTCCGCGCCCTTGCCTACGACATCGTCCTCAACGGCACCGAGCTCGGCTCGGGCTCCATCCGTATCCACCGCAAAGATGTCCAGGCCGAGATCTTCCGCTCGCTCGGCATGGACGAGGAAGAACAGAAAGCCCGCTTCGGCTTCTTCCTCGACGCACTCGACTACGGAACCCCGCCCCACGGCGGCATCGCCCTCGGCCTCGACCGCATCGTCATGATCCTCGCCGGCGCCTCCAGCCTGCGTGAAGTCATCGCCTTCCCAAAAACCGCCAAGGCCATCGACCTCATGGTCGACGCACCTACCCCTGCCACGGAGCACCAACTCCGTGAACTCAGCCTAAAGGTCGCCCCCCGCACCTGACCCGCATCTCCGTTACCCACAGTTCTATATGGCTGGAATTCTGCACTGCACAGGATGGTGGAAGAGCGAAGCCCGCTGCTCTACCTCCTCCAGCGCGGCGACCAAAGCAGGCCACATCCGGCACAACGATAGCGAATGGAGACGCATGGTTGACCGTGCTTCTCCTTGACGGAGACGATTGAACCACTCTTGTGCTCTCGAAAACAGCGAACGTAGCGGAGCAGGAGCGCGAGACTATGCTGCTTCTTCACGGGCTGTCGTTCTGTGTCGTCTCCGGATAGCGGAACGGCTTGGCTCTCTGCATGGGCCGCAAACGACGGCAGACGCAAAGAGGCAGCCGCGTTGCTGGAGGATGCTTCCATTCAAAGCGCTCCTTGTCTGAGTCGCGAAAGGGACATGCGGCTTCTAGATCACTGTAGATGACCGGGATCGTCTTTACCATGGCACTTTCGTTGCATCCCGGAGAAGACAGCGGCTCTTTTATAAAAGTGCTCTATCTATATAAGGAGTGCCCTCTTGGAAGTGCGTCGTTTGGGTTCTACACTAACCAGGAGTGTCCTTGCCTATGTCTACCGTTTCAGCGCTCGCAGTGGCGAATCGATTTATTCAGCTTGGCATCGCCGACGGGCGGCCAGTCGATCCGATGAAGTTGCAGAAGCTCGTCTACATTGCCGAAGGTTGGAGCCTGGTCAAACGGCACGAGACGTTCCTCCGCGAAAATGTGGAGGCCTGGCCCTACGGTCCGGTGGTCCCGCAGTTGTATACGGCGTTCAAGAGCTATCGCGCGGCTAATATCGACCGTCCGTACACGCTTCCTCCCAATAGCTCGGCGCTTGAGACGGGAGATGACGCGCTGATCCGCGAGGTCTGGCAGCAATATCGCGGTCTGACCGCCATCGAGCTCTCGATGATGACCCACCAACAGGGCTCCGCCTGGGACCTGGCCCGCAAAGCGGCGGACCCGGCGAATGACAGCCCGGTAATCCCTCCGGCATTTATTCGTGACGAGTTCCAGCGGCGGCTGAGGAATACGCTCTGATGTCGGAGCCGGCTCCGGGAGCGTCTGCTGCTCCCAAGGCTCCTGCCGGCTCGGCTGCTGATCCGATTGCTAGGCCGAGTTCCAGTCCGGCTTCGGAGGCAGCTCAGCCATTTGCGGGCCTCATTCAATCCGCGACCCACTTTGCGGCGCTCGAAAGTAATGTCGCCGGAGCGGCCTCGGTACGGGATGCGGCGCTTGAGCTGCAGGGATTCAGCGACGGAACGCTCTCGCCGGTGAAGGATCAGGAAGACCACTTCGACTGGACCCTGGACTTCTGGCTGCGCCTCAGCTTCTTCCTGTTTGCGCTGGTCATCAACATCTGGTGGGACTATAACGTACGCCAGATGATCTGGCAGTCAGGCCGCACCAACGCAGGATTTCACCTAAGCGACGGCGTGCTGATCGCGCTGTTGACCACGTCGATCGCCAACTTCATCGGGCTGCTGACGATCATCGCGAACTACCTCTTTCGTGAGCGGCCGAGGATCGTTCAAGCGCTCGCGCAGTCGCGAGGCGCGAAGCCCTGAGCGGACCAGCTTATTGCGGATCGCCCGGCAGCAAACTTTGGGAGAGCGTTGTCAGTTTGGCCCGGCCCCCGGCGTAGGTGATCTTCCAAATCTGGTTGAAGACCTGGGCATCCCAGGCCGCGGGAGCATCGGAGACGCCAAGCGCCGCCGTCAGCGCGGGAATCTGACCGTGATGCCAACAGATCAGGACGACCTTGCCGGCATATTTACCGCTGAGTACCTCTGCCGCCAGCGCTGCAGTGGCATGTTCGTCGAAGGTGTGAAGGACGGGGAGCTTGAGGAACTGGGCCAGCGGCGTCACCGTCTCGACGGGACGATTGCTGCTTTTGCTGCGAGCCGTTGCAAAGATTGCATCCGGCTTGGGCAGATGGGGCGCTGCGGCCCCGGGCATCTGGACGAACAACGATGGCAGAGCCTCAGCACGCTTGAAGCCGGTGGCGGTCAGGTCGGGAGAGTTCTCTTCGGGTGCGGGCTTTTCGGCGTGCCGGATCACGTAGACCACGGTAGGGGGCTGGCTGACCTCTTGCGCTTCGGAGGACTGAAATCCAAAGGCAAGCAAAGTGAAGGCGAACAGGGGGAGCAGGCTGAGGCGAAGCATCTTCATGACTTTCTCGCGTGGGTGAGATGGGTTCAGTGTCCTTGAAAGAAGCCTGAATGACAATGGATTTTATGCGGCGGCGGTGGCTCGCACGGCCTGCGAAGCCTGATGCACGGCCTGTATGGTTTGGCGGATCTCCTCTTCGGAGACCGTCTCTGTGAGGGTGAAGCGCACCGCTGTCTGCGCGAGCTCCGGCGTGAGCCCCATGGCTAGCAGCACATGCGAGGGTTCATCGCGGCCCGCGGCACAGGCCGAGCCACTCGAACAAAGGATTCCGCGCTCCTCAAGCTGCAGCAGCATCGCCTCTCCACTGGTTCCCGGGAAGCAGAAGGAGGCGTGGCCGGGAAGCCGCAGCGTGGGATGCCCGGTCAGGACGGCATCCGGAACGCCGGCCAGCACGCCCGCAATCAGCTCATCGCGCCGGTGAGACAGGCGATCGCTCCGTTCCGCACGTCCGGCGACGGCCAGTTCCAAAGCCCGCGCGAAGCCGATGGCCCCTGCCACATTTTCTGTGCCGGAGCGCCGCCCACGCTCCTGCCCGCCACCATGCAGCACCGGCTCAGCCTGCAAGCGGCCGCGGAGGAAGAGCAGGCCAATGCCCTTGGGCGCACCCAGCTTGTGGCCGGAGAGGCTCATTGCGTCGGCGCCAAGAGTTTTTACGCTTACGTCTAGGACACCCCCGCCCTGCACAGCATCGGTGTGCAAGGGCACGCCGCGCGCATGGGCCAATGCGGCCAGCGCGGCGACCGGTTGGATGGTACCGACTTCATTGCTGGCCAGCAGAATGCTGACAAGTGTGGTGTCCTCGCGTAGTGCCGCCGCGAGCACTGCCGTCTCTACCAAGCCGAAGCGAGAGACGGGAAGATACGTAATCTCGAATCCGTGATGCCGCTCCAGGTAGTCACAGGAGGCGAGCACGGCCTCATGCTCAATCGGCGACGTAACGATGTGACGGCCGCGCGGATTGGCCAGTGCAATCCCCTTCAACGCCAGGTTATCGGCCTCCGTGCCACCGGAGGTAAAGATGATCTCGCTCGCACGGCAGCCGAGCAGTGCCGCCACATGCGCCCGCGCCTCCGTCAAAGCCTCCGCAGCGCGCTTGCCCAGTGCGTGCTGGCTGGACGCATTGCCGAACTCACCGGTGAGCCAAGGCCACATCGCCTCCAAAACCTCGCGCCGGACCGGAGTGGTTGCGGCCGCATCGAGATAAATCACGGCTGCCTCGGGTGGGGGGCGAGATCCAGGTCTAGACCCAGGTCGAGTGCGCGCACGCTGTGCGTCAACGCGCCCACCGAGATGATGTCCACGCCGGTCTCGGCGATCTCTCGGATGCGGGCCAACGTGATGCCGCCGCTGGCCTCGATCAGTGCGCGCCCGGCCACCTGGGCGACTCCAGTGAGCATGTCGGCGGTGGAGAAGTTGTCGAACATAATGGTGTCGACTCCGGCTGCCAGCACCGCTTCGATCTGGTCCAGGCGATCGACCTCAACCTCAATGTGGGTGGTGTGCGGCAGCGCCTCGCGCATCCGGCGCAGAGCTTCTGTGAGACTCGTGCCGCCGGTGGCGCCGATGACGGCCAGGTGATTGTCCTTCGCCATCACCGCGTCCGAAAGGGAGAATCGGTGATTGTGACCACCGCCGCAGCGCACGGCGTAACGCTCGACCAGGCGCAGGCCCGGCGTGGTCTTGCGTGTATCGACGATGCGCGCTTTTGTTCCTGTGGTTTCAGCAACATACCTTGCGGTCAGCGTAGCAATCGCGGAGAGACGCTGCACGAAGTTCAGTGCTACGCGCTCCGCCTGCAG
>CALMVK010000139.1:2683-16466 GCA_937873145.1 uncultured Granulicella sp. | reverse complement strand
CAGTGCGTGGATGGCCCCTGAAGAGGGGCGCATGATGTCGGGCACCGTCACTTCGCCGCCGGCTTCAGGCTTAGCATGCGTTCGAGTGCGACGCGTGCCGGGATCGCTACAGACTCCGGAACGGTAATCCGGTTGAGGATCTCGCCGCGCTCAAGTGCTTCGAGCACCCACGCGAGATACCCGGGATGAATGCGGTACATCGTCGAGCACGGACAGATGACCGGGTCCAGGCAGAAGATGTTCAGCTCCGGATGCTGGTTGGCCAGCCGCCGCACCAGGTTGATCTCCGTCCCGACCGCGATGGTTGAGCCTGCCGGAGACGCCGCGATTGCCTTGTTGATTACGTCGGTTGAGCCGGCCAAGTCCGCCGCGTCCACTACCTCCATCGGACACTCCGGATGCACGATGACGCGAACGTCCGGATATTTTGCCCTGGCCTCCGCGATCTGCGCAACCGAAAAGCGTTTGTGGACGGAGCAGAAGCCATGCCACAAGATGACTTTGGCATTGCGAAGCGTCTCGACGTCCGTGCCCCCCATTGCCCGGCGCGGATTCCACATCGGCATCTGCGTCAGCGGTACACCCATGGCCTTGCCGGTATTGCGGCCCAGGTGCTGATCCGGGAAGAACAGCACGCGCTGTCCACGCTCAAACGCCCATGCGAGGACCGTCGAGGCATTCGACGAGGTACACACCACGCCACCATGCTCGCCACAAAATCCCTTGAGTGCCGCCGACGAGTTCATGTAGGTAATGGGGATGACCGGGACGCGGCCGTGAGCGTCGGGCTGTGTGCCGAGCAACTCCTCCAGTTCCTCCCAGCACTCTGTTACCGAGTCCAAATCGGCCATATCAGCCATGGAGCAGCCCGCGGCCAGGTTCGGAAGGATGACCGCCTGATCTGGGCGAGAGAGCATGTCCGCCGTCTCTGCCATAAAGTGCACGCCACAGAAGACGATCGCCTCGGCCTTCGACCTGGTTCGTGCAGCCTGTGCGAGTTGAAAAGAATCGCCGACGAAGTCCGCGTACTGGATGACCTCGTCCCGCTGATAAAAATGGCCCAGCACGACGACCCGCTCGCCCAAGGCATGTTTAGCCGCCCGGATGCGTAGATCGAGCTCCGCCGGGGACGCTTTGCGATACTCCTCCGGCAATACTTTTTGCTGTGGCGCCGAACTCGGCAGGTGGTCGAGCATGGAGGCTCCCGGGCCGTAGCTCGGAGCCTCTGCGTCGAAGACCCACGGGCCTTGGGCGAGTGCGGTCGAGCACGTAGCCGTACCTGTCAACGTTTCGGCCCCTTGCCGCTCACGGATCTGAATCAACTGAATCGTGCTATCAACAGATTCCACTTGACATCCTTCACTGGTAGCCGCGCGCGCGATTATGTTTCGTGGCGTTGCTGGCTGAGACTTACGTACTATTTATTAGAGTATCGTTCATACTCAAACGACGCTAAGCCTTGCAGCATGCCGAAGGCCAATCGTGTAAGATCGCGTCGAAATCACCCCGTACGCATCCAACTACCGTTCTCGTATGATTTCTATGAGAGCCAAGCATAGGGAGACCGCACATGTCTTTGCGCATCAACGACACCGCACCCGACTTCACCACTGAGACGACCCAAGGCTCGATTCACTTTCACGAGTGGATCGGCGATGGTTACGCCATTTTGTTCTCGCACCCTAAAGACTTTACGCCGGTCTGCACGACAGAGCTCGGCTATATGGCCGGCCTAGCCCCTGAGTTCACCCGCCGAAATACCAAAATTATCGGTCTCTCAGTCGACCCTATCGACAAGCACGGGAAGTGGGCTGACGATATTGAAGAGACTCAGGGGCACAAGGTTACCTTTCCCATGATCGGGGACCCGAATCTTAAGATTGCCAAGCTGTATGACATGCTTCCAGCGGAAGCCGGCGACAACTGCGAAGGACGTACCGCCGCCAACAATGCTACCGTCCGAACAGTTTTCGTCATCGGTCCTGACAAGAAAATCAAGCTGATGCTTAGCTATCCAATGAGCACCGGTCGTAACTTCGACGAGGTATTGCGCGTACTGGACTCCATCCAGCTCACGGCCGAGCACAAGGTGGCGACGCCTGCGAACTGGAAGTCTGGCGAAGACGTCATCATTCTCCCTGTGGTGACCGATGAGGAAGCCAAGGCAAAGTATCCGGAAGGCTGGCAGTCTCCGAAGCCGTACCTGCGCATCGTAGCGCAGCCTGGCAAACCAGAGGCTCCGACCGTCTAGATCGGCCGAGAACTCCTATGCCACATCCCCCAGAAGTGGCATAGGAGGGAGTTCACAGTAAGGCGTAGTCTTCATTTGTGGGCCCCGTCTCTCCGGATGCAACGATGGTCGCCTCTCAACGGCGACATACGTTAATGGTACTTTTCGTTGCCGGTTCGCTACGCTTGCTTGTGATTGTCGGAGTGCTTCTTAGGTATCCGGGCAATTGGTTCTTCCAGCGCGGTATCGAGATGGGGCTTTTGGCGCACTCGCTGCTAGCCGGTCAAGGGCTAAGTTCACCCTTTGGTGTTGTAACCGGGCCAACGGCCTTTATTGCTCCTGGCTATCCACTGCTGACCGCCGCGGTTTTTTGGTTCTTTGGAGAACAAACTCGGCTCTCCGCGGCCGCAATGATGACCGTTCAGCTTGCCGTCGCTCTTGTCACCGTATGGCTGCTCATGCACTTGGCACGCAGCCTATTTGACGAGCGTACTAGTTTAATGGCCGGTCTGTTATGGGCATGCTCTCCCCCGTTGATCTGGATTCCTACCATCTCATGGGATACGTCGCTCTCTCTTTGTCTTCTACTAGGACTACTCGCGCTAGTTCTGCATTTGGGAGATCGTGTCTTACCCAGGATGTGGGTCGCTTTAGGTGCGTATTGCGCTTTGGCGGCGTTGCTCAACCCGGCTTTGCTGCCTGCGTTGGCTGCACCTATGCTGTGGCTAACCTGGAAGACTCGGCACACGACCCGCAGTTCTGTGCTGCTTGCCACACTGAGCTTCGTTATTGTCTTTGCGCCTTGGCCTATCCGCAACGCACGAATCTTTCATGCTTTCGTTCCACTACGCACTACAGTCGGCTTCGAGCTATGGATGGGCAATCGTGAAGGTGCATCCGGTTACCTGCAGGAGCAACTCTTTCCCATGTACAACCAGGACGAGTTAGCTGAGTACCGGCGTATGGGAGAGATCGCATACACGACCCATAAATCGGCTCTCGCCCGGCAATTCATTAGAACGCATCCCCTACCATTCTTGCGCATGACAGGCCTACGTGTGTTGCGTTTTTGGACAGGCACCGGTACGCAGAGAGGTTCTTCCTTCTTCGCACTCCATGCCTGCTTCACCTCTCTTTTTGGTTTAGGAGGACTTTGTCTTCTTTGGAGACAGCGTTATCACGCGCTCGCCACTCTTTTTGCCGGTCCTCTACTGCTGTTCCCACTCCCCTACTACTGCACTCACGCGGAGTTTCGCTACCGCCTTGTTTTGGATCCGCTGCTCACCTTGCTCACCTCGTATTGTTTGGTTGGAATGAAGCACAATCTAGTCCTACCTACTCCTTCGCAGGATAAGGCTGCGTTGCGATCGAAGAGCATACTGTCGCAAGGCGTAGTCAAAGCGGATGATCTTGAAGGTGCTGAATAGCGCAGCCGCAATTCAAAGCAACTCAGGCCTGAGTTGCTTTGAACTCAAACAGATCTCCCACCTGAACCATGCACGACGCAATGCGTCCGGAAGGAAGCTCAACTACGCTCCGCAACGCCACACTCACTGAAGTCACCCGGTATGGGCGAAGGTTTTTCCAAAGCTTGATGACTCTTTTATCTTTGTTCAATCCAACGACATCAATAGAGAACCGCATGCCGACGGTATGGACGCCGGAGGAAGGCCGGATCCAGAGCCCCTCTCCTTCACTGAGTCCACTTCGGCCGAGAAGGCCTATCATACGGCTTAGAGAACTGTCGGCGACCGTAATCCGATCGCCGACCACTGTATTGCGTGTTTGATTGATTACCTGCAAGACTTGCATCTTTCTGATCTCTCCAGCCACAAACGGTTAGAACTGTTGCAGTTGGGGAAGGAACATGCTCAACGCAAGTGTCGTCAAGGAAGAACACAATAACTCTTCACTTGGCGTACAGTATCCCTGAAATCTAATAACCCAAAAGCATTTACGCCTTTTGATTGCGGCGATAAGCGATAATTGCCAACACGGCAGCAGCAAGAATGCCGGCAGCGGTGCGGACTACAACGGTAGTATCCATGGTGGGCCTCCTTTCTGGAAACCATCCAAAGTAAAAACAATCATCAGCGCGATCGTCAGCGCAGTCGCGAAGTATCCGCGAAAACTTTGCCCAGAGCGGTATGCTGCATGCAACCCTGAGTTTTCGAAGACCGGCACATGTAGCGCATCTCGTCCAAATCCAAGCATCAATGACTCATCTCTGAAATTCCGCTTGATATTGAAAGGATTGCCGGTGCAAGAAGAACGATGAAAATACAAGGAAAAATACAAAGGACGAGCGGGAAGATAATTTTTATCTTCGTCTTCGACGCCTGCTGCTCTGCGTATTGACGTCGCTTGGTGCGTAAATCCTCTGAAAAGCGGCTAAGTGCCTTTGCAATTGGAGTACCAAACCGCTCTGTCTGCGTCAGCATGTTTACAAACTGGCGGAACTCATCGATAGCAGTACGATCAGCAAGTGCCCTCCAAGCCTCCAGCCGTGGCTGTCCGGCCCGCTGCGCAAGATTGACTTGAGTAAACTCTTCGTTGATCTCCGGATGACTGAGCGCAAGTTCGTCTCCAACACGCAATAGTGCCTGGTCCATGCCGAGTCCTGCATCCACACAAATCACCAAGAGATCCATGGCATCCGGCATGCTCCGACGGATCTTTGCTTTGCGTTGATTGATCCTGCGGCTCAACCAGAAATCAGGCCCTACAAACCCGATCACTCCTCCGATGAGCACGCAAAACAGAGTATTCTTTGGTATGAAGCTCGCCGCAAAAGCCATTGCGAGAGGAAGAAGGAATTGTGCGGCAAAAAAGAGATCGCCCACAGCCCGGTCACGAATACCCGCACTTATCAGCCTAGCCTTTAGCTTAGGACTCTCTGTAAGACCCAATTTGCCTCGGAGAGCCTGCGCATATCCAAGCAGCCTCTCCCGCCCCTGATCGACATAGGTTACCTTAGGAAGATCAACACGCATTCCCTCTACTACATCGAGTAGGCGCTGCGTCTCGGGAGTATCCTTTAACAGCCAAGGCGCACCAAGCAAAGTAATCACAGAAAATAGCATTAGGGTTGAGGCAACATAGAGTGCGATGACCATTAGATCTCAATCCCCCTCACAATTTTGTTGATGATGAATCCTCCTATCAAAAGAAGTCCAATGCCCGCGTACAACATTTTTTGACCGAAAGGAGTATTGAACAAAACGCTCGAATACCCCGGGTCAATCACATTCAACAGACCAAGCAGGATCACCGGTAGACCGCAAAGAATCCAGCCGGTCAAACGGCCTTGTGCTGTATGTGTCTGGATATCCCCCTTTAGGCGAACACGCTCACGAATCACACTCAGGATGCGATCTAAAATTTCAACGAGATTGCCTCCAGTGTCTTTCTGTACAAGAATGCCGGTGACAAGAACGCGCAGATCCTGAGAAGGGACACGATCCAGCAATTGCATCAACGCATCGCGCAAAGGTAGGCCGTAGTTCTGCTTTTTAAAGACTTCCCCGAACTCCATCTTGGCAGGCCCCACTGCCTGATCGGCAACAATATTGATCGATGCATTCAATGAGTTTCCTGCTCGAAGGGCTCGCGCCATCATATCAATGCAATCCGGTAAAGCTTCATTGAACGCATTCACTCGCCTAGCTCTACAGAAACTTAGAAAGCCGATAGGGACATAGCCCACGGCAAGCATGGCCAATACTGAAAACACTGTATTTGAGGAAAACAGGTATACCAAGATCCCGGCGGTTGCGGCACCGCCAACACAGTTCATGATGACTGTGCCAACGGAAGTCGTTTGGTCTGCTTGGATGATCAGCATTTGGATAAATTCCTGGAGTCTGTATCCATCAATCAGATCTTCCATCCATCCAAATGAGCCACGTTGCAAAGTCTTGAGATATTGCCTGAGATCTTCCTCTCCTACAGCTACCGCACTCTGATTTGTCTTCACCGTCGCAAGCCGACGCTTTATCGCCTTTTGTTCCGATGTAGGTCGAACAACAAACACCGTCACTCCGAAGGTGAGTGTTGCGGTCATCGCAAACATGACAAGAAAGATCATATAACCTTGGGAAAGCATTAAATTTCTACTGAGTGATCCACTAAGCTATGCGGAAGTTGTATCCCGGAGGCTTGAAGCTTATCCGCGAGCCGTGGCATAACTCCCGTGCTATGAAACCGTCCCTTGACTTTTCCGTTTGTCCCTATTCCTTTCTTCTCGAAAAGGAATAAATCGCTCATGCTGATCACATCACTGTATGCGCCGGTGAGTTCCGTAATATGGGTGATGCGTCTGGTGCCATCAGCCTGCCGAGCAACTTGCACGATGACGTGAACAGCTGCGGCAATCTGAGCACGGATTGCTTTTTCAGGCAATTTGACTGAACCCATCATGGCCATCGTTTCCAAACGTGCCAACGCATCTCGTGGCGTATTTGAGTGAATGGTTGTGATGGAGCCATCGTGTCCCGTGTTCATTGCCTGCAACATGTCGAGGGTTTCCTCGCCGCGAACTTCGCCTAAAATTATCCGGTCAGGCCTCATGCGGAGTGCATTGATGACCAGCTCACGTTGTTTGATTGCCCCATTGCCTTCGACGTTAGGGGGTCGTGTTTCCAATCGGACCACATGCTCCTGTTTTACCTGGAGTTCTGCTGAGTCCTCAATTGTGACAATCCGCTCCAATGGAGAGATATAACCAGAGAGAACGTTGAGCAGTGTTGTCTTGCCAGCGCCCGTACCGCCTGAAACAACAATATTAAGTCGCGCTTTGACGGCACCCGCCAGAACTTCAAGCATCGGCGCAGTCAGCATCTGAGTACGCAGTAAATCTTCGGCCTGCATTGGTTTAGCGCCAAAACGACGGATGGACATACAAGGACCATCGACAGCTAAAGGGGGAATCACAACATTTACTCGAGATCCGTCCGGAAGTCTAGCGTCCACCAAAGGAGAAGATTCGTCGATTCGTCGTCCCACTCCTGAAACAATCTTGTCAATGATGTGCATCAGATGCCTATTGTCTTTGAAAGCGATGTTAGTCTTTTCCAGTACTCCTCGTCGTTCGACATAGACAGAATTAAATGTGTTGACCAAGATGTCGCTTACTGTGTGATCCTGCAGTAAAGGTTCTAGAGGGCCAAAGCCGAACACTTCATCCAAGACCTCTTGGGCTAAACGGTCTCGCTCTGCAAGACTCAGAGGAATACCCTGTTCGGAAGTAAGTTGTTGAATGACAGAAAACAGCTGAAGCTGCCCGGATTTGCTGTGATTTGATTCACTAAGACGATCCAGGTCCAAGCGATTCAGCAATTCTTTGTGCACTGCACCCTTGATTTGCTGCTGAATGTGCTCGGGGACCCCACGAGGTAAGCGTACGGCGGAAGGTTGCAGCCTCGCTGAAATGTTCAGATTACTACCTAGATCAGTCATATTTCCTCTATGTCGTTAGCACTTTCGGCTACCACATTGCAAAGATTGATGGCTTAGTCTTACCTAACACACTCTGTCCAGTCGATCCAACAAGAGTGTTAGACCATGTTAGGCACTCCGCATTGAATTCGGATTTAGTCTTAAGAGAGATAGGCTCCCCTAGATTTGCGGAGCGGACTAGATCTGCGTAGCTGTTCGGAAGGCGAATGGCAACCGGCAATCGGATCGCTTTCTCGATGTGCTCGACATTGACGGCATAACGCGAAGAGACTCTATTTACCACAACCTGCATTTTGTCTGTCGTGCTGCTATTCACTGAGAGCTTGTCAACGAATCGAGATAAATCTCGGATGGCGCCAATCTCCGGTGTGGCCACAAGATACACGATGCTAGAAGCATTGATAACGGCCATCGTCGTTTCATCGAGACAGTTTGGACAATCCACTACGATATAGTCATATTCAGCTCGCAGAAACTTCAATGTACGGGTAACAACGTCAGCATCCATATTTGGTGGTGCCCCGCACACATCCGGTGAAGAGAGTATCTCCAATCCACTTGCATGCTTGCTAACGATACCGCGGAGCAATTCTGAATCGAGTCGTGTGACACTTCGCACGACCTCTTGATAGCTGCAGCGCTGACCATCAGTGCCTAAGTAAACACAAACGTGCCCAAGCTCCGGGTGATGATCTATCAGCAGAGTTCGTTTACCTTGGATCTGGACAAGATTCATTGCAAGGTGGACAGCTAGCGTTGTGGTTCCTACTCCACCCTTAACACCGATGAAGCTGAGGATCTTGCCGCCGGATGCGCTTGCTTCTGAAGGTGTTGACCACAACTGCTGGAGACCATGAAGTGTCTGATCTAATTCACCTGCCCGAAAGGGCTTATTCAGAAATTCACTACAACCGGCCCGCATGGCTTGGAGCAGGATATCTGGATCGCGACTTTCTGCCAAAGCGATGACCGTTACACGACCTGAAAAGACCTGCTGAAGATATTTGGTGGATTCGATTGCTTGTGCAGGATCAAAATCGAAGTTCACAACTGCAATGCAAGCCTTTGCCGCGCTGATGCTTGCATTTAGATATGGACGGCGAGTTGTGCTAATGTAACTATCGAAGCTCGATGATGTTACTGCCCAGGGCATGCCTTCCACCGACTCGACAATGCGATTGGTATCGTCGGGGTCCACGCAAACCATAATTAATGCAACATCATAGGTTGAATCCTGATGTGATTGGTGAAGGTCCATGCTGTCCTCTCGGTTTATGTTTGTGGATTAATTCCTAGGCTTAGAACTGGAAGGAAAATCTTTGTCAAATGCATTCGGATCGATGGTTGGTACAAGGGCTTGAGGCACTCGCACCGGTATCTCTTCCGTCAGAGGATCGACCAGTGTTGGTGTGACAATGACAACCAGTTCGCTTTCCGTATGGTTAATATTCTTTGATTTGAACAGTTGTCCTAATACGGGAACGCTGGCGATGCCAGGAGTCTTGGAGAACTGGTCCGCCGTTCTGTTGTCAAGCAGGCCAGAGATTGCAAAAGTTTGTCCGCTTTTCAAGACAACCTGCGTTTCAGCCCGACGAGTAGAGATGGCAGGAATTGTATATCCCGCGATGCTGACTGAGTTGGTATAGTCGAGCGCACTTACTTCTGGAGCTACCTTAAGATCAATAGTACTGTCGACGTTGACGACTGGCGTGAACTCCAATCGCACACCATAAGGACGAAACATGAGAGTAACCGTTGGAGCTCCTGTTGAGGAGCTTTGCACCACGGGAAAGGGAAATTCTCCTCCGGCGAGGAAATCTGCTTTTTGTCCGCTGATCGCTGTGATGTTCGGCTCTGCGAGAATCTGTGCAAGTTGCATGGACTGCAAATCCTGAAGTGTCGCTCCGATATTTAGCTTGGAGCTGTAGATGGAAAAATTGAGTGGATTCGCGATCGTAACTGTTTTTCCACCATTGCCGGAAGTGGAAGTGATGGTTGATGGATATTGCCCAGTCGTGGCTGAAGCAGTGTTGTTGCCTCCAGTGCTAAAGAAATTGAAAGCGAAGCTATTCATCTTAGAACGATCCACTTCAACGATCTTTACTTCAAGTTTTACCTGCTTAAGTCGACCAGAGTTTATGAGGAGTGAATTGGCAACATCTTTGGAGTAGACAGAAGCCAATTTCACAGCGGATTCGGCAATCCCTACTGTGCCTACAGTTCCTGAAAGCGTGATGGTTCCTTCGCGTGCCTCTACTTCTACCTTCTCGTTGGGAAGAATTTCCTTCATCGAGGCGCGGAGAGGATCGACGTTTAGATCTGCCGAAAAAAGGTAGGTCTTTGATCCACCCTTTTCGTCCCAAAGCAATAGTGTGCTGCTGCCTGTCTTTTTTGCGGTGACGATGACCTGATTGGGATCGGCGGTATAGGAATCAAGAATTTCCGGATTGGTGATGTATATCTTTGCCAGACGATGCTTTGTTTCTATCAGCATCGATCTTCCCAGCGTAATATGTGTGATCTGCTCAGCCGCGGTTCGATTACTGAAATCGCTGACATCGATTGGACCATGATCGGAGGCCGAGGGACGAGTTAGGAGCACGGCACGCGGGTGTATTTGTGATATCTCCTGTCCTGCTCCGGAAATAGGAAGCGAGATGGCAGCTATTGCGGCGAAGCTGGACAAGGAGAGTAGGCTAGGTGTTTTATTGAGTATCACTGAAAGCTCTCCGTGGTCTGCTTGCCGCCAGCGTTGGTTACAATTGTGTAGCCTGCGGGTGTTGGTGGAGCGATCGCTTTTACCTTTATGGCTGGTTTTAAGATGGGAACAGAACCTTGAAGTCGAATAGGGCTATTGTTGGGCATGGCTCCTGCGTTGCTGGACACAGAAGCTTTATCACTGAGTTCTGAGAGCTCGGCGGAGTGGCTTTTTACTACGGTATGGTCAGCGCCATTTCGTAGTACGAAGTGAACTGTACCCTGGGCACTGGCCAGCACAACCTTTTCAGCATCCTGAGGATTCACCAGGAGTGTTACCACATCCGTGGGCGCAACCTTTCCTTCGGGATCCGGCTGCATCTTTTGTCCTGTCGCCAGGATTTGCACGTCTTGCAGCACAGTAGCCGTGATGGGGTCGGGGGAGGCCGGCGTATGAAAGGTGACGAGTACGTCAACGTGTGAGCCAGGAGACAAAAAACCGGCGACGCCCACGATCTGATCCGTCTTCAGCGACATGGCACGCATGCCTTCCGGGATTTTGGTGGAGAGGCCGAAACCAGATCCAGCTGTGGCCAGGTAATGCGCCCGAATGGGCTCGCCGGCACTAACTGGATACAGCACTGTTCGTCCAACGAGATCGTCGGTTTTTGCAAACCCATCCTCCAAGGGGCGATCGTTAGGCCATTCAATTAAGGTGAGGGTTTGTTTTTGCAGTGAGTCGCCGGCAGCGAGATCCTGTGTGGCGGCGACATAGTGCTGCCGGTGGGCGGTATCCGTGGGCCTGGCCAGCTTTTTGCTGATCCAGAAGGTGAATAGCGCCGAGCCAAAAAGCGCCATCAGAAGAGCTGCCAGAAGTCGGCGTACATTCATCGGGTCACCTCTGCGTGCCGAGAAGGCAGAAGGTCAACGAACTTCCCGCTGCGATGGCTACCCCATACGGTAATCGGAGTGTGTTTGTGTTTAGGACGTTGATCTCAGGATGAGGGACCAGCCCCGCTTGCGAGTGGTGGGAGGTGAGTGCAAGCACATTGCACAAAGTTTCTTTGAGGCGTCCACGTACCAGTGCAAAAGCAAGAGCCATGACGCCACCAGCTAAGGAGGTCAAGACCAGCAGGTATGCTGCATGCGATAGCCCGGCCAGGCAACCTGCTGCGGTAATCAGTTTTACGTCTCCCGCTCCCATGCCCCCGGCGAGATAAAAGATGAGGAAGACGACTCCGCAGAGCAGACCAGAAGCAAGCGAGGTAAGAAAGCCCTGCCAGCCATCGATTGAAGTGTGCAGGAGCAATCCCAGCAGAATGGCTGGTCCGGTGACGAAGTTCGGGATCCTGCGGCTTTTGAGGTCAAAGCCTGCACCGATAAACGCGCAGAGCATTGCGGCGGCCGGATATACGAGGTCTGTGGCAGGAGGCGTCATCGGAACAGTTCCTATCTGCGGCTTGAGGAGTATGGAGAGTCGCGGAACAAAGCGCGACAAATCAGAAAGAGCTGCGACCGAAGTCGCAGGAAGTGGTGCAAGTGAACTGAGCAATCGTCCGAAGTTTTCGAGGGACCGCCCAGTCCAAGTTGTGCTGCTTGCTTACCCCGTGCGGGAGTGAAGTCCTCCGCTGGGGCTCTATGGGCACTCTGGTTGGAGGTGTCTCATAACTTCAAAGGCAAAGCGATTAAACATTCTGGGTTAAGCTATTGCCAATGTTGGTGAACGCTGTGTTGATTGATTTTGCGAGACTGTTCATGGATGCAACGGCACCGAGACCAACGAGAGCGGCAACGAGCGCGTATTCAATCAGGTCCTGGCCGGACTCATCTACTACGAGGTTGTTCAAAAGCTGCTTCAGATTCTTCATTGTCTTTCTCCTTGTAAGGGCCTTTAAGCCCCCGTGTTATTCGTTCGTTCAAGCGCGGACTCACGGTTCAGGCACGATCTAGGAGGATCTTTTCCGGAAAGCCCTGTTGGTAGATTCAAGGTACGGCCCTGGCCTGCTGCTCACAACAGCCAGTCCGTGTTAGGTCATGGATCTTTTGGGTCATTCCAAGCGGTTTGGGTAATCTGTCCGTGATTACCCACTCCCTCGTCATACAGTTTCCTTATCGGCGCTTCTTGCCGGAACTTCAGTGCTTTTTGCATTTTTCTTAAATTATTTTGGGGTCGCTGCTTTCGTTCAGCAGCCAGAGCTTTAAGACGGGATCGATCTCCGAGTCCTCTCCGCGGCGGAACGAAGTGGGTGTCGTCTTTAATTCAGCCTCGCTCAACTGTCCTGGTAAGAATTCCAGCTGGCATAACCCGATGGCACGGGGCGAGAGAGCTTGCCAGGCAGACTCTCTGAGTCTCGCCGTTCCTGTGCAGCCGCTCGCCACTGCCGTCGTCGGAGGCCTGCTGGTCTCGGTCGTCCTCAGCCTGCTGGCTACACCTACGCTCGACTTGAAGAGCTTATCGGCCGTTGCGGGACAAACAGATCGTAAGAGCTAGTTGTCGGATGATGTGGCAGGGATAGAAAAACAAATACGGGGATTCTGTCTTCGCCAGAATGACGGCCTTGAAAAGCTGCACAGCACATGACATTTACGACGGCTTCGCCAGAATGACGATCTTTGAGAGGGCGGCACAGCGACGTAAGATTTGCTTGGCTTCGCCAGAACAATAACAGCTTGAAAAGCTGCTCGGCACTATGAGATTTATTCTAGCTTTGGCAGAAGGACGACTTATCAATAAGTCACTGTTAAGAAGTATTTCTAGAACTTATACGTGAACGATGCCTGCATAATGCGAGGCGGATTGCCTTGATCCACGGCGGTCAGCGTCTTGAAGCCGCCTGGAACAGTGTTGTTGGTCAAGGTGCACGTCTGGTTGAGGGTGACTCCATCTCCGCAGGTTGCGCCAGAGGCGAGATACTGGACCTGGTTGATGCCGGATCCGCCATAGACGAAGTAGTTGGCGGAGTTGAGCAGATTGAAGACTTGAAACTTGAGCGTAATGCTTTGTTGCTCCTTCAGCTTGAAGCCGCGCTCCAAGCCAAAGTCCACCTGGTTGATCCCGGGGCCGGTGAAGGTATTCAAGCCGTCGCCGGGAGCAAGACCGAAGCCGGGCTGAGCGTTGCCGCCAAGCCCACCGGCGGTGTTGTTAGTCTCATCGTTCGCATTTGTGTTGCTCAGCGAAGCACCGTTGGTCGAGGTTCCAATGAACCCCGTATAGGGATGACCGGAGTTGAGCTGCGCGATCAGGCTGATACGGAATCCATTTAGAAGATTGTTGGCAAAGGCGCTGTCTGTAGTCAGGGTTGGCGCATAGACGGTCGCGATCGAGAGCCGCTGGCGCTGGTCAAGCAGCGAAAGGCTCGGGGTCTGGCGCAAGGTGAACTGGTTGTAAAAGTCCACACT
>CALMVK010000139.1:0-2583 GCA_937873145.1 uncultured Granulicella sp. | reverse complement strand
TGGCTTAAGATTTTCATCATAGGCAGAAGACGCGGTAAGGTGCATGCCGTGCGACCAAAGACTGCCGACCGTAAGAATGGTGCCTTTGGCGATCTCCTGGTCAATTTGCACACTGGAGTTGATTACGGAGGGGGTTTTGAAGTTGGACGCGATGGTGACGATGTTGCCGCCTCCGGCAAAACTGCTGCTGGTCGAAGGCAACGCACCTGGATACGATGGCGTTTGATTGGCCGCGACGGTTGCGCTGCTGAAGTCGAACAGCTCCGCATTGGTTTGAGAGACGCCGTTCTGCTGGGTGGAGTTTTGGTAGTTTCCGCCAACGAAGATCTCGTAATACAGCCCGAAGCCGCCACGCACCACCGTCTTCGGCAACGGGTTGTAAGAGAAGCCGACGCGCGGCGAGACGCGCTGATACTGATTGTGGAAGACCTGCGTGGCCGGAACCAGAGGATTGCCGTCCGGGTTGGGATAGATCTGGAAGTCTTCGCGAAGACCACCGGTAAGAGTCAGCTTCGGATGGATGCGCCAGGTGTCGTTGACGAAGAAGCCTAGGAAAGGATCGCTGAAGTTATAGCGTGGATTGCCGGTGGTCTGCTCAAAGACGTTCCATTTTCCCAAGGCATAGGCCTGCAGACTAAGGAAGACATACTCCCCGAAGAAGGTTCCAGGATTGTTGTTCGAAATTGAATCGTAGTTCAGGCTGAATCCGGTCTCGAGCTGATGCTTGCCCCGTAGATAGGTAACGTGATCCGCAAATTGGGTCTGATATTCACGAAGATTGTTATAGGAAAAGGTCGCGTTGCCAAGTAACAAGGCAGAAAAACCAGTGGGCGCGATGACAGCCTCGGGGCTCATGGTGCTTGCAGCAAGGCCTGTGGGGCTATAACTCTGCTCATCCCGCACGTAACTGACATAGGCGTCGTTGACGAGCGATGGACGAAAGGTGTGGGTCAGGTGCACGGTCCCGACGTGGTCGCGCACGGCATTGTTACCCAGCCACTCATCTCCCCCGAAAGACTCTGGGCTGAAGGTGATGATGCCGCCAGGTGTCTGAAAGTGGTTGTAGTTATAGAGCGCAGTGAGGTGAGTTTTGTCGCTGATATTCCAGTCGAATTTGGGGAAGAATTCCCAGTCATCACGACGGCGGGCGCGCTCGCCCAAGTTGGTGTGGATGACGTTCAGCGCGTTCGCAACGCCTTGCAGGTAGACCGGGTTGAGTGGGTTCGCAGAGGCCTGTGCCTGCGAGATAGTGGCGGCTCCGGGATAGTGTGCGTTGGGCGCAGGCAGCGGCGTACCGGCCGGCACGCCGTAGCTGGTCTCATCGGTGACCTGCTCCGATCGATTCACGGCGTAGAGCGGATCTTTGTGACGCTGTTGCTCATAATCGAAGTAAAAGAACATCTTGTCGTGCAGGATGGGGCCGCCGATGTCCGCACCAAACTGCTGCAGTACATTGACCGGCTTGGCGTTGCCGGCACCTTTGTCGATGGCATCGTTGGCTCCGGTGCCGGAGTTGCGGTTGTAGTAAAAGGCGTCGCCATGGAAGGCGTTGGTGCCGGACTTCGTCACCGTATTGATGAAGCCTGCGCCGGCACCGCCATACCCGGCGTTGTACACGTTGGGCTGCACCTGGAACTCTTCGATTGCGTTCAAACCGAAGAGATACGGAATGCGGGTGAAGCCGCGGCTGTCTCCGTAGTAGTAGCTGGTGGAGTCGACGCCATCCACGGTGAAGCTGGAGGAGCCGTTCGCGTTGGACGCGCCGCCGGAGGTGTTCTGGTAGCCGGACAGGTCTCCACCGGATTGGCCGGCGAAGCTGATGTGGCCAAACTCGCCATCCGCGGTCACGTTTGGCGTTAGCAGCACCAGGTCGGTGTAGCGGCGGCCGCTGAGTGGCAGACCGTCGATGGCCTGCTGTTGAACTAACGTGCCGATGCTGGTATCCGTCGGGTTGAGCGCGTAGCCTGCGTCGCTCGATACAGAAACGGTGTCGGTCGCATCGCCGAGCGCCATCGTTCCAGCTACATCGGTCGTATGGCCTACACCGACCACGAGGCCGGTGATCTTCTCCGTTTTGAAGCCGGTGAAGGTCAGGGATAGGTCGTATACGCCAATTTTGAGCGCGGGAAAGCTGAAGAGACCGGCATCGTTGGTGGAGGAGCTGGCACGTTCGCCGGTCGCTTCGTTGGTCGCCACGACGTTTGCATCGACGATGATTTGGCCGGATGGGTCACGGACGACGCCGCTCAGTGCTCCGGTGGAAACGGCGTTCTGGGCAAATCCGGATCCGCACAGTCCACCCCAGGCAGCCAGCACACCAGAGGAGACCAGCGAAAGGCTTTTTCGTTGCAGACGTGCGTTCATTCTCGTGGCCTCCAGATGCGGTGAGCGTGGAACATCCCTGGGAGAGGATGGACCGATTCGAAAATAAAGAATCGGTGCATCGATTACAGGACGACTGCGCCTAACAAATACGGGGGATGGAGACTGTACTCTAACGCACCATGGACTCGCGCTCAAGCAGTTTTCAAAAGCGTACTGAGTAAATGCAAAGGGCAGCTATACGCACGCAGCGCAGAGTAC
>CALMVK010000138.1:10841-11973 GCA_937873145.1 uncultured Granulicella sp. | reverse complement strand
GAAGAGAGCCCTTTCATGTTTGCGGAGCCGAACTCCGTCACCATGAACTGAGTATCAAAGTTGGGTAAAAGCGACTCTCGTTACACGATGTTGCCTGAGGGTCTGTCTGCAACTTATCCAAGAAGATGGATCAACCGGACAGAGCCGCATGCGACGGTATGCGCGCTTAAGAACTTCACAGTCTTTTACTCACAAGCGGATGCCATGCTCTTTGAGACCGGCCGCAACCGTTCCCTCAACCTGGTAGTCTGCGCAAAACTCCTCGGCCAGGAACCTCGGCTTGTCTCTCTCTTTCTGCTTGAGGTGGCTTGGGTGCATGCCCGTCTGCAGCTCTCAACGGCTGCTCTGCCTGCAAACTTTCTGCATGCCGCTACGCGCTTCGACACCGAAAAAAGTCGGCTGCTGGAAAGCAATGAGCGCCAGCCTCAATGGAAGGTTCTTGGGTCCCTCATCAGCAGTCCAATCCGCATACATCAATTTCTAGAACCAAGCCGCACTCGCCTACAAAGAAAACCTGCCTGCTCCGGTCAGCTACCTGCTCGATCTTGCTTCCCGGTTCGCGGAAATCGCACAATCTCCAGGAAACGTTGCAGAAGATTCTCCGGCACGATAGCCGATACGATGGGCCGATACGCTACACCCCATCGTGAAATCGCGCATATTTGTAATTACTCGCTTCGCATTGATGCCAGTCCCAACCTGAGTCCCCTCGACTAAACGACTGGCGCAATGGAGAAGCTCACCTCAGCAACGCTTCCGCCGCCAGCTGTAGGACTAATTACCCTGCGAGAGCGTTAAGGTGTAGCAATGAACGCTTCACGTCTGGCAATGCTATGAGCTTTGGTTCGTACATTGTAAGATGTTTTCCAAGGCTTCTGGGCCTTCGTTGTATTCGTGTTTTGGCATCACTTTCCCCTCCAGGATTAGACATGAGTGGCAACTCGGGCGAACAGGCAGGTCAACAGGATTCCAGCGACGGCCAGTCCAAAGCCCCACAAAATGTGATACCGTCCCGTCCATCGACCAATCCACAAGCCAACGGCGACGGCAAAAAAGAAGATGGCCTCAAAAGTGCAAGCGCAGCACAGAAAGAGACTCTCGTTGCGATTAAGAGGGGTGAAGGAATCGCGCT
>CALMVK010000138.1:0-10741 GCA_937873145.1 uncultured Granulicella sp. | reverse complement strand
CTAGGCAAAGCGGCGTCATCGTCAACACTGGACGAACTCCAGCCCGCCATATAGAGAGCATCGTAGGGATGTACGCTGAGCAGGGGCGTTACACGCCTTCGCTGATTGATGACCAATGGATGAATAAGATCATATCGGCCAAGAAGAGTGGTGCGCTGGATGGCATATCGATCATCGAGAATAAAACTCCTGACCACGAAAGGTATATGGGGTTTCTCCACGAAAAGTCGCTCCTGCTCCGAATCAAAACGGCTTTCTTGCTGACTCCTTGATGGATGTTGGCGTCGGCGTTCTTCCACCCGGTGTACCATTCCCATTCGACATCCCGGGTAACTCGGCCAACGGTAATGAATTCACCGTCATCATCTTTGGGGGAAATTACATACAGCGACGTTTATGGGGGAGGTAATCACATAACCACGTTCTGTGATTACACCTTCGCCATAAATCAGGTTGCTAGGCTGGGCGCTTGCCCTGTACACAATGACATGCAGTAGACCTAGGCGCGGAGAAGACCTCAGCCTGCCACACCACCTCTTCATGCACGGCAATCGGGTCTACCGCCCTACTTCAACCATCGCCTCAAACACATCCTCCGGCATCAGCGGCACGTGATGGAACGCCACTCCCGTGGCATTCTCAATCGCATTCAAGATCGCCGGAGCGGGCCCATCCATCGGCAGCTCTCCAATTCCCTTCGCCCCATACGCCCCATGCTCAAACGGGATCTCCTCAAAGTGAACATAGATGGGCGGCAGGTCCCCCGATGTCGGCATGATGTAGTTCGTCATCTGGTTGTTTGCCATCACGCCATCACGCCACACGCATCTCTCATACAGCGCATAGCCGATCCCCTGCGCTACGCCCCCTTCGATCTGTCCCGCCGCCAGAATCGGGTGGATCACCTTGCCCACCTCCTGCAGCGCGTCGAAGCGCGTCACCACCGGCGTATACGTCGTCATATCCACCGCCACCTCCGCCACGTACACCGCCCACGCATACGTCGGATACGCATCGCCCATGTACTTCGCGTCATCCCAGAAGATCGTCCCCGGAGACTCCCACCGCTGAAACGCCTTCAACTCGCCAAACTGCTCCACGTATGCCCGCGCACCGGCGAGGAACTCCTCCGGGCTATACGTCTCGCCCAGAAAGCCCGCCAGGCGCAACGATTCGATTATCTTGCCCGCCGCGCGCTCCACCAGCCCACCCACCACCATCGCCGTTCGCGAAGCCACCGTCGGCCCCGAGTTCGGCACCACGCTCGTATCCGGCTGCGCAATCTCCACGTCCACGTACGCCGCGCCTAATGCCTCCGCCGCAATCTGCGCCAGAATCGTATTCGTACCCTGGCCAAATTCTGCGCTCGACACCAGCACCCGCACCTTGCCTTCGCGCGTTACCTCCAACCCCACCAGCGAGTTCAAATACCGCTCGCCCGAACCCGTAAACCCCGCACCATGCATGAACGCCGCAAACCCAATCCCCCGTTTCGTCGCGCTCGACACATTCTCTCGCTGAAACCGTTTCGTCTTCTCGTGGTATTCCGAAACCTCGAGCGCCCGGTCCAGCAACGCGCCCAAGTCAATCGGCTGCGTGATCGTCTGGCCCGTCGCCGTTGTGCCGCCAGCCTGGATAAAGTTGCGCCGGCGCAGTTCTTCCGGCGTCAAACCCACTGCCCGCGCCACCTTGTCCATCTGCCGCTCCAGCGCAAACAAAGCCTGCGGCGCGCCAAAGCCACGAAACGCTCCCGAAGGTGGCGTGTTCGTCGCCACCGCACACGACCGAACCCGCACCGCCGGCCACTGGTACGGCCCCGCCGCATGGATCGTCGCCCGCGAACACACCGTCGCCGACAACGTCGCATACGCCCCGCCATCGATCGCAATCTCGATCTCGCAGCCCAGCAGCTTGCCCTCCCGCGTCACCGCCGTCCGGTGCCGTATCCGCGACGGATGCCGCTTGGTCGTCGCCGCCATGTCCTCCGCACGGTCGTAAATCATCTTCACCGGACGCCCGCTCTTCAACGCCAGTAGCGCCGCATGCCCCGCCAGCACCGAAGGAAACTCTTCCTTGCCGCCGAACGCTCCACCCGTCTCCGTCTGCACCACCCGCACCTGCTCATCCGGTAAACCGAAGATCGTCTTCAGCGCGCGATGCACATAGAACGGGCACTGCAACGAACCCCACACCGTCACCTGGTCCGGCGTCGCCTCCGCAATCATTCCGTTGGTTTCGATATATAGCTGCTCCTGCGCGCCCGTCCTGTACTCGCCTTCGACGATCAGGTCCGCCTGGGCAAACGCCGCATCCACCTCCCCATGCTCCAGGTGGAAGCGCTTGAATGTATTGGCACTTTCACCCTCGCCCCACACCACAGGCTCCTGCGCCAGGCTCTCCTCGATCGTGAACACCGCCGGCTCCGGAGCATACGTCACCTTGACCGCCGCCATCGCTGCCGCCAGCCGCTCGCGATTCGCATGTGCGATCAGCAAGATCGGCTCTTCGCGATGATTCACCCGCGCATCCGGTCCGGTCGGCACCAACAGCGGCTGGTCTTCGAGAAACATGGGGACCAGGTTCCGGCCAGGAATATCGTCCGCCGTCACAATCGTGAATTCGTCCCACGGAATGCTTTGGTCAAACGTGATCGACACAATGCGTCCACGCGGGACGCTCGAACGCACCGTCGCTCCATGCAGCATGCCGGGCCGTGTCAGGTCATCGACATACCGCGCCACGCCCAGCAGCTTCGCAGGTCCCTCCTTGCGCGGAACGTTCGTCCCGACCACACGCTGCTGCGTCACAAAGCCTCTCCAAGGCTGAGCGTCGCCAACGTTTGCGCCAGCACCCGCACCCCCGCCGCAAGGTCCCCCGGCTCCGCATGCTCATCCGGCCGATGGCTCACGCCGCCCCGGCAAGGAACAAAAATCATGCCCACCGGACACAACCGCGCCATAAACAGCGCGTCATGGTAAGCCCGGCTAACCATGCGTATGCTCGCAACACCTGCCTCCACGCAGGCCGCTTCCACAGCGTCCACCACGGCCGCCGCACAACTCGCAGGCTCATCCGCATTTGCCATCGCCGGCGTAATCTTTACTCCTCGCCGTTGCGCAATCTCCTCACAGCTCGAGACAATCGACGCCAACACCGCATCCCGCCGAGCCAACTCCACATCCCGCACATCGAGCGAAAGCCGCACCCGCGAAGGCACCGAGTTCACCGCTCCCGGAAACACCTCGCAGCGTCCCACCGTCGCCACCGTATCCTCCACACCCGTCCCGAGCGCCGCACGCTCCACCGCCAGCGCCACCTCCGCCGCAGCCGCTAGCGCATCGTGCCGCACCGGCATCAGCAGCGCGCCCGCATGTCCACCCTCGCCCTCCACCACAATCGCGCCGCTCGCCGGCGCGGCAATATGCGTCACCACGCCAATCGGCACGCCTTCCCGCTCCAGCCGCGGCCCCTGCTCAATGTGCAACTCCACAAAACCCGCATAGACGCCCTTCGCAAGCTCCACCTCACCTAACCCGCCGCTGTACCCGGCAGCCGATCGCGCCTCGTCGAGCGACATGTCTGCCTCGTCCACCAGGCGTTGCGCCGCCTCCACACTCAGCCCTCCCGACATCAGTCGCGACCCCAGGCACCCAAGGCCAAAGCGCGTCGGCTCCTCCGACGTAAACAGGATCAACTCCACACTGCGTCGCGGCTTGAACCCCGCAGCCTGCAACCCGCGCATCGCCTCCAGCCCACCCAACACGCCCACCGTCCCGTCATACATCCCCGCGTTCGGAATCGCGTCGATATGCGATCCCGTCGCCACCGCGGCCAGCGCCGGCTCAGACCCCTCCCAACGAAAAAACGTGTTCCCCACCGCATCTTCCCGAATCACCAATCCCGCCGCTTCCGCAAGCTCCTTCAGCCACGCGCGTGCCTCTCCGTCCCGTTCGGTAAACACCACCCGCGTCACCGCAGTCTCACCTGCCCGGGCCGGCTCCGTCGAAGGCTCGGTAAAAGAAGCCAGTTGTCGCAACTCATACATCATCCGAGGCTCGTCGACGGTGACCTTCATAGCAAAGGCATCCGATTGAAGTTTTTGTAGATCAGGTACTTCGCAGGCTCGTCCGCGTCTGCCTGGAACCACTGCGGACAATACGCCTCCATCCATATAAAATCGCCAGCCTCAGCCCGATGTACATCTTTTCCCAGCCGATACGTTCCACTCCCGGCCAACATCAGCAATCCATGCTCCATGTAGTGGATCTCCACCTGCGGCAAAGCTGCGCCCGCCGCATACGTCATCGTGTTCACCGCGAAGTCAAAGCATGGCTCGAGCGGCAGGAGGCAGCGCACCTCGATCCCGGGACATTCTTCCAAGCGCTGTGAAGCAAGCGCACTCTCGCGTCCGCGAAGCTCCCTCGGAAATCCTGCGTCTGGCCACGGCTCATACTGCTTTGCGATCACGACGCACCGCATCGCATCGATGGCAGTGAGGGTCCGTGCCGCTCCCGGAGGAGCATACGCGAACTCCCCCACGGTCATCCCAGAGTCACCCTCCGGACTGCCCAACGTACCCTCGCCCTCAAGCACATAGAAGAACCGGCTATGCTGCCGCGTCGTGAGGCTGCCGCCACGCTCAAGCTCTACTGTCATCCAGACGAACTCCGCCCCCAGCGCGGGGGAAGCGTGCACAATCACCGCTCCGCGCGTCACCTCAGGCACAGGGGTCCGCACAAAGGTATCTGGGGTCTGCAGCAGATAGGCAGCCTGCCGTCTGCTGCGTGTTTCACCGTTAGCCGGACTCCCTACGCCCATGTGTTCCCTCGTCCAAACGACTCAAACTGAAGCTCGGCCAGCAGCGCCGTCATTACCTTGAGCGCCGCCTCTACGTCGCCGGCCAAAACCGACTCCGAAGCATGATGGCTGATACCGCCCGGTGAGCGCACAAACAGCATCGCCGCGGGCATCTGTCGAGCCACAATCATCGCATCATGCCCCGCGCCGCTGGTCATCCCTTGCACTGCCTCCCCAGCATTGCCCGCGGCCCGCATCAGGCCTTCCCGCAAAACCGCATCCATCTCTACCGCATTCTGCTCACTCGTCTCCACAATCGCCACTCTGATCCCACGCGCCTCGGCAATCGACTCCGCCCCACGCAGCAAAATCTTCACCGCGGCCCAACGAGCCTCGTCAGAAGCATGCCGCACATCCAGCGTCACTTCTGCGGAGCCGGCGATGACGTTCGCCGCACCAGGCGTCACTCGAACGTTTCCAACCGTCGCCACCAACCCCGGCGTGTTCTGCGCGGTCTCCTCAACGAATCCGATCCACTTCGCAGCCGCTGCCAGCGCATCCTTACGCATCGGCATCGGCGTCGTCCCCGCATGATTCGCCTGCCCGCGAAACGTCAGCGCAAAGCGTGTCTGCCCGACAATCGACGACACCACCCCAAGGGGCTTGCTCACCGACTCAAGCACCGGCCCCTGCTCAATGTGCACCTCCAAAAATGCAAACGTCTTCGGCGTTAACAGGTCTCCGCTCAGCTCATCGGGGTTCAACCCAAACTCGCGCACAGTCTGCGCAAACCTAACCCCATCCCCATCCCGCAGCGAACAATCGTCAGCCGTTAGCTCACCCAGCAAACCGCGGCTCCCCAGAAACGGCCGCCGAAACCGGATACCCTCCTCCTCCGAGAAGGCAATTATCTCGATCGCGAAACACATCCGCCGCCCGGCAAGCGAACGCACCAAAGCCAGCCCCACCGCCACTCCAAGCACCCCGTCATACGCGCCCGCATCCGGGACCGTATCGATGTGCGACCCCATCAGCAGCACAGGAGCATCCGGCTCCGCGCCCGCATACAGCCCGCGTACATTGCCCACCGCATCCACCCTCACCCTCATGCCCAGCGCTCTCATCTCCGCAGAGAGCAGCGCATGCACCTGCCGCGTGGCCGGGGAAAGAAACAGCCGCGTAATCGTCCCCGGAACATCGGTAAACGCGGCAACACGCGCGCAAAGATCGAGCGCATACTCCGCCGCAATCCGGGAGCCGCTTGCGTTCAGCACAGAAGCCTCGCTCATACCCGCACCTCCCGGCCCGCAGGAACTCCCAGAAAGTCACCTCGCGCAAACACCGTCCGTCCCCGCACCACCGTCTGCCTCACCCGGCCCCGCAGCCGCTCCCCAACGTACGGCGAAACCGCATGCCGAAAATGCAGGTCCTCCGCCGTCACCGTCCACTCCTCCTCCGGTGCAAACACAACCAGATCCGCGTCCGCACCCTCGGCAATCGCTCCCTTGACGCCCTCCAGCCCAGCCAGCCGCGCCGGCGCACCACCCAGCCAACGCACCAGATTCGGCAGCCCCAGTCCCCGACGAGCCATGCCGGTCCAAAGCACGGAAGCCGTCAACGAAAGGCTGGCAATCCCGCCCCATGCCGGCCGAAACACCCCCCCTGATAAGCCCTTCATCTCCGGTGGACAAGGCGAGTGATCGCTCGCCACCAGGTCGATCGTCCCCTCCGCCAGTCCTCGCCAAAGCTCTTCGCGGTTCGCCGCACCCCGGATCGGAGGCGCGCACTTCAGCAGCGTCTGCCCATCCGCAATCTCCTCCGCTGCAAAATGAAGATACTGCGGGCAAGTCTCCACCGTCAGCGGCAATCCCTCGCCCCGCGCCGCCCGCAGCATCGGCAACGCTCGCGCCGTCGACAGGTGCACCACATGCACCCGGCACCCGAACTCCCGGCATAGCCCAATCATCAGCTCAATCGCCGCCAGCTCCGCCTTCTCCGGACGGGATGCCAGATAGGTCGCATACCGCCTCCAGTCCGCACCCGCCAACGCCTCGCTCGCCGCCACAATTGGCCCCGCCAGCTCCGCATGCACCAGCAGCGGCAGCCTGCTCTCCGCAATAAGCGGCATCGCCCGCCGTAGTCCCGCCTCGTCGATCGCCCCCAGTCCCTCGCACCCCGGATAGATCAGAAAGCACTTGAATCCGGCCACTCCCGCCTTGGCCAGCGGGATTAGGTGAGCCTCGTTGCCCGTCAATCCTTCGCCCACGGCCCCGCCCCACGCGCGCCAGTCCACCCGGCACTTGCCCGCCGCGGAGCGTCGCTTCACATCGAGCGCGTCCACCGTCGTCGTCTCCGGCAGACAGTTCAGCGGCATATCGACCACCGTTGTCACCCCGCCCGCCGCCGCCGCCCGCGTCGCCGTCTCAAACCCTTCCCACTCCGTGCGTCCTGGCTCATTCACATGCACGTGGCCATCGATCAGCCCGGGAAGCAAAGCCGTATCCCCGAAGTCCGACGCACCCGCAACAGACCCTGGAGCATCCGCCTCCGCGACCCGAACGATTTTCCCCGACTCATCGTCCACGATCACCGCCGCAGGCCGCACCTCACCAGCCAGCACGACGCGACGCGAGATGTAGGCGAGCAGGGCCACAGCGTAACCTCATACCCCTTATCGGCTCACGCCAGAACAAGCCATTGAACTGTCCCAAATTCGGTCAGAACCGCACCCTCATTCGCCAACTGTCCCGTAATCCCGCGCCGGCGCGCCCGAGACCGGCTTACCCTCTTGCACGTAGTTCCGGTTCCACTTCGGAATCTCCACCACATACGTTCCCGGCCTCTCAATCACGGCCTGGCAGCCCAGCCGGCTGTTCAACTGGATGTCCGCAGCCGTCTCCATCCGGTCCAGCTCCTTGTCTTCGGCTTCGGAGACACCCTTGGCCCCCTCCCGTATCCACACATGACACGTCGTGCACGCACACACCCCACCACACGCATGATCGAGGAAGATATCGTAGTTTTCAGCTACGTCTAGAAAACTCATCGGCTCGCCATGGCCCTCGTAGGGCAGCGTGCTGAACGGGAACTCTACCGACTTGTTCTCGGGCAGAAAGGTCACCCGAACCATATTCTCAGCGGGTGGCTTGGAAAAATCGATCTCGGGCAGAACTTTTGCTTCATGGGCAGACATTGTGCTTTGATTCTACTGCGAGCACGTCAGGAGCTTTCCCCATGGCAACGGATTCGTTCAATCGGCGCTCTTTTCTGAAGACGCTCGGCAGTGCAGGCGCAGCCTACGCAACCCCCGCGTCCGCTTTCGGCATGGGCCTTCACTCCGGAGAAGGACACATTGTCCACGAAGTCGCCGAGGCTCCGCAGGACGCCGCCGACAAGCCGAAGTACACCATCAAGTTCGCCGTCTGCGGCTTCAGCCACGATCACATTCACGGCATGATCGGCGCCGTCCAGCGCGGCGGCGGCATCTTCGTCGGCTACTACGGCACCGAGCCCGACAAGCTCGCCGCCTTCAAGCAGCGCTACCCCGACGCCAAGATGTATGGCTCCGAAAAAGAGATCCTCGACGACACCTCGCTCCAACTCGTCCTTAGCTCGACCATCCCCAACGAGCGCGCGCCCCTCGGCGTCCGTGTCATGAAGTCCGGCAAGGACTACCTCTCCGACAAGCCCGGAGCCACCACCCTCGAGCAGATCGCCGACATCCGCAAGACCATCGCCGAAACCAAACGCATCTACGCCATCCTCTACAGCGAGCGCCTCGAAGTGAAGGCCGCCGTCAAGGCTGGCGAACTCGTCCAGGCCGGAGCCATCGGGCGCGTCATCCAGACCATCAACATCGCCCCCCATCAGATCCAGCAGCACGGCACCGGCGACAACGGCGGAGCAGGCGCACGGCCCGAGTGGTTCTGGCACCCCGAGCAGTACGGCGGTATCCTCTGCGACATCGGCTCGCACCAGGTTGACCAGTTCCTCTTCTACACCGGCTCCAAGAAGGCCGAAGTCGTCGAGTCGCAGATCGCGAACGTCAACCACCCCAAGCACCCGCAGTTCCAGGACTTCGGCGACATGGTCCTGCGCGGCGACCTCGGCTTCGGCTACGTGCGCCTGGACTGGTTCACCCCCGACGGCCTCGGCACCTGGGGCGACGGACGTCTCTTCATCCTCGGCACGCAGGGTTACATCGAAGTGCGCAAGTACGTCAACGTGGCAGTCAGTAAGCAGGGCAACAATCTTTTCATTGTGGACAAGGATCAGTCCCGCTACATCGACTGCAACAACGTGCCCTTACCCTTCGGCCCACAGTTCGTCGCCGACATCGTCAACCGCACCCACATCGCCCAGGATCAAGACCAGTGCCTGCTGGCCGCCGAGCTCGTCGTCACCGCGCAAAAGAATGCTAAGCTGGTCAAGCTCGAAGCCTAGTCACGGTATCTCTCTCTTGCAGGAGAACTCATGTATAAGTGGTCGGCTAGGCTTTCCATTGCAACCGTGGCTACTTTCATCCTGTTGACCTTACCCACGCAGGCGCAACTACCGTCCTTCTCGGACGTATCTTCAGATCCCAGCAATTTGGTGATGGGCCCGCTCCCAGAATGGGACGTGGCGTCCGTAAAACCGCATCTCGCTGAGGATCACAACATGTCCTGGCGAACGAACGGGGACGGTCTTATCCTGGAGAATCTACCGCTTGAATGGATGATTTGCAGCGCGTGGAATCTGAAGCCGTTTCAGTTGTCCGGCCTAAGTGGTTGGATGAAGAGCAGCACTTTTGACCTAACCGCGAAGGTAAGCGTTGACGATATCGCCGCCTACAATAAGCTGAGTTCTGCGCAGCGTGGAGCCATGCTGCAAAAGCTGCTGGGGGATCGCTTCCACCTTAAGGTTCATCTCGAAACTAAGACTTCGCCGGTGTATGACCTTGCAGTGGACAAGAGTGGCTCGAAGCTGAAGCCATCGACCGCCATCGATCCACCTTCACCAGAAGAGAGTAAAGCCAATCCCGAAAAATACAAGAAGGACACCGCTTCAACGGGTCCCGGCATGTATGAAGGCACTGGGGTGACGGTCAAGTCGCTGGCAAGCCAGCTAGGGAACGTACTTGGTAAGCCTGTGCGTGATACCACTGGTCTAACCGGCCTATATGACATTAATCTACGTTTTCGCCCGGAAGAAACCACGGCCGACAACGCTGATGCGCCATCCATTTTTTCGGCACTACAAGAGCAGTTAGGACTGAAGCTACTCCCAGACAAGGGGCCGATAGAGATGCTGGTTGTAGAGGGAGCGCAGAAGCCGGACCCGAATTAAAGAAATCTTCCTTCTGGCAAGATTCTGGTATTGTAGATCACACCGTCCGCACTCAGTGGTTACGCAGAAGCCCGGCTATTGAGAGGTGCTCGTCGACATCCTTCCAACCAACTCCGACACCGTGACCAATTAGCCTCCAGTTCGCGCGCTGCTCAGGTGTCGCATTGAGTAACCCTGGAAACCACACAAGCGGAACGCAAATTTCGCGACCATCTGCCAAGATCACCCGCAGACTGTTTCATTGGTTTCGACAGCCGCCGCGGTGGCATCGATCTCAACTTGCGAAGTAAACATCCCATTTCTCCTGGAGAAGGGCTTCGTTCTTGCCTACAAGACGTTGTACTGTCAACAATTCGTGCAACCGAAGCCGTGGTTTGCGGCTAGACGTACCGGACCTAACCAAAACTTAGCCTCGTCCGCATCACGTTCGACATGGATATGAGCTGGTACCTGCCGTTCGTTGCTGTAAAGAAAGAACACATACGGTCCAATTCGCAGCACGACTGGCATAAAAATGCCCTCTCACCTCAATCCTCCACCGATTCCCCCGGAGTCTCCACATCCCGCACTGCCTTTTCCACCGCCTTCTCCCCCGCAATCTCCGCCGGAGCAAATG
>CALMVK010000137.1:13021-14401 GCA_937873145.1 uncultured Granulicella sp. | reverse complement strand
CTCCATCTGAGTCGCGTCAAGCCAGCCAGCCCCCTCCGCCCTTGAACCAAGGAGAGCTGAGCAATGGAGTATTCCTGTCAGACCTACCAGTTGAAGTGCAATGAGTGCGGCCGTACCTTCGGCAATCGTCCCCTGTCCGGCTGTCCCGAGTGCCTCGCCCCGCTCGAAGTCCACTACGACCTCGACCTCATCCAGCAGCAGGGCCGCTTTACCCGCGCCGCCATCGCCGCCGGCCCGTTCAACATCTGGCGTTACGCCGCGCTGCTTCCCATCCCGGAAGGCTTCGAGCCCGACCTTCCCGTAGGCTTTACCCCGCTCGTTCGCGCGCGCAATCTCGGCAAGCGCATCGGCGGCGACCAACTCTTCCTCAAAAACGATTCCGTCTGCTTCCCCACGCTCTCCTTCAAAGACCGTGTCGTCTCCGTCGCTCTCGCCAACGCGCAAAAGTTCGGTTTTGAGACTGTCGGCTGCTCCTCAACCGGCAATCTCGCCAACTCCGTCGCCGCGCAGGCCGCCCGGCTCGGCCTCAAGGCCTGCATCCTCATCCCCGCCGACCTCGAACCCGCCAAGATCCTCAACACCCTCGTCTACGGCGCGCGCCTGGTCCGCATCGATGGCAACTACGACCACGTCAACCGCCTTTGCACCCTCATTGCCGACGAGTACAGCTACGGCTTCGTCAACGTCAACCTGCGCCCCTACTACGCCGAGGGATCCAAAACCCAGGGCTACGAGATCGCCGAGCAGCTCGGCTGGCGTCTGCCCGACAACGTCGTCTGCCCCATGGCCGGCGGCTCGCTCATCCGCAAGCTCCGCAAGGCCTTCAACGAGCTCATCGCCCTTGGCCTGGTCGAGGACAAGCCCGTCCGCTTCTTCGGCGCCCAGGCTACCGGCTGCTCACCCATCTCGCACTCGGTCCGCGAGGGCTGGGATTACATCGAGCCGCAGCGCCCCAACACGATCGCCCGCTCGCTCGCCATCGGCAACCCCGCAGACGGCCCCGCCGCCTCAAAGATGATCCGCGCCACCGGGGGCTGGGCAGAGGACGTCTCCGACGTCGAGGTCGTCTCCGGCATCCAGGAACTCGCCGAAACTGAAGGCATCTTCACCGAGACCGCCGGCGGCGTCACCACCGCGGTCACCGCACGCCTCTACGCCCTGGGCCGCATCCACCGCGACCAGACCACCGTCGTCTGCATCACCGGCAACGGCCTCAAGACCACCGACGCCCTCGCCGGACGTTTCGATCACCTCGACGCCCGCGCCGTACGGCCCCGGCTCGCCGACTTCACCGAGTACCTGCGCGAACTAGATGGCGTCCTGGAACCAGAGCTGGTCGCCGCAGACTAACCATTCCCCCAATGCGCCGTCATTCTGGCG
>CALMVK010000137.1:0-12921 GCA_937873145.1 uncultured Granulicella sp. | reverse complement strand
TCGCCACACCCGCAAGCGGCCCCAAGGAGCACTTCCATCGCCATCAAGATCATTCTTCCCACCGCCTTCATCCGCCACACCGAAGGTCAAAAGCAGCTCACCAGCCAGGCCGCGAATCTTCCTGCCCTTATCGAAGACATCGACCAAAACTTTCCCGCGCTCTCCACCCAAATCAAGGATGAGCAGGGAAAACTCCGCCGCTTCATCAATATCTATGTCAATGACGAAGACATCCGCTTCCTCGGCGGCGACACCTACGCCTTCCAGGATGGCGACGAGGTCATGCTAATCCCGTCCATTGCCGGAGGGTGTAGTCTTTAGCAGACATCCCAGTTGCGCTCAGAGCAACGTAAAACGGATTGTGTGTCTCTCATCATGTACATGCAATGGGCTGTTGTCGTCGGTGAAAACGTACGGCGAGGCGCAAAGCAACCAATCTTGCACGAAAAGAAGGTTCTATGTTCCTCATTCTCGCAGTAGTACTTGTACTTCTCTGGATCGGCGGTTTTACCATCTTCCATGTCACCGGCTTTCTCATTCACCTTCTTCTAATCTTCGCGGTAATCTCGGTGATCATGCACTTCGTAGCAGGCCGACGGGCAGTCTAAGAATCGCCTGGCTCAAGAAGTATTTGTTGAGCCGGATCTCTCCGCATCCCCCTTGCCGTCATTCTGGCGAAGCAAGGATCCCCGTATTATTCCCTGACGCTGCCACACACCTTCAGCATCTCGCTCTAATCCTAATAAACAAAGAGACCGAAGTGCTCACCGGAGCACTTCGGTCTCTTTGTTCCATCCTGCGTCCTTCTTTACTGATGTGCCACCGGCTGCTGCGAACCAAGCACTGGAGGAATCACGTTCACCAGCGCCTCGGGAGTCTCCTCAGCCAGTGGCGAAAGCTTCTCCTCAAGGGCAATGACCAGCACCTCATCCATCTCCTCAACGAAATGCAGCTTCATCGAGTTTTTGAGCAGCTCTGGAAGATCCGCCAGGTCCTTACGATTGGCCGCCGGTAAAATCGCCTCGAACACTCCGGCCCGGTGCGCCGCCAGCAGCTTTTCTTTTAGTCCGCCGATCGCCAGCACCTTGCCGCGCAACGTGATCTCTCCCGTCATGGCAATGTCTCGCCGCACCTTGATCTTCGTCAACGCGCTAGCCAAACCAGTCGCGATTGTGATGCCCGCAGAAGGTCCATCTTTCGGCGTAGCTCCCTCAGGAACATGTACGTGAATGTCAATGTTCCGATAAAAGTCCCGTGCCAAACCAAGATGGCCTGCCCGCGAGCGCGTATAACTGAGCGCCGCCTCTACAGACTCCTTCATCACATCGCCCAGCTGCCCAGTCGCGGTCATCTTGCCCTTGCCGTCGAGCACCTGTACCTCTGTCTGCAGAATGGTTCCGCCCACGCTTGTCCAGGCCAGCCCGGTAACCAGACCGATCTCGCTCTTCTGATGTACCTCGGAGTCGCGGAACTTCGCCACGCCCAGCAAACCTTCAAGCGACTCTTCCGTTACCGTCTCCGAGAACGTCTTCGCCTCATCCGGTCCATTCTGGACAATCTTGCGCGCCAGCTTCCGGCAAACATTGCCAATCTCGCGTTCCAGGTTACGCACACCCGCCTCGCGTGTGTAGTAACGGATCAGACCCTTCAGCGCCGAGTCTTCAAGAACAATCTGCTCCGGCGTCAAGCCCGTACCCTCTCGCTGTTTCTTGACCAGGTATTGTTTGGCAATCTCCAGCTTCTCGACCTCGGTATACCCGTGCAGCCGGATGATCTCCATGCGATCTTGCAGCGGTCCAGGAATCGTATCGAGCACATTCGCCGTAGCCACAAAGAGCACCTGCGAAAGGTCGTACTCCACGTCGAGATAATGATCTTGGAACGAAGTATTTTGCTCCGGATCCAGCACCTCAAGCAGCGCACTCGCCGGATCCCCGCGGAAGTCCGCAGCCATCTTGTCCACTTCATCGAGTAGGAAAACCGGGTTCTTGGTTCCGGCTTTCTTCATCGATTGAATAATCTGTCCGGGAAGCGCCCCGATGTACGTACGCCGATGACCGCGGATCTCCGCCTCATCCCGCACACCACCCAGTGACATGCGCACAAACCGCCGACCCGTAGCCTTAGCAATGGACTGGCCAAGCGACGTCTTGCCCACACCTGGAGGCCCAACAAAGCATAAGATGGAGCCCTTGGGATTCTTGACAAGCTGGCGTACAGCTAGGAATTCGAGAATACGCTCTTTAATCTTCTCAAGCCCATAGTGATCCTCGTTCAGGATCTTCTCAGCGTGCTCAATCGACCGAATCTCTTTCGACCGTTTCTTCCACGGCACAGCCAGCAGCCAGTCGAGATAATTGCGACTCACGGTCGACTCAGCCGACATCGGCGGCATGGCTTCCAGTTTCTTGAGCTCGAGCAGACTCTTCTCCAGCACATCCTTGGGCATGCCGGCAGTCTCGATTTTCTTCTTCAGCTCGTCGAACTCACTCTTCTCGCCGCGGCCAAGCTCCTTCTGAATCGCCTTGATCTTCTCGTTGAGGTAATACTCTTTTTGCGCCTTCTCCATCTGCCGCTTTACCCGGCTTTGCACAGTTCGATCAATATTCAACTTTTCGATCGCTACATCCAATACATCCGCAATCTTGGCAAGTCGAACCTCCGGATCAAACACCTCCAGCAGCTCCTGCTTCTCCTCAATCGAAAGCTGCAAATTGGCCGCAATAGTATCCGCGAGCTTGTTTGCCTCGTCGCCCCGCACGCTGGCGGCCATCGTCTCGTAGTTCAAGCTTTGCTGTAGCTTCACGTACTGCTCAAACAACGTATGCACCCGCTGCATCATCGCCTCTACCTGCGGCGTCATCTCGAGCTGCGTCCGGCCCGTCCGAACGGTAGCTACGAAGAAGCCATCCTCATCGTTCACCTCGATGGCACGCGCCCGCTCCACACCCTCTACCAACACCTTGATATTGCCGTCCGGCATCTTGACACTCTGCACAATGTTGCCGATCGTGCCTGTCTCAAAGATGTCGTCTGCGCTCGGCTCATCGATCGAAGCATCGTGCTGGGTCGCTAAAAAGATCTTGCGATCTCCGGTCAGCGCCTCTTCAAGCGCTCGCACACTGGAGTCCCTTCCCACCACGAAGGGCGTCATCATATGCGGGAAAATAACCATGTCCCGGATCGGCATCATGGGAAGCTTACGAACGTCACGGCTCAGAGTTTCTTCTTGATTGGTCTTCATATCTCTCCCGAGTTTAGACGTTCTAACTGCAAGGCGGATGCACCCTGTCTGCCACGTTGCACCGATTGTAAAGGAGAAATGAATCGATCTTTCGTGGATCGCGAGGGTCAACTCACTACCAGGTGAAAACGCCGCTCGCATCACGCAGCCGATCCTCAAGCAAAGAGGAGCGTTCTACAAGCAAAGACGAACGTTCCACGTCTAGCCTGCCTTTTCCAACAACATGGGCAGCGTTAGAGAATGCTTCTTCACCATCTCCGCCGTGATCGAAACGTCCTTCACCTTCTTGTTTCCCGGAACGTAGTACATCAAATCCAACATCAACTCCTCAAGAATCATCCGTAGACCGCGTGCGCCTACCTTGCGCTGCAAGGCCTCGCGTGCGATCTCGCGTGCTGCATCCTCTGTAAAAGTAACCTTGACTCCCTCGAACTCGAACAACTTGATGTACTGCTTCAAAATTGCGTTCTTCGGCTTGGTCAGAATTTCTATCAGTGCATACTCATCCAGCTCTTCAAGCACGCCGAGCACCGGAAGCCGGCCCACAAACTCGGGAATCAATCCATACTTCAACAAATCCTGCGGCTCAGCCTGACGCAACAGCTCGGCATCGCGCTGCGCCCGAATCGGTGTCACATCCGGATCCGTCCCGTCCGCAGTCGCAACCGTCTTAAAGCCAAGCGCCTTTTTGCCCACGCGGCGGCCGATCACCTTCTCCAATCCGACAAACGCTCCTCCGCAAATGAAAAGAATGTTAGTCGTGTCGACGGCCGTAAACTCCTGATGCGGATGCTTGCGCCCACCTTGCGGCGGAACGTTCGCCACCGTCCCTTCGAGAAGCTTCAGCAGAGCCTGCTGCACCCCTTCGCCGCTCACATCGCGGGTAATCGAGGGATTCTCGTCCTTACGCCCAATCTTGTCGATCTCGTCAATGTAGATCATGCCTTGTTGTGCCCGCACAACATCGCCATCCGCTGCCTGCAGCAGCTTCAAGATAATGTTCTCGACATCCTCACCAACATAGCCAGCTTCGGTTAGGGTCGTTGCGTCGACGATCGCAAAAGGCACATCGAGCACCTTGGCCAAAGTCTGCGCAAGCAGCGTCTTGCCGGAACCCGTTGGCCCAACCAGCAAAATGTTCGACTTCGCCAACTCAACATCGTTGCCGCGTGTTTTGTTCATCTGAATGCGCTTATAGTGGTTATAAACCGCCACCGCTAGCTTCTTTTTGGTCTGATCCTGACCGATCACATACTCATCGAGAAACGCGCGCACCTCCTGAGGTTTCGGCAAGTGCGCCGGAGCAGCACCAGGAGTCGCCTCCGTGCGGTCGTCCTCCAGGATGGAATTGCACACCGCGACACACTCATCGCAAATATACGCCCGAGGGTAATCCGAGGGAGAGCTGATCAGCTTGGCAACCGCATCTTGCGTCTTATGGCAGAACGAGCAGCGAAGGGATTCGTCGGTGCCCCGTGATGTTTTCATTGATTAACCAACCCCGTAAAGACCGCATTCCTTGTAGCTAAGAGGCCTAGTTTACACCTGTTTTGAGTACCAAAGGGCCGTTGTGCGGATCCCAAGGACCACCCAAAGTAACCTGACATACCACAGCAAGCCATGCCGGCTCAATTTCCAAACTAACTGCGTGGACGATCGATAATGTCGTCGATGATCCCGTACTCCTTGGCCTGCGGAGCCGTCATGATAAAGTCACGCTCTACGTCGCGCTCAATCTGCGCCAATGGCTGCCCGGTGCTCTTCGCCATCAGCGTATTGGTGATCTCGCGAATCCGCAAAATCTCCCGCGCATGAATATCGATATCGGTCGCCTGTCCGCTCAACCCACCCATACTTGGCTGATGAATCAAAACACGTGCATTGGGCAAGGCAAAACGCTTGCCTTTCTTGCCGGCCATCAGAAGGAACGCTCCCATTGAAGCCGCTTGGCCAATACAGAACGTAACCACATCGTTCTTGATGTATTGCATCGTGTCGTAGATTGCTAAACCCGCCGTGATCGATCCACCAGGCGAGTTGATGTACATCTGAATGTCCTTCTCCGGATCTTCACCAGAGAGAAACAGCATCTGCGCAATAATCACATTTGCCACATTGTCATCGATCGGCGTGCCCAAAAAAATAATGTTGTCGCGCAGTAGACGGCTGTAGATGTCATACGTCCGCTCACCGCGGCTCGTCTGCTCTACCACATACGGAATCAAACCCATCTCGTTCTCCCTTTTCAACTGCCACTGCCCTAGCTCCCGCAGCCTTCTTCAACTGCAGGTATTCTGCTCTGCTCAAACTACTTCGCCAAACGCTCGTACACCACCGTACCGGTCTTCTCGCGCCGCATCTGCTCCCGCATCCGATCGATCGTGCCATCCTCCACCATGCGCGCGCGCAGTGTGTCGAGCGGCTCCCGCGCCTGCAAGGACGCCATCAGCAACTCACGCTCAAGCTCATCCTCGGTCACCTCGATCGACTCGATCTCGGCCAGGCGATCCAAAATGAGCGATGCCTTCACCTCGGCAATCGCTTGATCCCGCTGCGCCGCACGCAGCCGGTTCAAGTCCAACTTGCGCATGTCATCCGGAGTCATGCCCTGCTGAGCCAGAGCGCGCAGTCCACGGTCAAGACGCGCATCGATCTGCTGCTGTACAAACGTCTCCGGAACTGGAAATTGAAACCGGGTGATCATCTCGCCCAGCATGCGATCCCGAGCCTGATTTTCTAGCGCATCTTTTTTTCGTCCGCTTGCCATCTCTCGCAAACTCGTCGCAAACTCATCCCAGTTGCTGTACTCCCCAAGCTGCTTGACAAACTCCTCGTCCTTCTCCGGGTACGTCTTCCGCTTGATCGCCTTAACCGTCACGTTGTACTTCACCGTCTGACCAGCTAGCTGCACCTCGCCAAAATCTGCGGGGTAGGTCACCTCAAAAGTCATCTCCTGCCCGACTTTTTGGTCGCGTAACGCTTCCGTGAACGCCTGCAGGGTGTTCGCGCCGCCTACCTCAATCAGCACATCTTCGCCCCGTATCGGCTCTGAGATGTTCTCTGGCTGTTCTTCTCCCACCACCTGCGCCAGCGACTGCAGCTCGCCCACAAACTGAATCTCCGCCCAGTCTCCGTCTACCAGAGGACGATCTTCTTCAACCGTCTCTACCGTCGCATACTGATCCATCACTCGAGCAAGCTCGGAGTCGTATTCGGCGTCGGTCAACGCCGTCTCTGGTCTGGCAACTTCAATCAACTCGTATCCCGTAACCTCGATCTCGGGCCTGATTTCAAATGCTGCCTTGAACTGCAAAGGCTGGCCATCGACCAGCATGAAGTTGGTCAGTTGCGGCTGCGACACAGGCGTAAGCTTTTGCTCCTCAATCGCCTGGCGAAAGCGCGCCGATACCAGTTCATCCAGCACCTCCTGCCGAACCTCCTTTGCAAAGCGGTTCTTAATCACCGTCTCCGGAACCTTGCCTACGCGGAAACCAGGGATACGGGCCAGCCTCTGATACTTCTTCACAACGCCGCGAAACGCCTTGGACACAGTCTCTGCATCTACCTCGACGGCGATCTCCCGCATCAATTCCGGATTCAGCGTAGCCTGCGGCGCGGCAAGCTCTTCGCCCGGACCATTCTCCTGAGCCTCTTCCGTCCGTTCTTGCGTTCCGTCCTGAAGTTCCAGGGTGGCTGGTGTGTCGGTCGCGTTTTCCGTCTCAAGTATCTCGTTAGAAGCCAAAGTTCTACCCTTCATGGCGAATCGAAATGCCGTAGCCCACGCGCATCGCAGCGCCTGCCACGGTCTTCGCCTGTCTTCACTCTACGGGTCTCGGACAGGCAGGGTCAAACAGTCCGTCCAGCCTCAAGGAGTACTCGATAAACAATCCACTCCCGCCTGTCGTTCCATCAAGGAGAACCAATCGCAAAAAGCTCCACGCGCATCTTCCATTGCAAGGATTGACCAGGCTCAAGAACCGTAATTCCCGGGCCTGTGCCTGCGCTCCACTCCCGCCCCAATGGGTCGTCTAAGTTGGTCTGCGTGCCGAATGAAACATACTTCTGGCCTGCCGGAGAGCTTACGCGCAACACCTGAACGCTCGCCGAGTCCACCAACACGCGTAATCCAAAGTGACTCGCCGGATCGCGCAACTCTGCAGCCGTGCCATCGTCCAGCAACGCCGGCTTCAACTGAACCAAAGACACATCCAGGCCCTCTCTGCCAAGCCGCACCGCATGGCCCTGCATTCGTTGCACAACCGCGGCAGGAACTCCGAACCTCCCTGAAGGCACTCCCGTTGCAGTGTTGGCCAGCTCCATCTGCTCTCCCATCGGAAGCCGGACCTCAGCGCCATCGCGATCTCCGGAAGGCACGCGAAAGCGCGGATGCCAACCAATACCCATCGGCTCCGGCTGCTCACCTATATTCTTCGCCGTGACCGTCAGGTCAAGCGTTCTTGCGCCCAGCATCACATGGACGGAAACGTCCGTCTTCCCCAGCCAGTGCTGATTGAAGTCACCTGCATGAAAGGTGGCCAGCGCTCTCTCACCCTGCGCCTGCGTCGCCGTCTCCGCCGTATCCGTCGAAAGCATTGCCAGCAGACCACCCGACGAGGATAGGCGCTCCGTTGCGTCCAAAGGCACTTCGATCGCGTCACCCCGCCAGCTGGTGCGGATCGTCGTACCTACCGGCGTTGGCCTTCCCAGCAGCAAACCGCCCCAGGGAACTTCGAGCGCTCCATGCAGATCGTTGGCTCCGGTCCTTGCGGGCATCGTTCCGCTCACCAGGTCTTCGGCTGTCGCAGCCGCCAGGAGCTGTACCTCACCGCGTTCCGGCAGCGAGGCCGTAATCTGCAGCACATCCATGCCCAGCCCCGGCAACATCGTCACCGAGCGAAACTCCGGCATATCGCTGCCCAAAGTCAACGTACGCGTCAGCACCAGAGGCACGATCCCACCCGGACGCGCAATCGCCGCCGCCGGTGACTGCTGCTCGCCTTTGATCTGTCGCTTCAGCGTCGAAAATCGCCCTCGCCTATGCAGGTAGTAGCCAAGGCTAGGCAACGCTACCAGCAGGACAAGCGCCAGCAAGGGCAAAGCGCTCGACCGGCGCAAACCGCGAGGAAACAGTCCCTCCCACCGGTCCACACCCCACCGCTTGACCAGTGCCCAATACATCCTGCCGATGCGCTGCTCTTCCAAGACACTCCCCTTGACCGTCTACTGCTCTTATCGGCAGAAGTACAAATTCCATGAGCGAAAAAATGAAAATAATTTCGCTGCCTGCAAATCTGCCGAAATCGGAGTGATCTGCAGAACGATTCACCAGAGCCGATCGTGCGCAGCTGACGAATGCTTTACGAAACCCACCCAAAACTTTATAGGGGAGAAAGCGAATCTGCCGCCGCTCTCACACAATCTCTGCCGCCATCCAATCGTCCTTCTAGAAGAGCTACCGATGGCATCTCAGTCAAGATAAGAACGAGAGAGGACGCTCAGCACACTCCCCGCGGCTCGATTACACTGTGCGATAGCGTATCTGACGGAGCAAAAGGACGTTTACAGGCGAATGAACCAAAGCGATTGCAACCCGACCGAACGGACACCTGCTCCACCGGATAGTCTCTTCGAGCGTTGTGCCTGGTTCTACGCGCTTTGTCGCGAGTACCTCTTCCGTGATCACACCCCCGAGATCGTGCAGTCGCTCTTTCCCGATGAGCCGCCTGCCCCCGGAACCCATCTTCTCGAACTCGGCTGCGGCCCTGGCTTCTACGCCTGCCGCCTCTCGGAAGAGTTGCCCCACATCCGTACCACTGGCATCGATCTTTCACACAACCTCATCCGCCGCGCCCAGTCCCGCGCCCGCAAATTTCGCCTGCCGAACTGCACCTTCAAGCACGCCGACGCGCACGCTCTGCCGTATTCCACCGGCTCCATCGACGCCATCGTCGTCTCCCGCCTCTTCCTCATCGTTCCCGACAAGGAAGGGATCGTCGATGAGGTCTTCCGCGTCCTTCGCCCTGGCGGCCGCTGCTTTATCGCCGAGCCTACCTCCGGCTTCCGCACCCGCTTCCCGCTCGCCTTCCTCTGGCTGCTCTCCCGCCTCACCACCGTTCCCGCCGGCAAGTACCGCGAGCCGCAGCAGGCAGACGTCATGAGCCGTCCCGACTTCGAGGCTCTGATCGCCACTCAGCCCTGGGGTTCCATGCAGCTTGAAGCCGACAACTGGTACCAGTACGCCGTCTGCCAGAAGGCTCCAGCCGTCCCCGCCCAAGCTCTTGGCCAGCCCCGCGTACTCGAACTTCGGGGCGCCTTCTAGCGCATGCCTGTCCTCAACACAACCAACAGCCCCTATCCCATTCTCGACCCCACGCATCCCATTCCCGCGCTGCGTCATCTCTGCGCCCTCACCGTCATGGCCAAGGCGCCGCGCTCGGGCCGTGTCAAGACCCGTCTCTCGCCTCCGCTTACCCTCGATCAAACCGCCGCCCTCAATATCTGCTTCCTCCGCGACACCACCGAGAACCTCGCAAGCATCGCCCTCAGTGCCGGCCTGATCTCCTATACTCCCGTCGGCGACGAAGCCCTCTTCACCGGCCTGCTCCCGGCGACCTTCGCCCTCGTCCCGCAGCGCGGCGACACCTTCGGCGAACGCCTGCTGTCCGCGGCACAAGACATCCTCGCCCTCGGCTACGGCTCCGTCTGCCTCATCGACTCCGACTCACCCACCGTCCCCCCCGCCACCTACGCCCAGGCCGTCCAGGCCCTCGCCCAACCCGGTGACCGCATCGTCCTCGGCCCTTCGCACGACGGCGGCTACTACCTCATCGGCCTCAAGCTGCCCCACCCCGAACCCTTCGAACGCATCTCCTGGAGCACCTCCTCCGTCCTCGCCGAAACTCGCCAGCGCTGCACCGAAGCCGGCCTTGAACTCCTCGAACTCCCCCTTTGGTACGACGTCGACGACGCCCAAACCCTCGCACTGCTGGAAGCCGAACTGCTCCAAGACCAGCCGCCCGTCTTCACCTCGCTTCCCGGCTACCCCGCCCCGCATACCCGTCAATTCCTCCTCGCGCTCCAGCAAACGGCCGCCCGAGAAGGGAAGCCGGCGTGAGCCACTCCAGCCCAACTCTCAGCGCCGTACAAACCCGAACCGACTCCTGGCGCGAACTCCGCCCCTGGCACACCAACGCCGGCCTCCTCCTCCTCGGCCTCGGCATGATCGCCTACACCCGCCAGCTCGTCAGCGAGTACGACCACTACACCATCGGCTTCTCCGGCTGCTCCGCCGCTCACCTCATCCTCTACATCGGCGCCGTCTTCATCTTCCTCCTTAAGCCCTCGAACGTGGATCGCTTCACCTTTCCCATCCTCCTCGCCGTCGCCATCGCCTGCCGCCTCGTCGTCCTCTTCCCGGACCCCGAACTCTCCTCAGACGTCTATCGTTACGCCTGGGACGGCGTCGTCCAGCACGCCCACATCAGTCCCTACCGTTACGTTCCCGGCAGCCCCGCCCTCGCCTTTCTCCGCGCGCCCAACTACGACCTCTTCAACAACATGAACCGCCGCGACTACGCGCACACCATCTATCCGCCCGTCGCGCAGATCCTCTTCTACCTCATCACCTGGATCTCCCCCTCGGTCACCTTCATGAAGATGGCCATGGTCCTCTTCGAAGGCCTTACCCTCATCGGCCTCATCCATTTCCTGCGTCATCTCGGCTTCCGCCGCGAGTGGACCCTCCTCTACGCCTGGTTCCCCATGCTCATTTGGGAGATCGGCAGCTCCGGCCATCTCGACTCCGCCGTCATGGCCTTCCTCGTCTTCGCCCTCCTCTCTCGTTACCGCCGTCAGCCTGTCCTCACCGGCCTCTTTCTCGGCCTCGCCGTCCTCACCAAGTTCTACCCCCTCGTCCTCTTCCCAGCCCTCTACCAGCGCGGCGACTGGAAGATGCCCGCCACCATGGCCGCGCTCGCCGCCTTCACCTACTCCCTCTACCTCTCCGCCGGACGCCTCGTCTTCGGCTTCCTCGGCGGCTACGTCCAGGAAGAAGGCATCGGCAACGGCACACGTTACTTCCTGCTTGAGTTCGCCCAGCACCGCCGCGGCCTGCACCACCTCTCGAATACCGCCTACACCCTCTTCGCCGGCCTCATCCTCCTCGCACTCACCATCTGGGCCTGGCGCGTCGCCAGCTCGCCCCAAAGCTCACGTCCGCCCCAAAGCCTAGCCCCAACGCCGCCCGCAGCCTTCCTCGCACCCGCCCTCGGCCTCGGCCTCGCCCTCATGCTCCTCTTCTCTCCGCACTACCCCTGGTATGTCGCCTGGCTCGTCCCCTTCCTGATCCTCATGCCGTCACTCACTCTATTTACCTATATCGGCGGATTGTTCTATCTCTGTACTACGTCTATTGCGGTAGGCTCCGGACCAAAGCAGTATTTGCTCAACCAAATCCTTTACTCCGCCGTCGCGATTGCTTTTATCATCGAACTAGCTTTGCGCCGCCTACCCCAAACCCGCGCCTTCTTCCTCCGTCTCCCCTCTTCGAGGTCCCTATGAGCACCCTGCTGCCTGTCCTGCCCCCCGACAATCTGCTCGATCCGAACGCCGACGCCCTAAGCCCCGCCGCCCAGGCCGCCGAAGAAGAGAAGAACCGCATGCGCCGCTACTTCCAGAAACCGGAAGAAGCGCTGACCAACATCGCCCATCAAGAACCCGTCTGCCTCTATCTAGAGACCACCAATCGCTGCAACCTCCTCTGCACCACCTGCCCCCGCACCTACGAGCAGCTCGAGCCCGAAGCCGACATGCCGTATGAGTTGTTCACTTCCTTAATAGCCCAGTACCCCAATATCGCCCGCGTCGTCCTCCACGGCATCGGCGAGCCCATGCTCGTCAAAGACATCGCCCAGCGCGTCAAGTACCTCAAAGACCGCAACATCTACGTCCTCTTCAACACCAACGGCACCCTGCTCAACGCCGCCAACGGTAAGGCCCTCATCGACGCCGGCCTCGACGAACTCCGCGTCTCGCTCGACGCCGCCGAGTCCGAGGTCTACCAGATGGTCCGCGGCAAGGATTTCTTCGCCAGGATCGTCGAAAACGTCGCCAACTTCACCCGCATGCAGCGCGAGCTCAACGCGCCCAAGCCCCGCGTCAGCCTGTGGCTCACCGGCCTGCGCGAGACCGTCGACCAGCTCCCCGAGTTCGTCCGCCTCGCCCACCGCGTCGGCGTCTTCGAGGTCTACCTCCAGCGCCTCGTCTTCTTCGACGACCCCCTGAGCACCCAGTCCCTCGCCCGCGCCGAGTCCGCCCTCTTCGAGCACACCACCTCCCGCGAAGAGGCCCTCATCCAGGAGGCCGGCGACGTCGCCACCGCGCTCGGCGTCATGTTCTCCGCCTCCGGAGCCGTAGACCCCGGCGAGTCCATCCGCAAGCAGCGCGACGACGCCCCTTGGTCCCTCTGCCGCCGCCCCTGGTCGCTCATGTACATCACAGCTAATGGCCGCGTCCTACCCTGCTGCATCGCGCCCTTCTCGATGAAAGGCTACGGCTCCTTCACCCTGGGCGACGCCACCCAAAACTCCCTCCGCGAGATCTGGAACGGCCCCGACTACCAACACTTCCGCGAAGGCCTCCTCACCAGCGCCCCACCCCCCGCCTGCGCCAACTGCGGC
>CALMVK010000136.1 GCA_937873145.1 uncultured Granulicella sp. | reverse complement strand
GCTGCGAAGCGGATAGAAAGAGCTGCGAAGCGAAATCACTTTGGACTCGATGCTGAATCAAGAAAGTGCCGGAAATTACATTGATCCGGCAGTTTTCCACTCAAGTTAAGTATACGTGAGCCGATAAGGGAATTATGACAGGGCGTTTGATCAGGACTGGAGCGGGTATTCGCAAAATTGGGGCTTGACAGGAGTTCAGGGGCGGCGGCGGGCGCGGCGGTCGTCGTCTGCGCGACGCTCTGCCTGCGTGAAAAGCAAGGAGAGCGTTCCGGCCAGAGTCGCGACGAGGGAGAGGACAAAGAAGGCGATGGACATGGTCTGCCACAAGGCGACATCGCCGGGCGAGCCGGGCTGCTGGGCGATGTTGGTCAACGAGAGGATCAGCGCAACGAGCGAGAAAAAGAAGAGCGTTGCGGCGAGGATGTAAAGGTTGCGGCTCATGCGAGTGTCTTCTCCTGCTCAGGATAACGCGGATGAAGAGGACAAAGGTGAGGCAGCGTGGTTAGAATCGCGCTTTACGAATAGGAAGGTTATGCGATGGCAGTTCAAGTTTTGCGAGATCGTCAGCGGGGTGGGTGCAGGAGACTGGGCAGTGCGTGCCTGGCGGTTGCTTGTGTGGTGGCAAGCGCAGGACAGATGCAAGGGCAAGCTCCGCATGTGCTGAGCGCGGCGGAGCAGGCACGGGTGGAGACGCTGGTGAAACAGATGACGCTTGCGCAGAAGCTGGCGTATATCGGCGGCACGGGGTTTGGGATCCGGGCGGTGCCGGAGCTCGGTATTCCCGAGTTCCAGATGTCGGATGGGCCGTATGGAACGCGGTCGAACTCGGGGTTTCCGTCGACGACGTACGCGGCGGGAGTGGGTTTGGCGGCGAGTTGGGATCGCGAGCTGGCGGGGCGTGTCGGCGCAGGCATCGGCAGAGATGCGCGGGCGCGCGGCGTGCATTACATGCTAGGGCCGGGGGTGAACATCTATCGTTCGCCGCGAAATGGGCGCAATTTCGAATATTTTGGCGAAGATCCGTTTTTGGCAGGGCAGATTGCGACTGGATACATTACGGGGATGCAGGCGCAGGGCGTGAGTGCGACGGTGAAGCATTATCTGGGGAATAACTCGGAATATCTGCGGCACGACTCGAATACGGTGATGGACGAACGGACGGCGCGGGAGATTTATCTGCCGGCGTTTGAGGCAGCCGTGAAGCAGGGGCATGTAGGCGCGGTGATGGACTCGTACAACCTGATCGATGGCAAGCATGCGACCGAGAATCCGCACTTCAACCTCGAGGTGCTGCGCCAGGACTGGGGGTTCCAGGGCGTGCTGATGTCGGACTGGGACGCGACCTATGACGCGGTGGGTGCGGCGAATGCCGGTCTGGATATCGAGGAGCCATCGGGCAAGTTTATGAATGCAAAGAACCTGCTGCCGGCGATCGGGTCTGAAAAGACGGGCGCAGGCCAGGTGAAGGAGGCGACGATCGATGACAAAATGCGTCATCTGCTGTCGTTGGCGATGAGTTATGGGTGGCTGGATCGGGATCAGCGGGATACAACGATTACGTATCTGGATGCGCGGAACACGGCGACGGCGCTGGACTCGGCGCGCGAGGGCGCGGTGCTGCTGAAGAATGCGGGCAACGTGCTGCCGCTCGACCGGAGCAAGGTGAAGACGATTTTGCTGGTGGGGCCAGATGCGTACCCTGGTGTGCCGGTAGGCGGAGGCAGTGCGGGCGTGGTGCCGTTTCACCTGGTGAGTGCGTACGAGGGGATTCAGCGTGAGGTGGGGACAGGCGTGAAGGTGCTGTATGACCCGGGTGTGCCCTCGCTGTCGCACCTGGCGGGCGCGACGAAGATGAGGACGGCGATGACGGGCGGGGAAGACGGCATGATGCTCGAGACGTTTGCGAACAAGGATCTGCAGGGGATGCCGGCCGGGTCGTCGGTGGTGCCGCAGATTAGTTTGTCGGGGATGAGTATCAAGCTGCTGATCGGCGATCTGGAGAGTGCGATGGCAACCCTCTTTTCGACGCCGAACAAGGAGGTCTCGCACCGCTTTACGGGGTACTACGAGGCAGCGGCGGCGGGTCGGTACCTGGTGGTGCTTGAGGGGTCGGGCGAGGGGTCGGGAAACCGGGTGTTTGTGGATGGAAAGCAGGTGATCGACGACTGGCGGCTGGTGCGGGCGTTTCAGCCGCATGTCGCACTGGAGCTGACGGCGGGGCCGCACAAGATTGTGGTTGAGGAATGGCAGTCAAGCGTGGTGGGTGGACTGCTGAAGTTTGCGATCGTCGCAGAGAACAAGGTGGTGAACCCGGCTGCGGTGCAGATGGCAAAGCAAGCGGATGCGGTCGTTGTTGCGGCGGGGTTCCAACAGGAGAGCGAAAGTGAAGCCGGGGATCGGACGTTCGATCTTCCATTTGGTCAGGCGGAGATGATCCGCGAGGTGGCGGCGGCGAATCCGAAGACGGTGGTGACGGTGACTTCGGGTGGCAACGTGGACTCGACGGGCTGGCTGGACCGGGTGCCGGCGCTGCTTGAGACGTGGTATGCGGGGCAGGCAGGAGGCACGGCGTTGGCCGAGATCGTATTCGGCGATGTGAACCCTTCGGGACATCTGCCGGCGACGTTTGAGAGACGCGCGGAGGACAATCCGACGTTTGCGAACTACTATCCGGAGGGCGACTCGAAGCGTGTGGAGTACAAGGAAGGAGTTTTTGTTGGATATCGCGGCTATGAGAAGAACGGAGTGCAGCCTCTGTTTCCGTTTGGGTATGGGCTCTCGTATACGACGTTCAAGTTTGCAAATTTGAAGGTGGCGGCTACGGGCGCGGGTAATGCGGTGAAGGCGACAGCAACGTTCGACGTGACCAACACGGGCAAGCGCAAGGGCGCGGAGGTGGCGCAGTTGTACGTGGGCGAGGATGCGCCGAAGGTGCCGCGGCCGAAGCATGAGTTGAAGGGATTTGAGCGGGTGGACCTGGCGCCGGGCGAGACGCGGCATGTGACGATTCCGCTCGATATGCGGGCGTTTGCCTATTGGGATGTGGGCGCGGGGAGGTGGGTGATTGGGTCGGAGAAGTTTACGGTGAGTGTGGGGGATTCAGTGGCGGAACTGCCGCTGAC
>CALMVK010000135.1 GCA_937873145.1 uncultured Granulicella sp. | reverse complement strand
CGATGTGTCTCATACGGCCTCACAGAAGATGGAACCTGATTGTCTGATCTAGGGAGACGGTACGCACCTGACATGACTCGCACGTTACACGCTTCGCTTCCGGCAGAGGGTGAACTCTCGTCCTGCAGGAAACCAGCGAGGATGTATCCAAATAAAAGTCCCATGCTCGACGCAAACTGCCGTCGAACATGGGACTTGTTTTCTTGCGAGTTGCAAAACTTTAGTACATGCCTTCCATGCCGCCGCCGCCGTGGCTGTGTCCGCCGGCACCTGCCGCTTCCTTCTTCTCCGGAATCTCGGAGATCATGGCCTCGGTGGTCAGCATCAGGCCTGAGATCGATGCCGCATTCTGCAGAGCCGTCCGCGTCACCTTGGTCGGATCGATCACGCCGGCCGCTACCAGGTCCTCGTAGGCGCCCGTTCCGGCGTTGTAGCCGAAGTTCGGTTCCTTCGAATCGTGGATCTTGCCGATCACAACCGCACCCTCTTCGCCGGCGTTCGAAACGATCATCCGCAAGGGCTCTTCGATCGCCCGGCGAATGATGTTCGCGCCGATCTTCTCGTCGCCTTCGAGCGTCTTGATCAGCGTGTCCACGGCCTCGGAGCAGCGAATCAACGCCACGCCGCCGCCCGGGACAATGCCTTCCTCAACCGCCGCACGTGTCGCATGCATCGCATCCTCCACACGCGCCTTCTTCTCCTTCATCTCGGTCTCGGTCGCCGCGCCCACCTTGATCACCGCAACGCCGCCGACCAGCTTGGCCAGGCGCTCCTGCAGCTTCTCACGGTCGTAGTCGGACGTCGTCTTGTCCACCTGCGCGCGAATCTCCTTCACACGGCCGGCGATCTTGTCATCGCTTCCGCCGCCATCGACGATCGTCGTGTTGTCCTTGTCGATCGTGACGCGCTTCGCGGTGCCCAGATCCTCGACCTTCACGCCCTCGAGCTTGATGCCGAGATCCTCGGTGATGGCCTTGCCGCCCGTCAGGGTTGCAATGTCCTCGAGCATCGCCTTGCGACGATCGCCGAAGCCAGGAGCTTTCACCGCGGCCACGTTCAGCGTGCCGCGCAGCTTATTCACTACGAGCGTCGCAAGCGCCTCACCATCCACGTCCTCGGCAATAATGACGAGCGGCTTGGCCGTACGCGCAATCTGCTCGAGCAAAGGCAGCAGGTCCTTCATCGACGAGATCTTCTTCTCGTAGATCAGGATGTAGGGGTTCTCAAGCGCCGCTTCCATACGCTCGGCATCGGTCACGAAATAAGGCGAGAGATAGCCGCGGTCGAACTGCATGCCCTCAACCACATCCAACTGCGTCTCCATCGTGCGCGACTCTTCGACCGTGATCACGCCATCCTTGCCGACCTTGTTCATGGCCGCAGCAATAATCGTGCCGATCTGCGCATCGGAGTTGGCCGAGATCGTGCCAACCTGCGCAATCATGTCGCCCGAAACAGGCTTCGAGAACGCTGCCAACGCGCCGCCCTGCACCATGCCGTGCTCATCGCGCTTGCCGATAATTGCCTCAACGGCCTTATCGATGCCGCGCTTCAGCGCCATCGGGTTCGCGCCAGCCGCTACTGTCTTTACGCCTTCGCGATAGATCGCCTGGGCCAGCACGGTCGCGGTCGTCGTCCCGTCGCCGGCTACGTCCGAGGTCTTCGACGCAACCTCACGCACCATCTGCGCGCCCATGTTCTCAAGCGCATCCGAGAGTTCAATCTCTTTAGCAACCGTTACGCCGTCCTTGGTAATCGTCGGCGAACCAAACTTCTTCTCAATGACTACGTTCCGGCCCTTAGGGCCGAGCGTTACCTTCACTGCGTTCGCCAAAATATTGACGCCGCGCAGAATTGCCTGGCGGGAATCTTCCCCGTGCAAAATCATCTTTGCCATATTGCTAACTCCATGTGCCGGCTATGCCGGCTGTAAAGGTTAATTTTTTCACCCGCGAAACGGGTCGTGTACGGTGCGAAGCACCTACTTGGAGACGACGCCGAGGACTTCTTCCTCACGCATGATCAGCAGATCTTCGCCATCGAGCTTGATCTCGGTGCCGGAGTACTTGCCGAACAAAATCGTGTCGCCCGACTTCACATCGAGCGGAAACACCTTACCCTCGTCGTTCGACTTACCCTTGCCCACCGAGACAACCTCGCCCTGCTGCGGCTTCTCTTTTGCGGAATCCGGAATAATGATGCCTCCACGCATGGTCTCACCCTCTTCGGTGCGGCGGACCAAAATGCGATCGTGAAGCGGCGTAAACGTCGTTGTTGCCATAACTTACTCTCCTTGAGAAATCTTGTTTGCCGAGTTCTTTGCGCTTGCTACGGGCGTGCGTCCGTGCGCAGTTAGCACTCACACCCATCGATTGCTAACGATAATCGCGCGTCTCTTTGTCTGTCAACCGGCACGTCGTGAAATCTGAGTGAATCGCGCGCAACTTCATCCCAACTCGCAGAAAGTTCGCCTGAGCCGACAGACAGCCACACATCCACGAACCACGTGACGCGCCCGCCCTCAGCGACGTAGAATCGTGCCCATGCAGCTTCGTGTTCGACACCTCGCTCCAGCCTTGCTCCTCCTGTCCTTCGGCTTGGCTGCTCCGCTGGCCCAGGCGCAGGACGACTCCGCGCCCAAACGCGGACGCAAATACAAGGCCCCACCAGAAACCTCGCACATCGAAGTGCAGGTTCTCAAAGGCACGAACGGCAAGCCCATCTTGAATGCCGCAGTCGTCTTCCACGCCGTCAAGGACGGTAGAGACGAAGGCAATCTTGAGGTCAAGACCAACGAAGACGGCAAGGCCATCATCGACGTCATCGCCACCGGTTCGAGCGTAGAGGTCCAGGTCATCGCCGACGGTTTCGCCACCTACGCCGGCGACTACCAGGTGAACGATGCCAGCAAATTGATCGAGATCAAGATGCTGCGTCCCCGTGCCCAGATCTCCACCTATACGGACAACTCCGGCCAAGCCTCCCAGCGGCCCATGGGCGTGCAGGAGCCCGCTACACCGGCCACCCTGCCCGGAACACCCTTACAAGTCCCGCAGCGTACGACGAACCAGAGTCCAGAGCAGCGGCCGGGTCTAACGGTCGATCCATCGGCGCCATCCTCCAGTGCCAAATCCGCTCCGGTCCAGCACAAGCCCATCCAGACCGATCCGCCTACCACCTCACCGCTGGACACACCGAACCCCGTCACCGGCTCGCCCATCCAGACCAATCCTATGCCGCCGGACGAGCTGCTGTAACGCGGTGGAGACTTCCTTGGCCGCACCTGCGAAACTGCTTGCCGGCAAAACGGCTCTTGTGACCGGAGGCGGCAGACGCATCGGCAAAGCCATCGCCCTGGCTCTTGCAGAAGCCGGAGCTGAAGTCGCCATCACCTACCGAAACTCGGCGGAGGACGCTGCGACCACAGTCCGCGAGCTGGCCGGCTTCGGTGTCCGCGCCTCTGGCCATCCCTGCGATCTCGACCAGCCCGCGGAGATCGCCCGCACCGTCGGCCTGGTGGTCGCCGCGCACGGCCGGCTCGACCTCCTGGTCAACAACGCCGGCTCCTTTGCCTCCGTTTCGCTTGAGGCAATCACCGTCGCCGAGTGGGACGCCATGTTTTCCGCCAACACGCGTGGTCCGTTCCTGATGGCTCAGGCCGCCTACCCGCATCTCTGCCAGACCGGCGGACGCATCGTCAACATTGGCTCACTCGGCGGCCTGGAGCCCTGGGCTACCCACGGTCACTACTGCGCCTCCAAGGCCGCGCTGCACATGCTCTCGCAGACCATGGCCAAGGCCTGGGCACCGAAGGTCAGCGTCAACTGCATCGCTCCGGGAATGATTCAGCAAGGTGAGATAGAAGCCGCCTATCAGCACTTCGCCGACCGCACCCCCATGAAGCGCAACGGCACCGCAGCCGACGTAGCCGCCGCCGTCCTGTTCTTCGCCACCGGTCCTCACTTCATCACCGGCCAACTGCTCGCAGTCGATGGCGGCCTGGGTCTTTAGAACCAGTCTTACCCTGTTATGCAGCAAACCAAAGCCGTCATTCTGGCAAAGCCAGAATCCCCGTATTCGTTTTTTCGTCCCGGCCCTAAGACCGGATTGACTGCATCAGCCGCCCAAACCAGCTCTTCTCCCGGAACTCCTCGTACAAATCCTGTGGCTCCTCTCCCGGAGGAAGGGCCGTTCCCTCAAACACACAACGCGGGTTCGTCGTCACCAGGCTTCGCGCGTACTCCACCCCATACTTCTTCGCGACTGCATCCCGCGCCTCGCTCAGTCGGGGCGGCCGCGAGCTAACGTTATGCGCGTCGGTTGCTAAAAAATGCACCCAGCGCCGCTCCAGCAGAAGGTGCGCCGTACGTTGTGCCACGCGCCCCATCTTGCCCGTCACCGAGTCGCCCGTTACCTGCACCAGCACGCCACCGCGCATCCACTCCGCCACCCGTTCCAGGTCGTTTTGCAGCGTCGGGTTGCGCTCCGGATGAGTCAGGATCGGCGTTAACCCCGCCAGTTGCAGCTCGTAAAACGTCTCCGCCAGCCCCGGAGGCACACCGTAATCCGGAATCTCCACCATTAAATAGCTCAGCCCGTTCACGCTGAAGCGCGACGGGTTCTCCCTCACCTCAACGATATTGTCGTAGGAGAGATGGAAGTCGCAGCCCAGGCCAAGCCGCAACCCCACACCGTCCGCGTCGAGCGCATCTTGCAGTTGCATACGCCGCTGCTCGTTCAGCTCCGGTCGAAAGGCAAACTGCCCACTCGCATGCGGTGTGCAGACGATCTCGGTAATCCCGTCTGCCGCCGCAGCCTTGGCCATGGCAAGCGACACCTCAAAATTCTTTGCTCCGTCATCGAGGCCCCACAACAGATGATGATGGATGTCTACCATGCAACGATCAGACTACCACTCGCCTGGCTTAGCCTGCTGTCGTCAGCGACTCCGTCATCAACGACTCCGCCATCGACCGAAAGATCCGCAGCCCATCCGCCGAGCCCAACAGCTGTTCGCTCGAGCGGTCCGGATGCGGCATCATGCCCAGCACATTGCGGCCCTCATTCAGCACCCCGGCAATATTTTCGAGCGAGCCATTCGCATTGTGCTCCGCCGTCGTGTCGCCCGTCGCGCTCGCGTACCGAAAGGCCACCCGATTCTGCCGGTTCAATTGCGCCAGCGTCTCCGCATCGCAGAAGTAGTTGCCTTCCATGTGGCCGACCGGCATCCGCAGCACCTCGCCGCGCCCGATCCCGCGCGTGAAGGGCGAGTCGTCCGTCTCGCAGCGCAGATGCAGGTGCCTGCACACGTAATGCTGCTGCGCGTTGCGCATCAACGCCCCAGGCAGCAGGCCGGCTTCGGTCAGGATCTGGAAGCCGTTGCAGATCCCCAGCACCAGGCCCCCAGACGCAGCAAACCGCGTAACCGGCTGCATGATCGGCGCAAACTTGGCCAACGCGCCCGTACGCAGATAGTCCCCATAGGCAAAGCCTCCCGGAACCAGGATCGCATCGCAGTTCTCAAGCTCAGTGGAGGCATGCCAGAGCAGCGTCGCCTGCTCGCCAAGCACAGTAGCAACCGCGTTATAGGTATCGTGATCGCAGTTCGATCCGGGAAAAACCAGTACGCCGAATTTCATAAGCCTAGACTACCCGAAGCCAGCCATCAGCCCAGCCGATACCGCGTCTCTGCCAGCCGATACAGAGGCCGCCACACCAGACGATTGGTCGTCACCACCATCAGCGAAATCAAAATCGTCCCCAGCAGCAAAATAGGGAACTGCCCATGTTCAGTCGCGGAGCTGATCTGCGCCCCCAGGCCCAACGTTGTCAGCGTGCGATTGTTCAAGCGGAAGTACTCCGCAATAATGCTCGCATTCCAGGCCCCGCCCGAAGCCGTGACCATCCCTGTAATCAGGTACGGAAAGATTCCCGGCAGAATCACCTTCCGCCAGCGCTCAAAGCGGCTGAAGCGAAACAGCGTCGCCACCTCCTTCAGGTCGGTCGGAATCGCCATCGCGCCCGCGATTACGTTGAAGAGGATGTACCACTGCGTGCCCAGCAGCATCAGCACGATCGACCCCAGCCCCAGGCCGCCGCCCAGCCGCACCAGCGCCAGCAGGATCACCGGAAAGAGCGCAGTCGCCGGAACCGAAGCGGCAATCTGCGCCAACGGTTGTGCGATCCGCGCCAGCCGCGGGTTGAACCCAATCGCCACGCCCACCGGGATCGTCCATCCCGCCGCCAGCAGCAACGAGAAGTTCACCCGCAGGAACGTCGCCCCCGCTCCCTTCAACAGCTCGGCATACTGCGCGCGGTCCACTGGACTGAGCAGGATGAGCGCCCGCTGCGCCGCAAACACCACGGCCGCCGCGACCACCAGGATCAGCACCCACGGCAACACGCGCGCCGCCGCCGCCGCACCTGTCTCCTGCGCCGGAGCCGTGGCCAGCTTCTCCATCCGCGCCGCACGCGCCTTCGCCAGCCGCTGATAGAACGCCTCGCCCAACGGCACCGTCGTATGTTTCAGAATCGCTTGCACCCCGGCCGAGTGCGTAAGAATATGCAGCAGCGGCGAGCTGCCATGCTTCGAGCTCTCCACCTGCTCAAACTTGAACTTGTCGCTCCACGTAATCAGCGGCCGCCACACCAACTGGTCGGTCGCCACAATGATCGCCACCATCGTCAGCAGGCCATACAGGATGGCGTGGCCGTTGCCCGCATCGGCTGCCGTCTGCAGGTACGATCCCAGCCCCGGCAAACGAAAGTCGCGCGAGCCGAAGTGAAACATCTCGCACGCCATCAGGAAGAACCATCCTCCCGCCACCGACATGATCGAGTTCCACACCAGGCCGATCGCCGCAAACGGCAGCTCCAGTTGAAACAGACGCTGTGGCGCGGAGTAGCGGTAGATGTTCGTCGCCTCCACCAACTCGCGCGGGATCGACTTCAGCGAAGAGTAAAAGCTGAACGCCATATTCCATACCGCGCCGGTAAAGATCAGCACGATCGCTCCCAGTTCCACGCCGATGTGCCGCGTCGGAAACAGGCGGATCATCGCCAGCATCACCGGAGGCAGAAAGCTCAGCACGGGAATCGACTGCATGATGTCGAGCGCTGCGATCATCAGCGGCTCCACCCGCTTGTTATACGCAGCCGTGTAGCCATAGGTAATGGCGAAGACCAGGCTCAGCACATACGCGAGAAAGATCCGCACCACCGAATAAAACGCATAGAGCGGCAGCGAGCGCGGCGAAAGCGACACCACCATCTGCTCGCTCGGAGGCCCGGCCCAGAACATACAAATGCGGACCACAGCGTAGAAACACGCAAGACCCATCGCCGCCACACACAGGTCCAGTACAAACGGCCAGCTGCGCTTGAGCACCTGCGAGCGCGCCAAAAGCTCACGGCCGGGCGTGTTTGAAAAGGACGGAACGCTGCCGAACTGAGGAAGTCTCATCGCCACTTACTCGTCGCTCTCCAGGCTTACTTCTTCGTTCTCCAGCTCATGATGCAGACGCTCCGACTGCAGAAAGCGCCGTCGCGCCGCGTCGAAGTCGAACAACTCCGCATAACGTCCCCAACTGACCGCCGTCTCTAGCTGCCGGACGGTCTCTTCTTCGGTAAACTGCTCGTCCAGAATGTCGTGAAAGAACTCCTCTGAGACCGACCCATCGCTTTTGGTCTCAACCGCCCGCACAATCTGCCTTAGCAGCAGCACATGCTCGAGCGCCGCCTTGCGAAACAGTTGCTTCTGGCCCAGGATCTCCGAGTTCGCAAAGTCCGTGCCGGAGCGCGTAATCTCCGCGTCGCCTTCGTTCACCGTAAGAAAGCCCAGCAGACTCGCCGCATCCACAATCGGCAGCAGATCGTCGATCTCAAACGCCAGGTCATCCGCCAGCCGATAAATGTCGTCCTTGCCCTGATGATCGATCAGAATTTCGAGCAGCCCCGCAATCCCTCCCGGCCGCGCATGCGGAAGCATCTGGTAATGCGGCCTCTTCCTCTCAGGTGAAGCCGTCGCTCCAGGCGTCTGCGGAAGCTCGGGCGGCTTCGCATCCGGCTGCGTCAGCACCTTGTACACGTAGTCCACCAGTTGCGTAAACGCCGTCGCCTTGCGATCGCGCGGGTGCTGCAGGCCTACCTTGAAGTCCGTCCGCACCTTGCCGGGATTGCGCCCCAACACAATGATCCGGTCGGCCAAGAGCACCGCCTCTTCAATGTTGTGCGTCACCAGGAAGATCGCCTTGGTCGGGATCGTCTTGTTCTGCCAAAGCTCCAGCAGCTCGCTGCGCAGGTTCTCCGCCGTCAGCACATCGAGCGCCGAGAACGGCTCATCCATAAACAGCACCTCCGGCTCGACCACCAGCGCCCGCGCAAAGCCCACACGCTGCCGCATGCCGCCCGAGAGCTCCTTCGGATACGCCGCCTGAAACCCATCGAGCCCCACCGTATCGAGCATCTTCAGCGCGCGCTTCCTGCGCTCCGCCGGCTCCATCCCTCGCGCCTTCAGCACCGCCTCCACGTTCTCCTCAACCGTCAGCCAGGGAAACAACGCGAAGCTTTGAAACACGATCGAGACATTCACCTCCGTCGAGGCGATCTCCCGTTCATGCCAGAAGACCTTGCCCGCGGAGGGGGCCGACAATCCCGTCAGCATGCGCAGCAACGTCGACTTACCCGAGCCCGAAGGCCCCAGCAACGCAACAATCTCGCCCGGAACGATCGAGAGATCCGTCGGGGCGATCACCTGGATACGATTCTCGCTCGGCTGGGCATAGTACTTCTCAACGCGCTCTGCGCGAATAATGGCTTCGGTCATAGGCAATCTTCTATTTAGGAGTGGAACCGGCTTCAACGCGGTCGAGGCGCGCGTAAGGAACCTTCGGTCAGCGTAACACCACTTTCTTGCTATGATGAGAAAAGCGAAGCCTGGCCTGTATACCCGCGCTCGCGAGCACGCCAGCCGAGGATTTTCCTAGCCGCAGCTCAAAGATCTTGGGGACAAGCAATGTCAGAAATAGCAGCCATCCCGTCCAAACCGCGTGTGCTTGTCGCCGATGACGAACAGGTCATCGCCAATACGCTCGCCATCATTCTCAATCAGGCGGGCTTTGAAGCACGCGCCGTCTACAGCGGAGAAAAAGCTATCGAGACGCTCAATACGTTTGTGCCCGATATGCTGATCTCGGACGTCATCATGACCGGTATGACCGGCATCGAGACGGCCATTGCGACCCGCGCCAAACATCCCAGTTGCAAGATCCTGCTCTTCTCCGGTCAGGCCGCCACCGCCGATCTGCTCGAAAAAGCCCGCGCCCAAGGCCACGAATTCGAGATCCTCGCCAAGCCTGTTCATCCTACCGATCTGCTCGCCAAGCTGCGGCGCCAATCCTAAAGACGCCCATCCTGAACGCGATCCTAAGGTTTAGGACGTCGGCGTTCCTTCACCCGCACCGCCGGCGATCCTGCATACACCGTCCACGGCTCTAAATTCTTCGCCGTCACCGACGCCAGCCCCAGCACCGCTCCCTCGCCAACCTGCACGCCCGGCCCGACGCACGCTCGAGCGCAGATCCACGCATAAGGCCCGATCTCCATCGCATAGCTCAGCAGCGGAAACGCCGGGTCGTCGAAGTCGTGCGTCGCGCCGCACACATACGCGCCCTGCGACAGGATCGCATGCGAGCCTAGCCGGAGCGGCGCCGGATTGTAGATCTCCACCCCGTCGCCGGCCGTCACCTGATCCGCGCACACCAGATTCCAAGGAGCATAAATCTTCGAGCCCGGATAGAAGTGGCAGCGCGGCCCCATCGTCGCGCCGAACCCTCGCAGCAGCAGCGCCCGCCACGCATGGAACGGCCGCGGCGAACTCCGGTAAAGCAGCAGCCAACACACATTCCAAATCAGCCGCCGTAGCCGGTCGCTCACGGAAAACGCTGGACGCAGATACGGATCCGCCGCCGTCTCCGGAGCGATATGCTCGGCCGAGTTGTAGAAGCTTTCCTTCGGCATCTTCAACCTTCCACCGCGATCATGCTTGCGTCGCGATCGACGAGGAACGATCGTTTAGCGCTCAAGCGAGCCCGCGCGCTCAAGCGAGCCCGCACCCTCAAACAGCCGGATGATCGTCACCGCATTCCTGCGCATGTCGTAGTGTTCGTCAAACGTCTTCAGCGCCTGCGCGCGCATGGCCTCACGCTGCGTAGGCGCCATCTCGATCCAGCGTTCCATCAGGGTATCGGTCCCTTCCTGCGTATCGAGCTCCATCAGTCCCGCGCCTTCTTCCGCGATCTCCCGCGCGATGTTGATCTTATCGGCCAGCAGCACCGCACACCCGCAAGCCAGTGCCTCCGCCACGGCGATGCCGAAGTTTTCCTGATGCGATGGCAGGATAAACGCCTCGCTTGCAAAAAACGCTCCCCACTTAACTTCGCCGCGCAGCATCCCCGGCCAATGCACGCGTCCGCTCAGACCCGCCTCCACCACCATCTGCCGCAGCGTCTCGGTCCAATCCTCAAAGTTCGGTCCAGCCATCATCAGGTGCAGCCCCGGATCTCGCGCCGCCAGCTTCACAAACGACCGGATCAGCAGATCGCAGCCCTTCTTCGGATGAATGCGCCCCAGGTACAGCAGAAACCTCCTGCCCCGTATCTCCGGATACTCAGCCCAAAACGCCTCCCGCAGCACCGCGCCTTCGTTCGGCGGACGGCTCGCCCCATAGGGCACCACAAAGCCCTTCCAGCGATGGAGCCAGAAACTCTGTTCCGCCAGCACACTCTCTTCCTTCGTCGTAAACAGCACGCGGTACGCCCCGCGCAGCACCCAGTACTCCGCCGCCAGCCAGTACGCCCACTTCTTCATGTGTTTGCGCGGAAAGCGACGCTTGAAGTAAGGGTCCAGCATTCCATGCGTAAACACCACATACGGCTTGCGTCCGCGCAGCGCCAGCCACGCCGCCAAGCCACAGTACTGCCACAGCCCATTCACCACCACGCCATCGAAGCGATCGCGATTTACCATCAGCCACGGCAGCAGCTTGCGCGTAAAACCGTACACGGTCTTCACCGGCCCCAAGGCATGTACCGGAAACGGAATGTCGTCGGCGTACGCTTGCTGCGGATCGTCGAGCGTCACCACCTCGCCCGTATAGCCGATCGGCCCAAAACTCAGCAGCACACGCACCGACTCCGACGGCCCACCCGCGGCTGGGTTCAGCGTCCCGATGATGTGCAGAATACGCATCGATCTCGCTAACCCCGATCCATCCGCGGCGCCGGAGCACTCCCGGTGACAAAGGCGATCGCCTGCTGGAGCCCCTCTACGTCCTGCTCGAAGCCCCAGCCTTCGATGCGCGCCCGCGCCGCCCGACCCATCTTGGCCCCAGCCTCTGGCGTTGCCAACACCGTGCGTAACGCTGCCGTCAGCGCCGCAACATCGCCTGCCGGAAACACGCATCCTTCCACCCCGTCAGTGACCAGGTCGAAGTTCGATCCAACCTCGTCCGACACAATCACCGCGCGGCCTGCATTCATTGCCTCATTGACGATCAAACCCCACGGCTCATGCCGCGAAGGCAGCACAAACACCGTCGCCAGATCGAAGAAGCGCGGCAGCTCCGATTGATTCCGAAAGCCGCAGAACCGTATGCTGCTGAGCCCCGTCGCCTTCGCCTGTGCCTCGAGCGCCGCCCGCTGCTCGCCGTCACCCACAATCGCCAGGGCAGGGAAGGGCTCCTGCCCCGGCGCCGGAGACAGCCGCGCATACGCCTCAATCAGATCCGCACATCGCTTGCGCGCCTGCAGCTTCGAGGCGAACAAGATCACCGGCCTTCCAGGTGCAAGCCCAAGCTCTTGCCTCAGTTCGCCCCGCCGTTCCGCAGCCGCCGCGCTCTGCTGCTGAAACCACCGGTTGTCGACCGCATACGGCATCCGGAACATCGGAAACTCCTCGCCGAGCGAATACCTCCAGTACGCGTAGTTCGGCGTCCCTGTATAAAGCACCGCATCCACCAGAGGCCGCAATCCCGCAAAAAAAAGCTTCTTCGCCGCCTGCTTCACAGCTCCTCGCGGACGATCGCCCAGCCAGGACTCCGCCCGCACCAGCACCGGAATTCCCAGACTCTTCGCCGCCAAAATCGCGTGCATCTGGTTTACCGTCGCATAGCCATGCACCCACACCACGTCGAACGCCGGCCGCCCTTCCCGGTCCTGCAACCGCGCCGAGATTCCCCGGCTGATCGGCGTAAAGGTGCCCTCGGTGCCCGTGTCCCGCAAGGCCGGCAGGAACTCATGCCGGTAGCCTTCGAGCAGCGGAACGTCCCACTGGACGTCCACCCCAAAGCCTTCGTCTCGGTAGCCTTTCACCGAGAAGTCCGAGCCGAAAAAGACCGTCAGCGCAAGGTCTGGCTCCTGCGCAATCCTGCGCAGCAAGGGCACCTGATATTGGATGGGATGGCTGACAAAATACGCTAGGCGTATCGGCCGGCGTGCCACCCTTGAGCTCCTGTCTCCATTCATGCCGACTCACGCCTTCTGCCTTTACAAGTGGTTCTGCAGTGCAATCACCAAAACATCGATCACGCCCAGCGCCGTGCCGATGCCGCCGCTCTTGATCGCCGCCTTCAAAGCATCCGAAGGCAGAAAGATAATGTCGTCCGCCTGCAGGATCGGATCCGGAGCCTGCCCATTCAAGATCGCCTTGATATTCACCGTCACCACACTTCGGGACAGCCCCGTAGTGCGGATGATCCGCAGATCCTTGAACTTGCCTTCATATCCCACACCTCCCGCCAGCGTGGTCGCCTGCATCAGCGTCAAGGGCGAGGTCTGCTGCAAGGGGATCGCGCCCTGCGTCTTGAACGCCCCCAGAATATAGATCACGCCTACCCGCGAGATCAGAATCTTGTCTCCCGGAAGTATCTCAATGTCCGCCCGCGCGCTCGCCGCCGGATTCGTCCCCAGGTCCACCACGATCGGCTTTTCCTGCCCTTGGCGCAGAATCGTAATCACATGGCTCGCCGAAGGTGGGAGTGAACCCGCGACGGCCAGCACATCCAGCAAACGCCGGCTGCCACTGATCGGAACGATCGCATGCAGCTCCCCAGCCACCGTGGCAAACTGGCTGACCGACTCCATCACCTGCACCGTCACCTGCGGATTCACAAACATCCCGGCTGCGCTCAGCCGCGTCGCAATCCGGTCCTCGGTCCGGTTCAGCGTCAGTCCCCCCACCTCCACCAACCCGATCAGCGGAAGCTGTAGGTTTCCATCCACGCTGACCCGCACCGGAGAAGCGAAGTCGTTCGTCCCAAAGACCTTGACCGCTACCAGGTCGCCCGGCGCGATCAGCGGGTCCAACCCCCTCTGCGCCAGGATCGACAGGTCGGTCGTCGGCACCTGCGCACGGTTGGTCTCAGGCGAAGCGCTCAGCGCCGGCCCGCTGAACTGCGCCTCCAGACCAGCCGTCATCAGCACCAGCGCGGCCGCCGCCAGCCAACTCCATCCCCCTTGCCGCATCCGACCGCTCATCGCCGCCCCTTCTTCCTGCGGCTGCTGCTCCCAGATTCGCCAACCCCGGACGGCTCGCCCGAAGACTCCTGCGCATCCCAGCCCGCCGGGTCCAGGCTGGAGTACGAGTAGCTTGAATAGCCGTAGTACCCGTAGTACTCCGGCGTGTTCAGATCCACCGCATTCAGCACAATGCCGGCCATCGTTGCGCCGGATCGCACCAGCAGATCGCGCCCGCGACGCACAATGTTCTTACTCGATTTGCCATGCCGCACCACCAGGATCACCGCATCCACCTTGCGCGACAGGATCACGCCATCGGTCACGGAGAGTACCGGCGGCGAATCGAGCACCACAAACGCATACTGCTCCCGCGCCTGCTGCAGCAGATCGGTCATCGTCTGCGAGCTCAGCATCTCGGTCGGAAACGGAGGCACCGGGCCGCTCGCCAGAATCTCCAGATCCGGAACCTCCGCAATCCTCTGCACCGAGTTCTCGAGCGTCGTCTGCCCACTCAAAATCGTGCTCAGGCCCACCTTGCCATTCAGGCCAAACCGATGATGCACATTCGGGCGTCGCAGGTCCGCGTCGATCAGCAGCACCCGCGTCCCGCGCTGCGCCAGAATCACCGCCAAATTGCTTGCCGCCGTCGTCTTGCCCTCGGAGGGCGTCGCGCTCGTACACAGAATCATCCGTGGCTCGCCGCCCGGCGTCGAAAGCAGTAGCGCCGTCCGCAGCGAGCGGAACGCCTCCGTAAACTGACTCTTCGGCTGCGCCAGCACATTGATATTGCGTGTAATCGTCGACATCGTCGCAAGCTGCTCCGGGCCCGCCCGCTTCCAGCGCGGAATGATTGCGAGCGAAGGAAGCTCCATCACGCTCTCGATCTCCGCGACGCTGCGCAGCCCGGTGTCCAGGCTCTCAAGCACAAAGGCCAGCACAATACCCAGCACCACGCCCAGCAGGCCATAAGAGAGCACGATCGTTGACACCGGCTTCAGGATCGGACCCACCGGCGCCACCGCCGGGTCGACGATGTCGATCTCCATCGACTCCAGTCCCGCATCCACACCCGCCGTCGCCAGCTTCTGCAGCAGGCCTTCATAAAGCGTCCGGCTGGACTCGAACTCGCGCTGCCGAATCGTATACTCCACCAGATCGTTGCGCAGCTTGTACGCGTCCGTCTTCTGCTGCTCCAGCGCCGCATTGGTCTGGTTTTCGTTCGCCTGCGCCAGGTTGAAGGCCAGCTTCGCCTGTTGCTCCAGCCGCTTCTCCTCCGCATTCACCTCTTTAGCCAACTCGTCCATGCGCGCCCGCGCCGCACGCACCAGAGGATGGTTCGGCCCCAGCGTGGTCGTCTGCTCGGCATAACTCGCGCGAGCCGTAGCCAACTCGGTCCGCAGCGTCGTCAACTCCGTCTGCGGCGCGCCCGGTATCTCGGACGCGCCCTCGATCGTATTCGGATCGAGCCCCGTAATCTGCCGGTAGCGTGCCTCGGCCAAAATCCGGTTCAACTTCGCTTGCCCCGCGGCCTTCGCCAGGTCCTCCAGCGGCGTTGTCTCCTGGTTCGCCGACTGGGACGTAGTAAAGCCCACCGTTCCCAGCTTCCGCTGCAGATCCATCATCTGCTGCTGCGAGTCCTCTACCTTCTTCTTCAAATCCTCCAACTGGCTCGACAGCCACGCCGAAACCCGCTGCGTCGAATCGAAACGAGTCTCATAGCTGCGTTGGATATAGTCCGCAATGACCTTATTCACCACATCGGCCGAGAGCTTCGGATTGAGGCTCAGAAAGCTGATCCGGATGATGTCCGTCTTGGGAACCTGCGCCACGTGCAGATTGCCTGCCAGGATCCCCAGCACCGTCTGCCGCACCGCAGGATCGTCCATGCTGTGGTGCGGTTGCGGTCCCTTCACTCGCAAAAAATCGTTGTCGTTGGCCAGATTCAGATCGCGCGCCACCTTGGCCAGCAGCGTGTCGCTCATCAAAATCGCTTCCTCGGTCGACATCTTGCGCTGCGGATCGTCCCCGAAATAAGACGCCGCGCTGATCTTGAACTCGTCGGAGGCGCCCGACCGCACCTCGATCCGGCCAAACGACTCATACAGATGGATCTGCGTCACAGCCTTGTAAAACCCGAGCGACAGACCGGCCAGCACCAGCAGGATCAGCACCAGCCGGCGCTTGCGCAACGTGATCACGGCTTCTGAAAGCGTGGTATCTGTAGAAGGTGCAACGAACGGCCGAGGCGGGGAGGCATCCCGGCTGAATGCGTTCGTAGGATTGTCCAAGCTCACCCGCCAAGTCTAACCGAGCCCCTAAAGGTTGTAAAAATCCCACCAAAGTCGCAGATTATAAGATGGCTTGAGGCGGATCGGTTGCGGTAAACTCCTCGTGACCATGTCTTCCAACAACGTGCCTGACTACTCGAACTCTCGCATTCGCTCTGCGGTGCAGCCCAACGCCTCCACCCCTTCCCTCCGTGAGCCCGTGTCCATCGCCGTCGTCGGCTCCGGTTACGTCGGGCTGGTCGCTGCCGTCTGCTTCGCAGAGATGGGCCACGATGTCATCTGCGTCGATAACGACGAGAGCAAAGTGAAGGCCTTGCAAGGCGGCGATACCCTCATCCACGAGACCTATCTCCCCGAACTGCTCAACCGCCACGGAAACCGGCGCGTGCGCTTCATGACTGACCTCGCCGAGGCGACCCGCGAGTGCAAGGCCATCTTCATCGCCGTCGGAACGCCGCAATCTGAGACCGGCGACGCTGACCTCTCGTACGTCGAAGCCGTCGCCTCCGAGATCGCCCGTAGTCTCACGACTTATAAAGTCATCGTCGAAAAAAGCACCGTTCCCGTCTACACCAATGAGTGGATCCGCCGCGTCATCGAGCGCAACGGCGTCGCCCGCGAGCTCTTTGACGTGGTCTCGAACCCCGAGTTCCTCCGCGAAGGTACCGCCGTCGCTGACTTTCTGCATCCCGACCGCATCGTCGTCGGCTCCGACACTCCGCGTGCTGCCGCCGTGCTGGCTGAGATCTACGCACCCCTCACCTCCGGCGCGTACTATGAGTCGCCCAACGCCATCTCCGGCGTCTGCTCCGTCGAGACGCCGCCACCGCTGCTCAATACCTCCACCAAGTCCTCCGAGATCATCAAGCACGCCTCGAACGCCTTCCTCGCGCTCAAGATTTCCTTCATCAACGCGGTCGCCAACCTCTGCGAGGCCACCGATGCCAACGTCGAGCAGGTCGCCCGCGGCATGGGCCTCGATCGCCGCATCGGCACCCGCTTCCTTCGCCCTGGCATCGGCTACGGCGGTTCCTGCTTTCCCAAAGATGTCGCGGCCTTTCGTTCCGTCGCAGAGCAGCTCGGCACAGACTTCTCCCTCCTGACCGAGGTAGAAAAGATCAACGCTACCCAAAAGAAACGCTTTCTCGGCAAGGTCCGCTCTGCGCTTTGGACCCTGCGCGGCAAAAAACTGGCCGTCCTCGGCCTGGCCTTCAAAGGGGAGACCGACGACATCCGTGAGTCGCCCGCCATCGAGCTCGTGCAGATGCTCCTCGGCGAAGGCTGCACCATCCGCGCCTACGACCCCGCAGCCATCAGCCGCACCCAGCAGATCCTTCCCGCCAGCGCCGGTCTGGCCTACGCGGAAGACTCCTACGCCGCCGCCGCGGACGCCGACGCGCTGCTGATCCTGACCGACTGGAAAGAGTTCTCAGAATTAGACCTCCACCGCCTCAACAAGACCCTTCGCTACCCAATCATCATCGATGGACGCAACCTCTACGACCCCCACGTGATGCAGCAGCACGGCTTCACGTATCTCAGCGTCGGGCGTCCTGCCGCCTACCCCGTGCGTGACGCCGTAACCAACGCGGCCGTCACGGTAGGTAGCTGAGACGAAAACAGCGTCTTGCGCTGGGTGCAACCGCTCCGAATATCCGCCTCTTGGGTAAGATTAAAATCGTCTACGCATCGAACACGTTGACCCCGACGCTCTAACACTCCTGTAATCGCGTTTTGTACACTTGCTCTAAGTCGTGCTCTTACCAAAGGAAGATGGATGTCCATACAAAAAGCGCTGGTCACCGGCGCTGCAGGCTTTCTCGGATCGCATCTGACTGACGCTCTTCTCGCCGATGGCTTCGAGGTAATCGGCGTTGATAATCTTTCAACCGGCGACTACGCAAATCTTGAACACCTCCGGCGCGAGCCCCGCTTCTCGCTTCTTGAGCGTGACATCACCCAGCCCTTCGACCCCGGCCCGGTTGACACCATCTTTAACTTCGCCTCCCCCGCCAGCCCCGAGGACTACCATCGCCTGGGCGTCGAGACCCTGCTCGTTGGCTCTGCCGGCACCATTCACACCCTTGACCTGGCGCGCAAATACTCAGCCAACTACCTCCACGCCTCCACCTCCGAGTGCTACGGCGACCCAGAAGTTCACCCCCAGGTTGAGACCTACTGGGGAAACGTCAACCCCGTGGGCCCGCGTTCCGTCTACGACGAGGCCAAGCGCTTCTCTGAGGCCGCCGTCACCGCCTATCGCCGCTACTACGGCGTCAGCACCCACCTGGTTCGGATCTTCAATACCTACGGCCCTCGCCTCCAGGCCAGCGACGGCCGCGTCATCTCCAATCTCATGACCCAGGCCCTACGCGGCCAGCCACTCACCATCTACGGCGAAGGCGCGCAAACCCGTTCCTTCTGTTTCGTCTCCGACCTCATCGAAGGGATCCTGCGCCTCGCGCGCTCCTCGCACCACACCCCCATGAACATCGGCAACGACGTCGAGTGGACCATCCTCGAGTGCGCCAAAGAAGTGCTCACCGTCACCGGAGCTGAGGTTGAGATCGTCTTCAAGCCGCTTCCGCAAGACGATCCCATGCGCCGCCGTCCTGACCTAACGCTCGCCCGTTCTATCCTCGATTGGGAGCCTAAAGTAATGCTGCGCGAGGGCCTACAGCGTTCGCTCAAATACTTTCAGACCTGCGTCGACGCCGAACTTCCACTGCCCACCCCGTAGCGCCGAAGCACCGTCTTGCTTATGCCCCCACTCTCTGGCTACGGCGGCCCTAACGAAAGCTTTTGTTCTTCAGCCCCGGGAAAAACGTCACCTGCACCGCCGTAGTCGTGTTGGTCTGCAGTCCGGGAAGATAAATTGGTGCCTTCCACCGCTCGTACTGAAACCACGCATTCAGTTCCACATCGTCATGCGCAAACCGCTTCACTACCTGCGCCTTCCATTGGTTCTGCGTGGTCCCGCCCGAAATGAAGTCCTTCTCATTCTTCTTGTTGAGATACTCGGCCTGAATCCACTCGTTGCCGGACAGGTGATAGGTAAACCACGCCTGACCGCCTTTGGCCTCCCGCCCAATCCAGTCGCCCAAGATATATCCCTTGTTCGTATATCCCTGCAGCTGTATGGTCTCAAAGTAGTTGAACTGTCCCGCAAAGCTGCGGGCGACTCCAGGATCGGTGGTCACCGCCTCTGCTCGCAACTCTAATTTATGTAGCCCCGGAAGCTGCGACAAGTCGAAACCCGTCCGGTAAGCCGCCCGCCGCGGCGCACTGATAGGACTCACGTCGTCATGCGAGATCGAGTCGACGTAAAGCGTTGCGTATCTCTCGATGAACGGCAACCGATAGGAAAAGTTGAACGCGCTGAACCTCGCTCCTGGATCGGTGCGCGAATACTTCTGTGAGCCATTCGTATCGCCTCCATCGAAGAAGCCGTACAGGAAGTTATGCAACGTAACTGGCTCGTGACCTTCGCCACCAAAGATAATTGTGCGTTCGAAGCCGAACTCAAAGTTCTTTGTTGGGCGGAATGAGATCATCTCCGCGTGAATCCAGTCATTATTCGGATCTGTGTGGCCCTTCAGGCTGCCGTAGAAAAAGTCGTAGCGCACCGGCCCTAGAACTCGCGAGAGCAGCGGAATGTGGAGCGGCTCTACCCGGTTGATACGAAAGGAGTAGATATTTTCAGCGTTGTTGCTCCACGCCACCGCGCCCCCCTGCGATGGCCCCAGCCATGCATCGGACTTTCCTCCCGAGATCTCATGCCCTGCCAGGTGTACCGAGAGCGTCGCCTCCACCAGGCGAAACGGATTCTGCACTCCAATCGGCCCCGTAGGAATCGTCGCCTGATTCAGGTTGTAGCCCGAGTAAGGCACTGTATCCAGGTTCGACAGCTGCGCCGACAGCGCCTGCGAGTAACCTGACGCCGAAGGCGCATGCTGGTATTCCCCGCGCACATACAGCGAAAACCGTCCAAACTCCTCAATCGTCGACGCTCCCGCAATCAGGTTGAACCCGGGTTCGTACGGCCGGCCATAGTCGTTGACCAGCGTCTGCCCCAAATGATAACTATCCCGCAAGGTCTGTCCCATAATCGGCATTGCTCGTACGTACTGGGACTCAGACCCGTATACCAGCCCTCGCGCCTTTAATCCTTCGTTCGTCTCCTCAGACTTCAACTCGTGCATAACTGCCGCAAGGATCTCCTGCGCTTCCTCGCTGTTCGAGTGCAGAATGTCGTCCTCTGAGCTTTCGAGCATGTGCAGCAGACTCTTGCGTGTCCAAGGCCGCATGCCCAAAAACATCGTATCCACGTACCCCAGCGAGTAAAGCCGCGTCATCTCCGGATAAATCCAGCTGTCAACTGGAACATACACAGACCCGTCGTTATCTTTCCTGCGAAATTCGTCCGGAACTCCATAGGGTATGTAGGCTGGCGTCGCTACGTAGGGTGCGACCGGGTTTGAACCCGCAGGCACCGTCCCTGTCTGCGCAGGCGATACCGGACTCGCACTCTGCGCTAAAATCTGTCCCGTTTGCGGTTGCCCATAGCCGGTTGTCAAAGACATTTGCGTCGCATCTCCAGCCGGAGCAGGTGTTACGTACGTTTGCGCTGCAAGCGATGGCATCCACACAGCACACATCCCCGCAAAACACAGCCAGAAACTTCTACTCACGAGCACCTCAAACACTTAGCTGGCCTCACCCATCCGCCTGCGAGGACCTCTAGAGTGTACCCCCGCAGCCCTCCTGGACTTCACCTGCTCACCCTGCAACAACAGTTGTAGAGCCCACGCATTGTCTTCAACTTTGCTGATCCAGCGCTCCGAACAAATTCCCTTTTTGAGCAACTGATCCTCCAGCAGTTTCACCGGATTCGTGCCAAACCGCACACACTCGATCACCGCCACTCCTCCATCGGCCCGCGCCCGGATGCACGTCTCCTGCATCACCCGGTAGAGCGCTACCGCATCTCCCGCATCTACCGGAACCACAGGAATTTGCGTCCCTGCTACCTTGGCTGCCAGCCGTGAGAGATCGAAAGGGGCAGCGCGTGACTTGCTGGTTGGGATCGCGACGATCACCATTGGAAGCGGTTGCTCCACCGCCACGGCAAGGACGCGGCTCCATTCTGCCGCTGTCAACGTCTCCAATCCGACATATGCAACCACTACATTCTCCGCGTCGAGCGCCATCGCTTGTCCGACCGCGCAGCACACCTCTTCGCTCGCCGTACCCGGAAACGGTCTTGTCGCGGTTACCTGGGCCACTGTGCGCCTGCACTCCGCGCTTGTCGTCGCGCGATCCGTCATGCGCGCTCCAGTCGCTCGAATCAGCTGCTCGTATCCTTTCGCATGCAAACCGACAGCCACATCATCTTCCCGCAAGTCAATGGCTGTACCGACCCAGCAAGCCTCCAGACCCTTTGGTAAACCATGTATCTTCCTTATGTGCTGACTAAGAGCGCGCACCTCCACAAGCGCACGGAAAAGTGCGCGCATACGCGCATGTCCAAGCAGAGGATTCTCGTAAGATTTTGAGCCTGCCATCGTAGCATCTCACCGGGGCTTTACCTATGGACAGCGGAAGTACCGCCGTCCAGGAGTAGCGATTCAGGCCCTCGCCGGATCGAGCGCCTCCACATCCAGCCCTAATTCAGCAAGTGCTTTCTGGGCATCCTCGGCGGCAAAGCTTCCGTCGCGCGCCAGCCGTGAAAGGGTCGCTCCCACAATCGCCTCCGCCGACACCTCAAAGTGTCGCCGAAGATGCTCGCGATTATCGCTCCGCCCGAAGCCGTCCGTACCTAGCGAAACCAGCCGCGATCCAAGCCACGGTGACAAACCGTCGGGCAGGCTCTTCATATAGTCGCTTGCCGCGACAATCGGTCCGTTATTTCCGTCAAGCACGCTTGCCAGATAGCTCTGCCTCTCAGGCTCGGCCGGATGCAGCCGGTTCCAACGCTCAATCGCCAGCGCCTCTCGGCGGACCTCGGTGTAGCTGGTGACAGACCACACATTTGCCTGCACACCATATCTTTCCGCCAGCAGCGTCTGCGCCCGTAAAACCTCGTTCACAATCGGCCCTGACCCAAACAGTTGAACCGTCGCTTCGGACCCCGCAGCCTTTAGCTTGTACATGCCGCGCACAATGCCTACCGCAATCGCCTCCCGCGTCTGCTCACCCTCCGGGATTGGTGGCTGCACATAATCCTCGTTGTACATCGTGATGTAGTAGAACGTCTCTTCGCCTGCCTCATACATGCGGCGGATGCCGTCCTGCACCACCACTGCCAACTCATACACGAACGCCGGATCATACGTCCGGCACGTCGGTACCGTGCTGGACAGCACAATCGAGTGGCCGTCCTGATGCTGCAGTCCCTCCCCCAGCATCGTCGTCCGACCCGCCGTTCCTCCCATCAGGAAGCCCTTGCCCCGCGAGTCCGCAAAGGCCCAGGCCATATCCCCAATCCGTTGAAACCCGAACATCGAGTAGTACATATAGAAGGGAATCGACGGCACGCCATAGTTCGCGTAGGCCGTACCCGCTGCCGTAAAGGAGGCCATGGAGCCAGCCTCGGTGATTCCTTCCTCCAGAATCTGTCCGTCCTTATTCTCTCGATAACTCAGCAGCATGTCCGCGTCATGCGGCACATACTTTTGCCCTTCCGGCGCATAGATACCGACCTGCCGAATCGAGGACTCAAGTCCAAACGTTCGCCCTTCGTCTGGAACGATCGGCACCACCCATCTGCCTATCGCTTTCTCCTTCATCAACGCGTTCAGCAGATTCACAAAGCCCATCGTCGTTGAAATGGAACGCCCCTTTGACCCTGCCAGCCAGCTCTCGAAAAACTCCAGCCCCGGTGCTTTGAACTCGGGTGCCCGCTCCGCCAAAGCTGGAACCTTCCGCTGTGGCAGATAGCCTCCCAGCTTCTTCCGTTGAGCCTGCAAATACTGCATCTCCGGCGCGGACTCCTCGGCCCGGTAAAACGCTCCATCCTTCGCAGCCTGCTCCGGAATCGGAATTTCAAAGCGCCTGACAAACGATGCCAGCGCATCGTCCGCCAGCTTCTTCTCGCTGTGCGTCGCATTGCGTGCCTGCGCCGAGCCCAGACCATACCCCTTTACCGTCTTCGCCAGGATCACGGTGGGACCACCCGTGTGCTCCATCGCCCGCTTGTAGGCGTTGTAGATCTTTACCGGATCGTGCCCACCACGATGCAGCATTCCAAGCTCCTGGTCGGACAAATCCTTTACCAATTCCAGCAGCTCTGGATAGCGACCAAAGAACTCCTTGCGTAGATAGGCTCCGTCTTTGGCCTTGAAGTTCTGGAAGTCGCCATCCACACACTCTTCCATCCGCTTCAGCAGCAGGCCAGACCTGTCGCGCGCAAAGAGGTCGTCCCAGTCCGAACCCCAGATCACCTTAATCACATTCCAGCCCGCACCCCGGAACATCCCCTCCAGCTCGTCGATGATCCGCTTATTGCCGCGTACCGGCCCATCCAGTCGCTGCAGGTTGCAGTTCACCACAAAGATCAGGTTGTCGAGCCCCTCACGTGCGCCCAACGAGATCGCCCCCAGCGTATCTACCTCGTCGCATTCGCCGTCGCCCAAAAAGCCCCAAACTTTGCGTTCCGTCTTTTGGATTAGCTGACGGTTCTCCAGATATCTCATAAATCGTGCCTGGTAGATCGCATTCAGCGGCCCGATTCCCATCGAAACGGTCGGAAAACTCCAAAAATCAGGCATCAGCCAAGGATGTGGATAGCTCGACAGCCCTGGTTCTCCACGCAGCTCATGGCGAAAGTTTTTGAGCCGAGCCTCATCCAGCCGCCCCTCTAGAAATGCCCGCGCATAGACCCCAGGAGACGCATGCCCCTGGAAATAAACAAAATCCCCAGGCTCACTGCCATAACTCGCCCGAAAAAAATGGTTATACCCCACTTCAAGCAACGTCGCCAAGGAGGAGTAGGTTGAGATGTGTCCGCCGATCCCCGGATCCTTCTTGTTCTGCGAGTGCACCATCGCCATCGCATTCCAGCGAATCAGCGCCTCGATCCGCCGCTCGCAACGGCGGTCCCCGGGATAAGGCACCTCTTGCTCCGGAGCGATCGTATTTCGGTAAGGCGTCGTCAGTGCGCCGGCAACCTGGACGCCCACCGCACTGGCGTGCTCACGCAGCGCGTTTAGCAGCACTGCCGCTTGAGCACGGTCACCGGCGACCAGCTGGTCAAACGCCTCCAGCCACTCGGAGACCTCAGCACGAAAGTCAGGGCTCGCGTCAAGCGTCTCGGGTTGCATCTGCGCTACGGGTTGATCTAACACCATTGCCATAAAGATCCATTCGTTCGGAGGAGTGGAAAGCCGTCCCGCTAAGCATAAATCGCCACGGTAGAGTACGTCATGCGTCCCTTCCACGCCATAGCCCCAAACGTCCACTTGCTTGATCAGAAGCCGGCCAAGAACTCCTCCCACTCTCCTCTTATCGGCACAAACGGAAAAATCTTTAGCGCTTTTTGAAAGTATTTGCTTTCAGCCTTGTAGGCCGCCGCGGCTCCTCTTCCTTCACTACGTCGAATAGTCCGCGTTGATCCGCACATACTCTTCTGTCAGATCGCACGTCAGAAAGCTGCATCGCCCTGCACCCTTTCCCAGCGACACCTCGATCGCATACTCCCGCTGGCTCATCACCGTGTGCGCCGCCGCCTTGTCAAACCGCGGCGATAGCACCCCGCCCTCAAAGACCACTTGATTCCCAATCGCAATCTGCACCTCTTCCACCTGGAACGGCACACCGGCATACCCTGCCGCCGCCAGCAGCCGGCCCCAATTCGGATCGGCGCTCGACCACGCGCACTTGTTCAGCGGACTATGCGCGATCGCCCGCGCCACCCGCCGCGCCTCCGCATCCGTCTCCGTGCCGCTCACCTCCAACCGCACCACATGCGTCACACCTTCGCCATCATCCACAATCTGATAGGCCAGCGATGCGCACACCTGTTCGAGCGCCGCCGCAAATGCAGGCCGCGTCTGTTCATCCAGACGCACGCCGCTCACCCCACTCGCCAGCAGCAGCACGGTATCGTTGGTCGAGGTGTCTCCATCGATGGAGATCGCATTGAACGTCTCTTCCGCGGCCGGCTCCAGCAACCCGCGAAGCTCCGCCGGGTCCGACGCCAGATCGGTAAATAAATAGACCAGCATCGTCGCATGGGCCGGCGCTGGCGCTGACCCCACTGCCGGCCCAAGCTGCGGATGAATCATTCCCGCGCCCTTGGCCGTCCCAAACACCCGTACCTCTACCCCATCCACCTGCACGACCGCTTGCGCCACCTTCCTCCGCGTATCGGTCGTCATAATGGCGGACGCAAATAACTCCGCATGCGCCTCGGTCGAGCCCAGCGCCGGAGCCATGGCCGGCAACGCCGCCACAATCTTCTCCGTCGGCAACGGCACGCCGATGATGCCCGTGGACGAAGGAAAGACCTCGTCGAACAGACACCCGAACGTCTCCGCTGCCGCCTTGCACGTCTCCACGCACGCCCGAACTCCCGGCTCACCGGTTGCACAGTTGGCGTTGCCTGCGTTCACCAGCACCGTCGTGACCCGCCCACCGGTTGCCGCCAGGTGCCGCCGCCCCACCACCACCGGCGCCGCCACAACCTGATTGCGCGTAAACAGCGCCGCCGCATGCGATCCCAAAGGAGCTGCCGCCACTGCCAGGTCCAGCCTGCCACTCGCCTTGATTCCTGCCTTCAGCGCTCCCCAAAGAAAACCTTGGGGTAGGGAATTACTCTTTGCAATCTCAGACATCGCGGTCAAGGACTCCTTAAACTCAGTAATGGTCCATCCACCGCATACGATGCCTAAACTGCCACCGTCCGTCCCTCACGCGAGCTCTGCCGAGCCAGCTCCAGCAGTCGCACCACGTTGAAGCCTTCCTGGGATGGCACCATCAGCTTGGCCTCGCCCAGCACCGCATCCCGCACGTTGGCATAGAAGCAGCGGTAGTCCCCGGGCACCGTCTTTACCGTCGTTTTTGTCAGCGTTGCCGGCTCCGCCAGATTCGGTGCCATAGCCAACGTTCCCCACATCGACTCATCTTCCTCCAGCCACTTCACCGCATCGCCCATCGGCGGCACCTTGGCCCCTGCCACAATCCTCGGCTCCTGCGGGTCCAGGCCATCTTTCCGAAAACTTCCTGCCGTCCCATGCAGCAGAAACCGTGACGAAGGAGTACACGCCAGCATGCTCGACCGGCACCACGCCAGCAGGCGGTCATACCCCAGCCGAATATCGAACGCGTCCTCCACCTGGCTGCCGTCCCGATCCGTCCGTACGCTTGCCGTCACGGTCTTGGGCATCCCGAACAGCGCCACGCACTGATCCACCAGATGTGGGCCCAAATCCATCAACAGGCCGTTTGCTTCTCCATCTGCCTCTTTCCAAGAGCCTTCCCGCACCATCGGCCGATAGCGGTCGAAGTGCGACTCAAACGTCACCAGCCTCCCCAGCGATCCCTCCGCCAGAATCTTCTTCACCGTCATGAAGTCTCCGTCCCACCGACGGTTATGAAACGGACACACCAAAACCTGCATGCGTGCCGCAACCTCCAACAGCTCGCTCGCCTCGGCGCTCGTCCCTGCGAAAGGCTTGTCGATGACCACATGTTTGCCGGCCTCTAACGCCTGCTTGGCCAGCGCAAAGTGCGTCTCGTTCGGCGTCGCCACCACCACCAGCCGGATCGCCTTGTCCCCAAGCAAATCCTCGACCGATCGCACGATCTTGGCCGTCGGATACGCCTTGGCGGCTTCATCCCCGGTCCGCTGCACGATCGCCACCAGCTTCAGCCCTGGCACCGCGGTCACAAACGGCGCATGGAAGACCCGCGTCGCCAACCCGAAGCCGATGATTCCCACCCCAATCTCGTCTGCCATGCCGCTCCTCGCGTCCACACATGCCGTGCCGTTCTTCGAGCAGTGTATCGCTTGCACTGTACCCGCAGAAGACCGCGGTGTCCACCCGCCTGTCTGCCGCCTTCCTGCGCCAAACGCAACCAGCGTACGATCCTGACGCTTTTTCACCTGGTCCGGCCGCCGCACACGGTGACCGCACTGCCGCACCGTCGTCGTCTTTGCCTCGATTCGCTCAGGATCGTAGAGAAACTTTTGAACATCCCCCGCGATTTTCAGCATCAGAATCGCAGAAACAAAGGACCTGTGTATGTAAAAACACGACCGCGTCCCTTGGCACTGCGCAGCTCCATCTTTTCTGAGGCAGGTACGTTTACCATTAGCACTATGGGCAACATTCAAAGGGTGTCAGTATGGATGCCCGCCAGCCGTCTCCGATGTCGTTTGCCTAGGAGGGTGGTCCTTGCCATCGTCTCTATTTGTACCTCCGCCGCCGTCTCTTACGTCCCGGCTCAGACTACAACCCAAGCCTCCCAAACAGGCTCCTCCGCGCAAGGCATCGGCTCCTCCGCGCAAAGCACCGGCTCCACCAATAGCAGCAGCGATCCGTCGGTCGTCAATGCCAACGCCATCGGCAGCGGCCAAACCAACCTCTATAACGCCACAGGCTCAAACGGCGCGCAGAGTACGCAGCAGTCTTTCCAAGGCTCTATCGTCACCGGGACCAACACCGGTACCGTCCTCGACCTCAGTCTTGAAGATGCCATCGCTCGTGGTCTTCGCCAAAACCTCGGCCTGATTCTTGAAGGCACCTCCATCCAGAGCGCCAACGGCCAGCGTCTTCAGCAATTGCAAAGCCTGCTCCCCACCATTACCGCCGGCGCTACGATCGAGGTCGAAAAGATCGATCTGGCGGCCTACGGTCTCAAGATCGCCGGCATTCCTGCCACCATCGGCCCCTTCCAGGTCGTCGACTTTCGCGCTTACCTTACCCAAAACCTGCTCAACGTCAATGCTCTGCAGTCCTACATCGCCTCTCGGCATAACTTCACCGCCGCGGGCCTCAGCGCAGAGGACGCCCGCAACCTCGTCGTTCTCACCGTAGGCAACGCCTATCTGGTCTGCGTCGCGGATGGTTCTCGCATCGAGGCGGTCAACGCCGCACTGAAGACCGCCAAACTCACCTTCGATCAGGCCGTCGACGCCCATGAGGCCGGCACCAGTCCCCGCCTCGATGTCCTCCGCGCCCAGGTCGACTATCAAAGCGAGCAGCAGACCCTCATCTCCACCGTGAATCAACTCGCCAAGGATAAAATCACGCTCGCGCGCACCATCGGTTTGCCTCTCGATCAGCAGTTCCGCGTCAGCGATGCTGAGCCTTACAAGCCACTCGACAACCTCGATCCAAACGCTGCCTTTCTGGCCGCGCTCAAGACCCGCAAAGATCTCCAGGCGGACCAGCAGCAGGTTGAAGCCGCCCGCTCCCAGCAGAAAGCCGCCCGTGCTGACCAGTATCCGGTCCTCAGCGCAAACGGAGACTTCGGCGATATCGGCGAAACGGTCGGGCACTCTCACGGCACCTACTCCGCCACCGGTCAGATCTCGGCACCGATCCTGCAAATCTATCGCTTCCGCGGCGAGCAGCAGGTTGCGGCCGCCTCCCTTGCCCAAGCTCAGGCCCGTCTCTCCGACGCCGCTCAGCAGGTCAACGCCGACATCCGCTCCAACATTCTCGACATCCAGTCCGCCGCAAAACTCGTCGACGCCGCCCGCTCCAACGTAGACCTCGCCACGGAGGCCCTCAGCGAGGCACAGCAGCGTTTCCGTGCCGGCGTCGCGGACAATCTTCCCGTCTCGCAGGCGCAGACCACCTTCGAGCAGGCCAACGATCAGTACATCAGCGCGCTCTACCAGCACAATGTCGCAAAGCTTTCTCTTGCGCGTGCTTTAGGAGTCGCGCAGACCAACTTCAAAGACTATCTCGGAGGCAAGTAACCGTGCCAGATCAAGATCAAAACCCCCAGGGCGGTGCCCAAACCGCGCCCCAAACCGCCCAGATCACAGGAACCGTTCAGATTCAACCGCAAGGCACCGCACCCGCCGCAGGCTCGACCGGCAATGAGCCCGGAGCCCAGGCCGGAGGTCCACCTCCGGCCTCCGGCAACACCGCCGACCCGAACGCCAAGCCGGAGGAAAAGCCGGAGCCACCCGCCAAAAAAACCGGCCGCCGCCTCATCATCGCCGCCGTCGTCCTCCTGCTGCTGATCGGGGGCTGTTTCTGGTACTGGCGTTCCACCTTCTCCGAAGATACCGACGACGCACAGGTGGATGGAGACATCTACTCCGTCAGTTCGCGCGTCAACGGTCACGTCACTCACGTCTACGTGGAAGACAACACCCAGGTCAAGCAAGGCGATCTGCTCGTCGAGATCGACCCCAAAGACTCCCAGGTTGCGCTTGAGCAAGCCCAGGCCGCCCTTGCCAACGCGCAGGCTCAGTACGTCCAGGCCAACGTAAACGTGCCCGTAACCTCCGTCAACACGCGCACCACGTTGCAGAACTCCGGCACGGACGTACGCTCCTCAGACTCGAGCGTTTTGCAAGCGCAGCAGCAGGCCGCCGCCTCCGCTGCTCGTGTCGACGAAGCGAAGGCCAACGCCATCAAAGCCACCAAGGATGTCGAGCGCTACACCCCCCTGGTTGAAAAAGATGTCATTAGCCGCCAGCAATACGATGCCGCGATCGCCTCTGCTACCTCCGCCAACGCCAGCGTGATTGAGGCGGAAAACTCGCTCGTCGCCTCACAGTCCGCCATCACCCAGGCCCAGCAGCGGCTTGAAAATGCACGGAACCAGGCCGCTCAAGCAGCCAAAACTGGACCACAACAGGTTGAAATCCAGCGCGCCCGCGCCACGGCTGCCCTCGCCTCCGTCAAGCAGGCGCAGGCCCAGGTCGATCAGGCCTTGCTCAACCTCTCCTACACCCGCGTCCACGCGCCCACTACGGGAATCGTCAACAAGAAAAATGTCGACATCGGCGGCAATCTTTCCGTCGGCCAGGATCTGATGAGCATCGTTCCGCTCAATGACCTCTGGGTAACCGCCAACTTCAAAGAGACACAGCTCTCCAAAATGCATCGCTGTGAGCGCGTCGACATGAAGGTCGATGCGCTCGGCGGACGCAAGTTCTCCGGACAGATCTCGCAAATCGGCGGAGCCACCGGCTCCAAGCTCTCCCTCTTCCCGCCGGAAAATGCCACCGGCAACTATGTCAAGGTTGTGCAGCGCATCCCCGTCCGCATCGACTTCACCAATCTCAACCAGGAGAACGGCGATTACGCGCTTCGTCCAGGCATGTCCGTTACCCCCGACGTAGCCATCAAGGGCGCCGGCGACGACAAGAGCCAGCAAAACTGCGACAACCAGGCCAAGCGCTAAACCAGGCCAAGCGCTAAACCAGGCCGTATCCCAAACACATACTCCGGGTGCCCCATCTCAGACAGTTTCATCGTCTGAGGTGGGGATTACGTCAGCCTATTGCTTTTACCCAGGTCACCAATCTGGTGTGACTCCGACAAGCACTCTTCTGCTCCCACTCAACACCCGAGGAATCGTTTTAGCATCCTATTGCGTGAGGTGGAATTTAATGGCAGTTGCAACGGAAAAACGCGCCAAGCAGGACATCGCTCCGCACTGGCACGCGCAGGCAAACGAAATTCAAAAGTTCGGTACGGTTATCGAGGATATGCCGCACTATCTCGACGCCAAGGTTCGCGGCGAAATGTGCGAGATGCTCAATCAACTTCTAGCCGACACCATCACGCTTCGCGATATGTATAAAAAGCACCACTGGCAGGTCTCCGGCCCGACCTTCTACCAACTGCACCTGCTCTTCGACGCACACTACGAAAAGCAGTCCAAGCTCGCGGATAAGATCGGGGAGCGTATTCAAATGCTCGGCGGCCTCTCCGTAGCCATGGGCGGCGATGCAGCCAAGCTCACCAAGATTCCGCTTCCTCCAATGGGAAAAGAAGAAGTTCCCGTCCAGATCTCGCGTCTGCTGGAAGCGCATGAGATCGTCATGAAGCTTTGTAAAAAAATCGCCGATGCTTCCGACGACGCAGGCGATGACGGCACCAACGACCTAGCTGTCTCGGACATCCTGCGCCCCAATGAATCGCAGTCTTGGTTCATCGGTCAGCACCTCGTAGAGATGCCGCTGATTCTCGCCAAATAGCTTCATCTCTATCCTCTTCTCCACTAGCCCCATACGCAGATCAGCGGTGGGGCTATCTATTTGTGGATGACTTGAACCGTGCACCAACCTATACACATCCACTCAGTAAAGCCTTCTATGTCCATCGCCCTGGTTTTTTTCGTCCATTACGCGTACGCTATCCTCTTCCTGTGGGTTCTGGTTGAGCAGGTCGGCGTGCCCATCCCGTCGGTCCCCGTTCTGCTCACCGCTGGAACGCTCGTCGCCACGCACCAGCTGCGCGGATCGCTCGCCGTCCTCTCCGTGCTCGCCGCCTGCGTACTCGCCGATACCTTCTGGTTCACGCTCGGACGCCGCTACGGCAACGCCGTCCTGCGTCTGCTCTGCCGGCTCTCCTTTGAAGCCGACGCCTGCGTCACCAGGACCGAAGGCTACTTCCACAAACGCGGTGCCGTCACCCTGCTCTTCGCCAAGTTCATCCCCGGCCTTTCGACCGTTGCCGCGCCCATCGCCGGCCAGACCGGCATGCCCTACACCCGCTTCCTCGCCTACGATCTCTCCGGCTCCCTCATCTGGACGCTCGCCTATGGGCTTGCCGGTTTCTTCTTCGGAGACCTTGCCCGGCGCAGCGGACCCTTCCTCGCCATGCTCGGCCACTTCGCCGTCGCCATCTTCGTCCTTATGGTGCTCGGCCTGCTCTTCTATCGCATCTGGAAGCAGCGCCGCTTCCTCACCAGCGTCCGCGAGCTACGTCTCGAGCCCGCTGAGCTGCTCGACATGATCGAAACCGCCGACCGCCAAGGCAACATCGCCCCCTACATCGTCGACCTGCGCCACCCGCTCGACTATCTTCCCGACCCGCGCGTTTTGCCCCACACCGTCCGCGTCAGCCCCTCCGAGCTCACCGCCCACCAGGCCCTGATCCCCAGAGACCGCGACATCATCCTCTACTGCACCTGCCCGTCCGAAGAGACCAGCGCCAAGGTCGCCCTGCAACTGCACAGCCTCGGCGTCAATCGTGTTCGCCCCCTGCGCGGAGGCTTCGAAGGCTGGCGCGACGCCGGCTACCCGCTCATCGATTACGTTCCGCCAGCCGCCGATAAACTCGTCCCCGCCCTCGCCAGCTAAAGCTTCACCGCATCAAGCCTCGTGCTCCCCGCACCCATTACCATCAGGAGACAAGGGAGCAATCATTGGCTTACAAAGATTTACGCGATTGGATCGCACGGCTGGACCGCACCGGCGAACTCACCACTTTGACTCAATCCGTTTCGCCTTACCTCGAAATGGCCGAGATCGCCGATCGCGCCGCCAAGCTGCCCGCCACCAGCAACCGCGGCCCTGGCGGCCCGGCACTGCTCTTTGAGAACGTCACCGGCTACCCTGGCGCGCGCGTCCTGATGAACCAGTTCGGCTCCGAGCGCCGCATGAAGCTCGCCCTCGAAGCCGACTCGCTCGACGAGATCGCCGACCGCATCCGCACGCTCCTCCACCCGCCGACGCCCGTCAGCCTTTTAGACAAGCTCAAGCTCCTGCCCACCCTCGCCGAGGTTGGCAGCTTCTTTCCCAAAGTCATCGACCGCTCGGAAGCCTCCTGCAAAGAGGTCATCCTCAAAGGCGACGCCATCGACCTCCGCAAGCTTCCCGTCCTCACCACCTGGCCGCAGGATGGCGGACCATTCATCACCCTCCCCTGCGTCATCACCAAGGATGCTCGCAGCGGCAAGCGCAACGTCGGCATGTACCGCATGCAGGTCTACGACCAGAACACCACCGGCATGCACTGGCAGCGCCAGAAGAACGCCGCCGAGCAGCTCCGCGACCGCCTGCGCTCCTCAACAGCCGACCCCTCCGCCGCCGTCGATCTCATGGCCCTCACCGCCGGAGGCACCGCCTCGGCTGCCTCCCTCCAGTCGCTCTCGACCCAAACTCTCACCGCCATCCGCGGCGACCGCATGGAGGTCGCCGTCGCCATCGGCACCGACCCCGCCACCACCTTCTCCGCCATCGTCCCCGCGCCGCCCGAGATCGAGGAGTACCTCATCGCCGGCTTTCTCCGCCGCAAGCCCGTCGAGCTCGTCCGCGGCGAAACCGTCTCACTCGAAGTCCCCGCGCACGCCGAGTACATCCTCGAAGGCTTCGTCAAC
>CALMVK010000134.1 GCA_937873145.1 uncultured Granulicella sp. | reverse complement strand
ATCGCCCGTAAGAACCGCTCCGCCCCAAACCAAGTCTCACTTACGCACACCCTGCGCCGCCGTCATTCTGGCGAAGCCAGAATCCCCGTATTTCCGCCGTCATTCTGGCGAAGCCAGAATCCCCATGTACCCGCCGTCATTCTGGCGAAGCCAGAATCCCATGTACCCGCCGTCATTCTGGCGAAGCCAGAATCCCCGTATTTGTCTTTCTAACGTTGCACCACAACCCCCCATAATCACCCGCACAGCGCGTCCTCCACCACGCAGCCAAGCAATCGCTTTTTCGCAACAACACCCAAACGCAGCAGAGGCGATCCCGGAGGATCGCCTCTGCCTCCACTTCCACCAGCCTAAGCGTTGACCAACTCGCCCACCGGTTCGGCCTTCATGCCAGCCGTACCCAGCGCTGCATCCACGGCCTTCGACACACCCTCACCATACGCCGGATCGCACTTCTCAAAATGCGAGATCTGCAGCGTGCGAATCCGCTCCGGCACCGTCGACAAGCTGCCCGCGATGTTCGCGCAAAGCCGCTTCTGCCCATCCGGTCCAAGCATCCGGAACAGGTTCCCAGCCTGCGTATAGTAGTCGCCGTCATGCTCACGATGATCCCAACGCCCCATCACCGGGTTGTCGAGGTTCACCTTGCGCTCCGTGTAGCGCGGATTCTGCACCGGCCCGCCAAAGCTGTTCGGCTCATAGTTCGGGCTGGCGCCTCCGTTGTCCCCCAGCGCCATCGTTCCATCGCGATTGTAGGTCGCATACGGGCACTGCGGCGCATTCACCGGCAGCGACTGGTAGTTGCCGCCCAGTCGATAGCGATGTGCATCTGGATAGCTGATCAAGCGCGCCTGCAGCATCTTGTCCGGCGAGAAACCCATGCCCGGAACCACGTTACGCGGCTCAAACGCCGCCTGCTCGATCTGCGCAAAGTAGTTCACCGGGTTGCGGTTCAACTCCATCACGCCTACATCGATCAAGGGATAATCCGCATGTGGCCAAACCTTGGTCAGGTCGAACGGATTGATGTGGTACGTCTTCGAGTCCGCTTCGGACATCACCTGGACCTTGACGTTCCACTTCGGAAAGTCACCTTTCTCGATCGCGCCAAACAGGTCGCGCTGCGAGTAGTCCATGTCGGTCGCCTTCATCTGGTCGGCCTCGTCGGCCATGAAGTTCTTGATGCCCTGCGCGCTCTTGAAGTGCCATTTGCAATAGAACAGTTCGTTCTGCGCATTCACCAGCGAGAAGGTGTGCGAACTGTACCCGTTCATAAACCGGTAGCCCATCGGTGTCCCACGGTCCGACATCAGGATCGTCACCTGGTGCAGGCTCTCGGGAGCCAGCGACCAAAAATCCCACATCATCGTCGCATCTTTCAGGTTGGTCTGCGGATGACGCTTCTGCGTATGAATAAAGTCGCCGAACTTCAACGGATCGCGCACAAAGAACACCGGCGTATTGTTGCCCACCATGTCCCAGTTGCCCTCCTCGGTATAAAACTTCACCGAAAAGCCGCGCGGATCGCGCTCCGAGTCAGCCGAGCCCTTCTCTCCGCCAACCGTCGAAAAGCGCGCCAACAGCGGTGTCTGCTTGCCTACCTGAAACAGCGCCGCCGTCGTGTACTTCTGAATCTCGTCACTGGTGCACACAAACGTGCCGAACGCACCCGAGCCCTTGGCATGCACCACGCGCTCCGGAATCCGCTCCCGGTTGAAGTGCGCCATCTTCTCAAACAACAAAAAGTCATCGCCAACGATCGGTCCGCGCGGCCCAACCGTCATCGAGTTCTGGTTATCGCCAACCGGACGACCCGCGTCCGATGTCATAAACCCTGCGCCGTGCGCGGGTCCGTTCGATCCATCCGGAATAATCTGTGCCATGTCCATCTCCTTGTTTTTTCCGCTACGTCAAAAATCCGTCGTCATTCTGGCAAAGCCAGAATCCCCGTATTTGCCTGTCCTTCAAACCTTCAAACCCTGCTCGCCCCGCGCTCAAGCCCCTGACACTCCAAACAAATTCCAATCACATCCACCGAGTAGCGCTCCACCAGGAAGCCTCCCGGCAACTGCCTCCGCTGCTCGGGAAGATTCAAAGCATCCGCCGAGATGTCGGAGATCGCCTTGCACCTGGAACACACCATATGGTGATGCTCCGCCTCGTTCATCTCCACACGCTGCGAGCCATGGTGCAGACTCACCTCGCGCAGAACGCCGCTCTCCACAAACAAATGAATGTTCTTGTACACCGTCGCCAGGGAGATCGCCGGAATCTCCCGCTTCACCCGCGCGTAGACCTCCTCCGGACTGGGATGGCCGTCCATGCCCTGCATCACCTCATACAGAACCTGCCGCTGATGCGTGACCGCGATCCCGTGCTGGGCACAAAGTCTACGAAAGGTCGTGTCGGTCGCTGTCACACTCTTGAGTATAGACAATAAAAGTTATCGTTCAATACCCATCCGCAAGAAACGAACCCTCTCCTGTGGATTTCGTCGCTCACTCCTAAAGTCGTCCTTCTGGCGAAGCCAGAACCCCCGTATCGGTTTCGCACCCCCGCCGCACACCCACTCTAATTCGGCTTCTCCCGATCCCGCCGAAACATCCCCTCCACAATCGTCTGTGTCTCCGCATCCTCCTGGTCCTCCCGCCACTCGCGGATCTCCTCCTCCTCGCCCAGCGTCCAGCAAAGCAGAATCTCGCGGCCTTCATACAGGCACGGAAAATCCAGGCGCCCTTCCTCCATCTCGCCTACCCGAGCCCCAATCTGCTCGATCTCTTCGATCGTCGACCGCGCCTCACCCACAGCTTTCTCCCGTTCCGCCCGCCGCCGCGCCGCCTCCGCCACGTCGACATGCAGCCCTCCCGCCAGAAAGATCCGCTGGCTTAGCTCCTGCATCTCGCCCTCGATCCCACCGGCTCGCAGAGCCGCCTCCCGCGCCCGGCGCAGCAACGCGCCCAGCACCGGCAGCAGCGTCCGTGCCTCCTCAAGCGTAAACGTCTTGCGCACACCACCCCCGCATTCCTCCCACTCTATCGCAGACGCTCGGCCAGGGTCGAAGCCATCCACAATCCGGAGCATCCCCGCCTGCGTCCCCTCAATAGGTTGCCGGGAATCAGCCCAGCCCAGCACAAGGGACCCGCTTAAAGCCGTATCATGGACCCGACGACATGAGTTTTCAGGACACCGCGTTCATCTTCTTCATCGCTCTGCTGCTCTTCGGACCGAAGAAGCTGCCGGAGCTTGCACGCTACGTCGGCAAGCTCATGGGAGAGTTCCGCCGCGCCTCGAACGAATTCCGCATCCAGATGGAAGACGAACTCCGCATCGCAGAGCAGGCCGACCAGCAAAAGAAGATTGTCGCCATGGAAGCGGCAGCCCCCGTCGCTCCATTGCTCGACATTCCCGAACCCGAGCATCCCCACCTGCCC
>CALMVK010000133.1:2541-6144 GCA_937873145.1 uncultured Granulicella sp. | reverse complement strand
TCCCCATCCAGCCTCACTTCACCATCCACCCCCGCGGCCGCGTAGAGGTCCTCACTGAGCGCCGGTGATTACCTCAATATGTCTTCTGCAATGGATCGGAGGCAGGATGCATCAAGTGTTCTGAGCAGACCGCCTATAGTTGCCCGATGGTTGAGTATAAGATGGTATTGCGTCTTGGCGCGCGCCGATGTACAAAGATGCGCAAAGGAACAGGAGGGCAAATGTCTGCCGTACTAGTGAAGAACAGTGCCAGCAAACCTAAGAAGGAAACAAAGCAGCGCAGCGTTCCTTCTGCTACGGCCTTTCATGCTGATGATGGTGATACCCATATAGTTGGGATTGGCAACCTTCGTGTGATTATCTGCAAAGATGGAAGTTCCTGGTTCGCACAGGGCCTCGAAATCGATTACGCAGCCGATGGTAAGACGCTGAAGGAAGTCAAAGAAAATTTCCAATCTGGTCTAGAAGCTACGATCGATGAGCACCTAAAGGTATACGGAACTATTCAACAGATCTTGATTCCGGCTCCAAAAGAAGTTTGGCAGGATCTTGCGTCCAGTGGAAAGCACATGCGGTACTCACAGGTTACCCTGCATGATCCAAATCTCGGTGATGAATTCCCGTATTCCGGGATTGATTATATTGAGCGAACCGAAGAGGCTTCCGCATAGTGAATGATGAAGCCTCTGTTCCCCTCAGCGATGTCTTGCTCGTCTTAAGGGCCAAAGGCGTTCTATTGAATGTTGTTGATGCCTCCCACAACGTTTATCTTGTTGCTGGAAATGGATGGCTCGAGCAAATCTCTTTTTCCGATCCTGTCGAAAAGCATCGGCTTCGCTATCTGAGTCGCAAGTTTGGGATAGACATCTACCTATTTTGGAACACCAACATGCTTAGCTACAAGCCCGGCGAAAATCCAAACTGACCATTGAAGGCCCTCTTCGGAGGGCACCTTCATTTGTTCGAGCTTGAGGTTGAAATAGCATCTGCCCCGTCCCTGGCACCACGGACGCCAGTAATCATCTGCAATCAACACCAGCAGCCCATATATCGGCCAATTACCTGTCAAACCTATGAAGCAGCACCCTACCCTCGTCGGGTAAAACCACGATCCGAGGCGTCAGCCGAAAGCTCCGGCGGCGTCCGCTCCAGCGCCACCCGAATGCCATTCACGATCGTCGCGCAAACGCCGAGCGTCGCTCTGACGACTCCCACAATTCGGGTGCCCCAGGTCTCGCCCTTGAGACCTGGGGCTCTCAAATTCGGCCCAAAATCCCATGTCAAGCCCCAAAACCTCACCTTAACCCAACATCCCCAGTCGTTTCTTCAACTTAGCCTCGCAACAAAGTTGGCATATTTCCCCCACTTCACCGTCTACCATGGAAATAGGGCAAAGCAGCCTGAACTCTGACGCTGAGGCACGGGGCAGTCTGGACTCGAAGTCCAGACCTAATTCACCTGAATAGAAGACTTTAGGTACTTTCGGGTAGGGGGAGGGGGATACCTGCGCTGCGCCTGAAAACGCACACTCCGCAGCACCTTCAGTCGATCGAAATCTTCCGCAACAACTTAAAATTACTCAGCATCTGCCCAGTCCCGAGCACCACTGACGCCAGCGGATCATCCGCAATCGACACCGGCAGCCCCGTCTCCTCACGAATCCGCTTATCCAGATTTTTGATCAGCGCGCCCCCGCCCGTCAGCACAATGCCACGATCGGAGATATCCGCCGAAAGCTCTGGCGGCGTCCGCTCCAGCGCCACCCGAATGCCGTTGATAATGGTCGCAATCGATTCCGCCAACGCCTCGCGGATCTCCGTATCGTCGATCGTAATCGTCTTCGGCACACCCTCAATCAGGTTGCGTCCCGTAATCGTCATCGTAATCGGCTGATCGAGCACATACGCCGAGCCCAGTTCAATCTTGATCTGCTCCGCCGTCCGCTCGCCGATCAGCAGATTGTACTTGCGCTTGATATACGTAATGATCGACTCGTCCATCTGGTTGCCGGCCATGCGCACCGAGCGCGAGTACACAATCCCCGCCAGCGAGATCACCGCGATATCGGTCGTTCCTCCGCCAATATCGACCACCATATTCCCGCCCGGCTCGGTAATCGGCAGCCCCGCACCGATCGCCGCCACCATCGCCTGCTCCACCAGATGCACCTCGCTCGCCTTGGCCCGGTAGGCCGAGTCCATCACGGCGCGCTTCTCCACCTGCGTAATCTCGGACGGCACCCCGATCACGATCCGTGGATGCACCAGCATCTTGCGGTTATGCGCCTTCTGGATAAAGTAGTTCAACATCTTTTCCGTCTGCTTGAAGTCCGCAATCACGCCGTCTTTCATCGGCTTGATCGCCACAATATTGCCCGGCGTCCGCCCCAGCATCTCCTTGGCCTCTTTGCCCACGGCCTCAATCTCGCCCGTCACCTGGTTCACGGCGATAATGCTCGGCTCATTGACGATAATGCCTTTATTATGCGCAAAAACCAGCGTATTCGCCGTCCCCAGATCGATCGCCAGGTCGGAAGAAAACAGGCTGAACAGCGAACGCATGTTGTGCACACGCGAGTAGCGGGACGATGGATAGTTGTTCGAAGCCATTACGGGCGTTGTTCCCAATCAGTTGAATGCAGATCTGTCTGTCCCACCATTGTACGCGGGCTTGACAGTAGCACAGACATGGCTCCCAACACGATGCGATACTTGAAACAAGGTTTCGGGAGACAAGGCAAATGATTATCGGCGTACCCAAAGAAGTAAAAGATCACGAGAGTCGCGTAGGCGTCACCCCGGCTGGAGTCAAAGCTCTCACCGAAGGCGGCCACAAAGTCCTCGTCGAAACCAACGCCGGCGCACTCTCCGCCTTCCCCGACGACGACTTCCAGGCCGCCGGCGCTGAAATCGTCGGCGCCGCCTATGACGTCTGGCGCCTCGCCGACATGGTCGTCAAAGTCAAAGAGCCCACCGAGACCGAGTACCGCCACTTCCGCGAAGGCCTCGTCCTCTTCACCTACCTCCACCTCGCTCCGCTCCGCGGACTCACCGACGCCCTGCTCGAGAAAAAAGTCACCGGCATCGCCTATGAGACCGTCCGCGACCGCGCCGGCCACTTGCCTCTGCTCACCCCGATGAGCGAGGTCGCCGGACGCATGAGCGTCCAGGTCGGCGCCACCTATCTCGAAAAAGACCACGGCGGCCGCGGCGTTCTGCTCGGCGGCGTCCCCGGCACCCCCCCGGGCAACGTCTGCATCATCGGCGGAGGCATCGTCGGCACCAACGCCGCCAAAATCGCCCTCGGCATGGGAGCCCGCGTCACCCTCGTAGACCTCAACCTGAACCGCCTGCGCGAGATCGACGACATCTTCGGCGGCCGCGTCCACACCCTCGCCTCAAACAGCTACAACGTCGAGCGCGCCGTCTCCGAGGCCGACCTCGTCATCGGCGGAGTCCTCATCCCCGGAGCCGCAGCCCCCAAGATCGTCACCCGCGCCATGGTCGCCAAAATGAAAAAGGGTGCGGTCGTCGTCGACGTCGCCATCGACCAGGGCGGCTGCATCGAAACCGCCCGCCCCACCACCCACAGCGACCCCAGCTT
>CALMVK010000133.1:0-2441 GCA_937873145.1 uncultured Granulicella sp. | reverse complement strand
GTTGACGACCAGCGCACAGCAACGCAAGGCCTGGATCATCGCCACCGGCACCGGCGTGCTCGTCGTCTTCCTCATCCTCGCCGCGCTCAACGCCTTCAAGCTAACCTCACTCAGCCCCGCCACCACAGAGCAGATCGTCGTCTACACCGGCCTCTCCGCCGTCGCCTTTCTGCTCTTCGTCGGCATGCTCGTCATGCTGGTACGCAACCTGCTCAAGCTCTACGCCGACCAGCGCAGCCGCGTCATGGGCAGTCGCCTGCGCACCCGCATGTTGTGGGGCGCCGTCCTCGTCAGCCTGCTGCCCATCTGCTTCATGTTCTTCTTCAGCTACGGTCTGATGAATCGCGCCGTCGACCGCTGGTTCTCCCAGCCCGTCGCCGAGATGCGCAACGAGTCCAACCAGATGGCGCTCGACCTCGCCGGCTACGCCACCGCCAACGCCCGCGCCGAGGCCGAAGGTATCGCCGCCGCCCTGCCCACCTTGACGCCGGCCAAGGAAGGCCGCGGAGAGCTCGCCAACCACGCCGCCATCGTCCGTGTGCTGCATGACCACGCCATCACCCTCCAGGGCGGCTTCGTGGTGGTCTTCCGCGACGGTAAGGCCGTGGCCGCCTTCAACGTTCCGCAGCGCTCCGGCACCGGTGCCACCGTCAAGCCACTCCTTCCCGAGCCACACAGCGCCGCCGATCCAGGCCCGGCCGCCACCGACCAGGAAGCCGAAACCCCGGACGCCGCCTCGCTCTCTGCGCTCGCCGGCGAGCGGCTTGACGCCCGCGACCCCGCCAATGCCGAACTCCTCGCCGCCGCCCAGCGCGGAGACAATCCCGTCTTCACCCTCGCCGGAGCCGACTTCGCCCTCGGCTCCGCCACCCTCGTCAAACAGGGCGGCGCGGTCGGCAACGTCGTCACCGGCCTGCCATTGCCGCGCGGCCTGTCCGGCACCTTCGCCCACCTGCAGAAAGCCAGCGCCGACTACTGGACGCTCTTCCGTGCCCGCCGCTCCGTGCGCAACACCTACATGATCCTGCTGCTCATGATGACCAGCCTGGCCCTCTTCGCCGCTAGCTGGCTCGCCCTCCATCTCTCCAAGCAGGTCACCAAGCCCGTCGAAGCGCTCGCCGACGCCATGGACTTGATCGCCGCCGGCGACTACGGCCACCGCGTCCAGGAGAGTGCCACCGAAGAACTCGGCGAGCTCGTCCGCAGCTTCAACCGTATGGCCGAAGACCTCGAAGGCAGCCGAGCCCAGGTCGAAGCCTCCACCGCCCTGCTCAGTGAAGCGAACGCCGCGCTCCAGGCCCGGCGCGGCGAGCTTGAAACCATGCTCCAGACCATCCCCAACGGTGTCGCCACCATCGACCCCCAACGCTCCATCGTCCTCACCAACCGCGCGCTCACCGAGATGCTCGACCCCGGCGGCCAGCGCACCTTCCTCGGCCATCGCATGGACGAGGTCTTCCCTGCCGACCTCATGGAGCCGCTCGATCGCCTGATGAAGCGTAGCCACCGCATGGGCTCCGCCTCGAGCGAGCTCGAACTCGGCGCGAACGGCCGAGGCACCCTCAACCTGCTCGCCACCGTCGCCCTGCTCGAAGGCCACGCCCGCGAGCACCTCGGCTACGTCGTCGTACTCGAAAACGCGACCGAGCTGCTGCGCGCCCAAAAGCAAAGCGCCTGGAAAGAGGTCGCCCGGCGCGTCGCCCACGAGATCAAAAATCCGCTCACCCCCATCTCCCTCTCCGCCGAACAGATCGCCCGCCACATCGATCGCCTCGACGCCACCCTCTCAACCGCCGATCTTCACTCCCCTTCCACCGCCGTCATCCGCCGCTGCAGCGAGGTCATCTCCACCTCGGTCGAAAGCATGCGCGGCCTGGTCGACCAGTTCGCCTCGCTCGCCCAGTTCCCCACCTCCGCGCCGCGCCCCGCCGACCTCAACACCATCGTCGAAAACTCGCTGGCCATCTTCGCCGGCCGCACCCAAAAGATCCGCCTCCTGCGCCGTCTCAGCCGCGATCTCCCCCTGGTGCTCGCCGACCCCGAAGCCATGAAGCGCGCCCTCGGCAACCTGATCGACAACGCCGTCGAGGCCATGCAGGGCAGCCTCCTGCGCGAGCTTCGCGTCTCCACCACCCTGCTCGACTCCGGCCTCGTCGAACTCACCATCGCCGACACCGGCAGCGGCCTCACCGACGAGATGCGCGAGCGCCTCTTCCTCCCCTACTTCTCCACCAAGCAGCGCGGCACCGGCCTCGGACTCGCCATCGCCGCCAAAATCATCCAGGAGCACGGCGGCTCCATCCGCGCCGAGAAAAACGATCCCGCCGGCGCAAAATTCATCCTCGAACTTCGCATCGCCAGCCTGGCCGAGAGCGGCGAGCGGCCCGTAGCCCTGGAGTCCTAACCCCAAGTCCCTTACCCCTTACCCTTACCCCTTACCC
>CALMVK010000132.1 GCA_937873145.1 uncultured Granulicella sp. | reverse complement strand
ACCGGAGCGAAGCTGATCTCCTATTTTTTCTGGAGCTGGCATCGCGGAACGCCACAGACGCTTGCCGGGCTGGACCTGGCACGCTTCCCGCTGGATGACCAGTGGCTGCAGGCAAAGACGGAGGCACTCGCCTGTCATCGCTCCCAGCTCGAGCGCAAAACTGGCGGTCCAGTGCTGCCTCCGGAGCTACTCGGCCCGGCCCGGCGCGCCTTTGAGGTCTTCCTGGTGAGATCATGACCGAGCCGTCCACTATCGATCCACCTGCCATCGATCCGTCGAGTGCGGAGTTCTTTGAGCGCAAGTATCAGCGCCAGCCCGACCCGTGGAACTTCGGCAGCTCTGCTTACGAGCTGGAGCGGTATGAAGTGACGCTGCAGGCGCTTGCCGGCCGGCGTTTTCGGCACGCCTTTGAGCCTGGTTGTTCAGTGGGGGTCCTGACCGAGCGTCTGGCGCACGTCTGCGAGCAGGTGGATGCCATCGACCTCTCGGCCACCGCGGTACAAGCCGCAAAGTCTCGATGCGCAGGGTTCGACTGGGTCGATGTGCGTACCGGCTCTCTCACCGATTCGCCCCCGGAAGCTGAGTTTGATCTGATCGTGCTGAGTGAAATTGGATACTACCTGGACCCGGGCGAGCTCGACCGGTGCGGCAAGGCACTGGTGGAGAAGCTAAGCCCGGGTGGATGGCTGCTGGGCGTGCATTGGTTGGGTGACTCGAAGGACCATCGCCTAAGCGGAGACCAGGTACACACAATCCTGCACTCGCTGCATGGCATAAGGCTGGAACACGCGGAGCGGCATCCCGGGTTCCGGCTGGATCGGTGGACGAAAGCGTGAACGACGCGAGTTGGCAGATGTGTGTCCTCATTCCTGCGTGCAATGAAGAGGAGTTGCTGCCGCGCTGTGTGGCCTCGATTCTGCGGGCGCGCGCCGAACTTCCGGGCAGGGTGACCGTGCAGGTAGTAGTGGCGGTCGATCGTTCCCAGGATGGAACGGCGGACCTTGCGAAGCGGCTGCTGCGGGGTCGCGGAAAGGTCGTTCAGATCAATGCCGGATGTGTGGGGCTTGCACGCGCGGCAGCGGCATCCACTGCCTTGGCAGCTTACGGCGGTGAGCTGCACCAGTGCTGGCTGGCGAACACCGACGCCGACTGTGTCGTCCCGGAGACCTGGCTGCTCGATCAACTGGCCTTGGCAGAGTCCGGGATTGAAGCCGTCACCGGCATCGTAGACGTGGATGACTTCAACGATCACGACGCGGGAGTCGAGCGGCGCTTCCGGGAGAGTTATATTATTCACCCCGATGGCACGCATCCGCATGTGCACGGCGCGAACCTGGGCGTGCGCGCCGATGCGTACCTCCGCGCCGGAGGATGGCAGCAACTGACCACCGCGGAGGATCACGACCTTTGGAATCGGCTGGGCGTGCTCGGGTGCCATCGCGTGACCATGGGCCGGCTCAAGGTCATCACCAGCGGCCGTCGTGTAGGGCGAGCGCCGCTCGGTTTTGCCGATGCGCTGGCCGCACATAACGAGGCCGTACAGAACGAGGTCGTGGCTTGACGGGCGACCAACTGCTGCGCCGGGTACGCGTCTTGGTTGAGGAGAAGCTGCCTTTACCTGGGGCAGGAGAGACCGCGCGGCGGCATCGGCGCTTGATGGAGATTGGACAGGAAGATCTCTCGTTGGCACGGCTGGCGGAGGCGCATTGGGATGCGGTCGCCATCTTGGCCGAGGCCGGTCAGACCGCCGAAGCCGGCGTGCTGTATGGGGTCTGGGCCGCGGAAAAGCCGGGGCAAGCGCTTCAGCTCGCCGTGCAACCGGACGGGGGATTTCTGCTGAGCGGGGAGAAAGCCTGGCTGAGCGGGGCCGGTCTGGTGGATCGCGCACTGATCACCGCAGGGGAGTCTGTGCTGGTGAACGTCGATCTGCGGGTCCAGGCAGACCGGATTGCGTTCGATGGCTCTGGTTGGAAGACCGAGGCTTTTCACGAGACGCAGACCGCCGTAGGTCATTTCAACGCGGTAGCAGTTGCGGCGAAGGACTTGGTTGGTGGCCCTGGATGGTACACAGGCCGGCCGGGATTTTGGCATGGCGCATGCGGTCCGGCGGCCTGCTGGGCGGGGGGTGCGGCCGGACTGGTGCAACTGGCCATGCGTACAACGCGGCAGGACGCCCATACGCTCGCGCATTTGGGAGCGATCGAGGCCGATGTGTGGGCGTTGAAGGCATATCTGGACGCGGCTGGGCGGGAGATCGATCAGGAGAGCGAAGGTGGAGTCAAGGCACGGGTAAGAGCGCTTACGCTGCGCCATCTGGTCGAGCAGGCGTGTACAGATGTATTGCGTCGGCTGCCGCGCGCACTTGGACCGGGGCCTCTGGCGATGGATCAAGTCTTTCAGCGCAGGTATGCGGAGCTTGATCTCTACCTGCGGCAAAGCCACGCGGAGCGGGATTTGGAGATGCTTGGCCGGGGAGTGCGTGAGGCTACTCTCTCGGTCGCTTCTTGATCTCCACATTGAGCCGCTTGATCTTTTGATTGAGCGTGCTCAAAGGCACTTTGAAGTACTCGGCGGCTTCGGTTTGGTTCCAGTGGCAGCGTTCGAGACGATCGGCAATGATGCGTCGCTCAATCTCTTCCATGACGTCGAAGAGTGAGGCGTCCGGGCGGTGATCGAGCAGCGCCGCCGAGTAGGTGCTACCGGTCAACTGCGCAGGCAGCAGGTCCGGCGTGATGGTGCGGGTGGTCGAGAGCACGACGCCACGCTCCATGGCATTCTCAAGCTCGCGGACGTTGCCGGGCCACTCATAGTCCATTAGCACGCGCAGGGCTTCAGGCGTGAGCGTAGGTGGCTCGGTGCCGTTCTCTTCGGCGTAAAAACGCAGGAAGTGGTTGGCAAGCAAAGGTACGTCGCCGCGCCGCTGACGGAGTGGTGGAAGCTCGAGATTGATCACGTTGAGACGATAGAACAGGTCTTCGCGGAAACGGCCGTCCTTGACCGCCTGCTGCAGGTTGACGTTGGTGGCCGCAACGATGCGCACATCCACCTGCATCTCGCTGGTGCCGCCAAGATGCATGAAGCGGCGATCCTGCAGCACGCGCAGGATCTTGGCCTGCATGTCCATCGACATCGTGCCGATCTCGTCGAGGAAGAGGGTGCCGCCGTTGGCGACTTCAAAGAGACCCTTCTTGGCCAAAATGGCGGAGGTGAAGGCTCCTTTGACGTGGCCGAAGAGGGTGGATTCGAGCAGATCGGACGGAATGGCTCCTGTGTTGACAGGGATGAAGAGGCGGTCGCGACGCGGTGAGTGCGTGTGGATCGCTTTGGCGATGAGCTCCTTGCCGGTGCCGGACTCACCCTGGATGAGCACGGTGGAGCGCGAGGGCGCGACCTGGGCGACGATGTCGAAGAGCCGGAGCATGGGCTCCGATTTGCCGATGATGTGCTCGAAGTTGTAACGCTGCTTGAGCGTGCGCTTGAGCTGGATGACCTCAGCCTCGGCCTTGTGGCGCGCGATAGCGGAGCGAATATCGGCGAGCAGCTTTTCGTTATCCCAGGGCTTCTGGATGAAGTTTTCGGCGCCGGCGCGCACTGCGTCGACCACATTGCCGACGGTGCCGAAGGCAGTGATCATGATGACGGGAAGATTGGGATAAAGACCCGTGATGCGGGGCAGAAGGTCGATGCCGGATTCGCCAGGCAAGGCAAGATCGAGTAGAAGCAGGTCGAACTCGCTGCGGGAGAGCAGGTCGAGACCCTGCGGACCGTCCGAGGCGAGCGTGACCTCGAAGCCTTCCAGGGTAAGGAGTACCTCAAGCGACTCACGGATGGAGGGTTCGTCGTCGATGATGAGCAGACGTGCGGAGGTGGAGGTGGTGTTGGCGGATTGGATCGGGGCGGTAGCGGTCGACATGCGTATGGGCACCTGGGACGCGGGAAGCAAGACAGAGACAGACGATGGTCGCTTGCTTAGAAGGACGTGTGGTTAAGGTTCAGGAAGCGATCGCGGGTTGGGCGACGGCGATGGCCGGAAGTTCGAGTCGGAAGGTGGTGCCGGTGCCGGGCTTGGAGTCGACGCTGATCTTGCCTCCGTGCTCCTGCAGGATGCCATAACTGACGGCGAGGCCCAGGCCGGTGCCTTTGTGCTGGCCAGGCTGCGGATTGGTTTTGGTGGTGAAGAAGGGATCGAAGATGCGCTGCAGGTTTTCGGGTGCGATTCCCGCACCGGTGTCACAGAAATCGATTTCGACGTGACTATCAATGGAGCGCGTGGTTAGGCGGAGCACGGCGTCGGCCCTGCCATGCATGGCGTCCTTGGCGTTGAGCATCAGGTTGAGGACGACCTGCTGCAGCTTGCCCTGGTTGCCGGCGATAGGTGAGAGCGCAGCGTCGAAGTCGGTTTCGATGCGGATGCGTGCGGTCTTGTACTGGTGCTCGAGCAGCAGCATGGAGTCGCGCAGCAGCTGGTTGAGGTCGATCTGCAGAAACTCAGTGCCGGAGGTGCGCGAGAAGTTGAGCAGGCCGTTCACGATCTCCGACGCGCGAAAGGTCTGCTGGGTAATCTTCTGCAGTACGGGGTCGAGGCGTGTGGCCATGGCGGGTTCGGCGCGAAGCTGCTTCGAGAGCATCTGGGTGTAGCTGGAGATGACGGCGAGCGGCGTATTGACCTCATGCGCGACGCCGGCCGCAAGCAGGCCGATCGACGAGAGTTTTTCCGACTGGCTAAGTTGGGACTCAAGCTGCAGGCGGTCCGTGATGTCGTCGATCAGGATGATCCGGCCAACCACGTCGAAGTCGCGCGTGAGCAGGGGAGCGATGGAGATATTGGCGGTGCGGGTCTCGCCGGTCGGCAGGGCGAGCCGGAACTTGTAGAGGGTGTTGGTGCCGTGCGCGGAGCCGTCGCCGCGGAGATCGTCGAAGCGGGCGAGGAACTCCGGCGGCAGAAGATCGGAGAGCGGACGGTGCAGAGCCTCGGCGCGCGAGCGGGCAAAGAGCACCTCCATCTGCGCGTTCCAGCTCTCGATGCGGTCGTCGAGATCGACCGCGAAGATGCCGATGTTGATCGACTCGACGATGTTTTGGTTGAAGTCCTTCAGGCGCTCAAACTGGTTGATCTTGGATTCCAGGCGGCGGTAGAGCTGCGCATTCTGGATGGCGATGCCGATATAGCCGGCGAGCGACTCGAGTACCTCCATATCTTCGGACGAGAGGAAGTCGCCATCGTGGGTGCGGCCGAGGCCGATGACGGCCACGGTGCGGGTGCCTCGGCCGGAGTGGTTGGCGACGCGGCAGGGAAGATAGTAGTTGAGGTCGAGCCGCGCGGCGGTCTTGCGTTCGGAGTCGGGGAGGCGCAGAACTTGCTGTGGGTTTTCAAGAAAGACGTGCGGGTTGGCGGCAGAAGGCTCGAACTCGCGATCGAAGTTGAGGAAGCGGGTGTCGAGCGAGGCAAGCTCACCAGGCTGCAGATTAAGCCCGTGGGAGGCGGCGAGTTCAAAGACCGGGGCACGCGCCGGGCGTAGCTCAGACTCGGATTCGGGCTCGACAGCAAGCAAGACCGCGACGCGGGTGACCAAAAGGGTTTGGGGCAGGCGCTCGACGATCGAGTCGACCAGGGTGCGAAGATCCGTCTGCGAGTTGAGCGAGCGCCCGAAGTTGACCAGCGTCTCGCGATAGTCAAAGCGTTTCTGGTCGAACAAACGGTCGATCCAGCCCTGAATGGTTCGCTTGAGCGGGTCGAAGACGATAGCAGTGATCAGGATGATCGACAGCAGCCCCCAAAAGCTGAACTTCTCCGGCAGGCGCTGGTGCAGGTTGATGGCAAAGACAGCGATTATTGCGAAGTAAACTCCAACCAATGCCGCAGTTGCGATGGTATAAGTAACGCCACGCTTGAAGATCAGGTCCACATCCATCAGGCGGTAGCGGACGATCGCCCAGGAGAAGGTCAGCGGCAGAAAGACCAGCGAGAGCCGGACGAGATTGGTAAACGGCGTAGGGACGGCCAGATCAAAGAGGAACGGAAGGACATACAGAAATGTAAACGGGACGACGGCGACGAGGGTTCCGCGCGTAAGCCACTTAAGCTGTTGGCGCTCCAACGGGAACTGACTGCGCCGTGCACGGAAGAAGAAGATGCCCGCGCTCCACAAAGAATAGACCGCCATGTAGGCGAGCGCGATCTTGTCCAGGCGATGTCTGAGGGTCTCTGTCGCAGACCAGCGCAGGATTGCGGTGATCTGGAGCGCGACGAAGAATGCTCCGGGAAGATAGAGCAGGCCGGCGAAGATGCGCCGGATGCGGCTGGAGTGTATCGAAGAGGCAGAGCCGGCGAAACTGAAGGCGAAGTGAAGGAAGAGAGCCGGTTGCAAGGCTCCGGCGACGATGGTGGCCCAGTAGACGATCTGGTCGATCAGGTCGAATTGGCCGGTGTAGCGGAAGGCGTACAGAATGAAGGAGGCAAGGCAGAAAAGGTAGAAGTGCGTGGATTTCGGGGCTGTCCAGCGCCGGAAAAGAATGTACAGGCCGATGAGGAGATAGACGAGTGCAATGATTCGCAGACCGTAGTTGATCGAGCGGTCGGTGGGCTCAAGGATGACCTGGATGGTGAGATGGCTGCTGGGCGAGGCGAGATCGCAGGCCTGGGCAGGGCGGACGACGCTATAGCTGGCATGACTCCACGGGCCATCATGGAAGATTTGGCGCACGAACGAAGCAAGGCGCGGAGTCGGGTGATCGTCGACCGCCTCGAGGATGTCTCCGCGGCGTATCCCGGCGCGACGGCCGGCTGAGTCCGCTGGCGTTTGCTGGGCGCAAAGGCCACCTGGAGCTTCGGTCCAAAAGATGCCGTCGGTCGGGACGTTGTAGCTGGCTTCGGACGCGACGTTCAGCCCGGCGAGCACGCAGGCTGCCAAGGTGAGAGCCGCGAGGACAACGGCTAGAATGCGCGTTTGAAAGGCGTTCTTCATCGAGAGCTCGAGACGGCTTCTACCCAGTCATCTGCACGTCGGTTGCCAAACGATCCCTCTGTACAAGGTTGATTATCGGTAAGACTTGCTCCCAGCCTACAAAGAATCATAGATCGGGTCTCAAGTTGCGGATACGGTAGGGAATCAGAAGAAGTTCCATGTGCTCCCACCAAGGTTGCATCTTTCTTGGTTCCAGCTGCTTGACCCGCGAGTCGCGGTGAGGTGAACTGGGACGATGGAGCGTTTTGGAGCAAGTCGGATGGCCCGTGAGCTGCTCCGCCGGGATGACCAGCATTTGATCCCGGTGTATGCGCGGTATCCGGTGGTAATGGAGCGAGGAGAGGGCTGTCACGTGTTCGACGTGGATGGCCGCCGCTACCTGGATATGATGGCCGGCCTGGGCGTCAATGCCCTGGGCCACGGCCATCCGCGCATGATGGCGGCCATGATCGATCAAGCTGCAAAGATGGTGCATGTCTCACCGCAGTACAGCAATCCCTGGCCGGGGAAACTGGCGGAACAACTGTGCGCGCTCTCGGGAATGGCAGGAGTTTTCTTTTCGACGGGAGGCTCGGAGGCCGTGGAAGGCGCGTTGAAGTTGGCGCGAACGCATGGGCGGCAGCGGGGCGGGGCGCAAAAGCATGAACTGGTGGCGCTGCGAGGCTCCTATCATGGTCGGACGTTCGGCTCGCTCTCCGTCACCGGGCAGGACAAGTACTCCATCGACTTTGGCCCTGGGCTGCCGGGAGTGCGGTTTGTCGATCGTGACGATGTGGCCGGGCTGCGGGCAGTCGTCTCGGAACGGACCTGCGCGATCCTGATCGAGCCGGTTTTGGGCGAAGGCGGAGTGAAGATCTGCTCACGCGAGTTCCTGGAGACCGCCCGCGCACTCTCCGATGAGCAGGGCGCGCTGCTGATCTTCGATGAAATTCAGTGCGGATTGGGCCGCTTGGGACGGTGGTTTGCCTTTGAGACAAGTGGCGTGCGGCCGGATGTGCTGATCCTGGGAAAGCCCTTGGGAGGCGGCATTCCGCTGAGCGCGCTGCTAGTCACTGAGAGCCTCTTTCATAGCTTCGGCGTAGCCAAGCATGGCAGTACGTTGGGCGGAACTCCGCTGGCCTGCCGTCTGGGGATGGAGTTCCTCGCAGTGATGGAGGAGGAAGGTGTGCTGGCGCGGGTTCAGGCTTCTGGCGAGCGCATGCGCGAGCGGCTGGAAGCGTTGGCGAAGCAATATGACGAGGTGGTGGAGGTGCGTGGCGAGGGACTGATGTTCGGCATGGAGATGACCGTGCCTGCGCGACCCCTGGTTGAGGACGCCTTGCGCCGGGGCGTCATGCTGAACTGTGTGCAGGGGAACGTGCTACGTTTTCTGCCGCCGCTGATCCTGACTGAAGCCCAGGTGGATGAGGGGTTGGACGTGCTGGAGGCGGTGATGGCGGATCACTTCAGCCCGGCCGTAAGCACAAGGACGAAGATAGCTGTCGGGGCTTGATGTCCGCTTTAGACAAACTCTAGGCATTGCGAAAGAACAAGCTTCGGAGGTTCTAGCAAGCAGCCAAGCTGGCTTTTCATAAGCCTTTGTAGTTTTATTCACGTCGCTGTAACATTAGGCTCTGCAGCAATACGCTGATGAGAGATTGCAGAGTTGGGGTTAGGCGATGAGCCGGACAGTTGCGATAGAAAACTTCGTCGTGGATGTTGACGGAGTGAAGACGCACTACGCGCGAGCGGGGAGTGGCCCGGCCCTGGTGCTGGTGCATGGGTTGGTCGGGTCGGCTCGCAACTGGAACAAGAACATACGGTTTCTGTCGCAGTTCCGGACGGTGTATGCGTTGGACCTGGCGAACTCCGGGGCTTCTGAGCGGGTTGCGGGGCTCGACGCGGCGCTGGAAGCGCATGTGGACCGGGTCGTTCGATGGATGGATCTGCTGGACATCGAGGTGGCCGATGTGGGAGGTCACTCCCATGGCGGAACGATCTCGATGCTGCTGGCGGCTCGGCATCCGCAACGAGTGAGACGATTGGTCCTGTTTGCACCGGCCAATCCGTTTTGTACGCTCGGTCATCCCCAGATGCGGTTCTACGCAACGTACATCGGGAGCTACTTTGCGCGCTGGGTCATTCCACTGATGCCCAGGATCATGCACCGTCGGGCGCTCGAGCGCATGTACGGAGATAAACGGCGGATCGACGAAGGTATCCTCAACGGCTACACCGATGGTCTGAACCGGTCGGCGATCGAACATGTGCTGGCGATTATGCTGCGTTGGCGTGAGGATATGGCGGTGCTTGAAGCTGCGCTGCCGCAGTTGACTGGCGTGGCCACGCTGCTGGTGTGGGGCGATCGCGACCGCGCGGTCGCATTGCGGTCCGGTCAGGAGCTAGCCGTGCGGCTGGGAGCCAGGCTCGAAATCATTCCTCAAGCGGGGCACATCGCCTTTGAGGAGATGCCGGAGCTTTGCAATCCGGCCGTAGGCGAGTGGCTCTGCAGCTAGATCAATTCCACGTTGCGATCTAACTTCTCTGGTTCCGTCCTTCTGGCACAGCCAGAATCTCGTATCTGTCTTCTGCACTGGCTATACAGCATCCGGTACTTGCTTCAATCCGCTTGCGCAAGACCGAAAGTCTCCTTCAGCCAGCCGCTCAGCAGAGCCCGCATCTGGTCGAGTTTTGGCGCGGGACTGCCGGCAACGCCTTCAAAGAAGTGCTCCGCACCGAGAACGGTAAAGCTGTTCCAAGGCAAGGATGCAGTGCGCAGGAGTTCCTCTAAGATCTCCGGCGGGCAAAACTGGTCCTGGTTGCCGGAGATAAAGCATTTGGGTTGGGTGCAGCCGTTGAGGAAGCCATAGGTATAGTTGCGGCCGGCGGCCTGGATCGGCAGGCCCAGGCCGACGAGAGCATGCACCCGTGGGTCTCCGCAGCCGGCGCGCAGCGCGACGTTAGCGCCGAAGGAGAATCCGGCGAGCAGGATCGGCTTACCAAACTCTGCCTCCAGCCAGTCCAGAGCAGCACGTACATCGGCGACCTCGCCTCGGCCTTCGTCGTGGGTGCCTTCACTCAAGCCGGTTCCGCGAAAGTTGAAGCGCAGCACCGGCAAGCCGAAGGAGCTAAACGCCTTCATGGCGTGGTAGACGACCCGCGTGTGCATAGTACCGCCGGAGGGTGGATGCGGATGCGCAATCAACGCCGTGTAGGGCGGGTCGTTCGTGCCGGTATTGAGCAGAGCTTCAAGCCGTCCGGCGGGACCGCGCAGGTCGTCGACGGTGCGTATGTGCGACTGAAAAGGCATAGTGCAAGGGTATACTCGCTAGCTCGCAGAAGTTGGGATCGCAAGGCGCGGTATGCTCGAAGGATGGCCATTGATCCTCTTGCACTGACCCGGCAGCTGGTGGAGATTCCGTCGACGACCTATCACGAGCACGATGCCGGCGTGTTCTTACATGAGTGGCTGGAGCAGCATGGGTGGGCGGTGGAGCGGATGCCGGTACCCAAGCCGGAACAGGGAACCCCGGGAGCCGAAGGTGGCGGCGAGCGCTTCAACGTGTATGCGAGCCAGGCGGGCGTCACGCCGGAGATCGTCTTTTCAACGCACTTCGATACGGTGCCGCCGTACTTCGGCTTGCGTGAGGATGACGCGTATCTCTATGGACGAGGGACGTGCGACGCAAAAGGAATCCTGGCCGCGCAGGTGGCGGCGGCGGAGCGGTTGCGTGCCGAGGGCGCGAAGGTGGCGCTGCTGTTTGTGGTAGGTGAGGAGCGCGACTCGGCCGGAGCCAAGGTGGCAAATCTTCATGCCAAAGGGTCGCGGTTTCTGATCAATGGCGAGCCCACCGACAACCGGCTGGCGTTGGCTTCAAAGGGCTGTTTGCGGGTGGAGTTATTTGCCGAAGGCAGGATGGCGCACTCGGCTTACCCGGAGCTGGGCGAGTCGGCCATCGACAAGTTGATCGGCGCGTTGGGAGACATCGCGCGGCTGCCTCTACCGGTGGTCGAAGGGATCGGTGAGTCGACCTTGAACGTCGGGTTGATCTCGGGCGGGCGCGCGCCCAACGTAATTGCCGACCAGGCGGAGGCGCATCTGCTGGTGCGGCTGGTGGGGCCGAGCGACGAGACCCGCAAAGCGATCCTCAAGGCTGTAGATGGACGAACACGGGTAGAGTTTTCGCTCGAGTTGCCCTTTGTGCAGATGCGCCAGGTAGGTTCGCTGCCGACCATGGTGGCCAAGTTTACGACCGATATTCCCAGCCTGACCGCGTGGGGCGAGCCGTTTCTGCTGGGACCGGGATCGATCCACGTGGCGCATACCCCGGACGAGCGGATCGCCAAGCAGGAGCTGCTGGAAGCAGTCGAGATGTACGTGCAACTCGCCCGGGACCTGGTCGCATGAGGGTACGCAAAGGGGTAGGCGAGGCCGTGGCGGTGACGTTTCTGGTGTGGGTGGCCGTCGTGGTGGTGAGTTACGAGACTGTACCGACGCACACCACCGATGCCACGCACTTCGACACGCTGCTGGTGCTGGGTTCGCCTTCAGATCCGGACGGAAAGCCGTCTCCCGAGCAGCGCGAGCGGGTGATGGAGGCAGTGCGGGAGTTCCAAGCCGGGCGTGCGGGACACATCATCGTCAGTGGGGCGGCCGTGCATAATCAGTGGTGTGAGGCCGAAAGCATGGCGCGCATCGCGAAGGCGGCCGGGGTGCCGGCCGAGGATGTAGTCGTTGAGCCGCAGGCCCGCAACACCATCGAGAATGTCTTCTACGCGCACAGGATTATGGATCAGCAGGGATGGAAGACTGCAGAGGTAGTCAGCTCCCCAAGCCATCTGCCGCGGGCGTCACTGATTCTTGAGCACTACGGATTTGGTTGGCGAACCCAGCCAGCGCACTGGCCGCCGGAGTATAGCGCGCAGCGCATCGCCCCTTACTATTTTTATGAAGCCATGGGCACCACGGTGTTGCGTTGGTTCGGGTTTCGCCAAAACCCGTTCCTGCCCAAGAAACCGTAAGCTCAAAGGCGTGGCCTGTAGAAGTACCTGCAGGCCACGCCGCTGAGGAGTGGAGAGAGCCGCCGTCCTAGAAGGTTAGTTTCACGGCGAACTGAATGTTGAACGGCTCGCCGTACCCAATGCCTGGTGCCGCAGCTCCGTTCCGTGTGTTGGTGATGAGGCCGAAGGTGCTGCTGGTCGGGTTCACGTTCGGGTTCGCAAAGTTGTTGAAGTTGAAGATATTGAAGATGTCGACGCGGAACTCCGACATGACCTTCTCGGTAACTGGCGTGTGCTTCAGGATCGAGAAGTCAATGTCACGGAAGTTGGGTCCGAAGAAGTTGTCACGCTTCTCGTTTCCGTAGGTTCCGGTGACTCCGCTTGCGCAGCTTGCTGGGTTGGTCGCCGTTCCCGCGCCGCCAGGGCAGGTGAACGAGGGATTGGTCAGCGAGTTTTGCAGGTAGCGATACGAGCGCGCGGAAGAGGTGCTGGTTGCCAGTTGCACACCGGTGAAGGGGTTGACGCCGGTGTAGTTGGGCCGGTCTTTCAACTCGCCGGTACCATCGACGTTGGTGGTGTACTGCGGGCTGATCGGCGTTCCCGAGGTGTAGGTAAAGAGTGCGTTGAACTCGAAGCCCCTGGTGAGCCTGGGCGCGAAATGACCAAGCTGCGGCGCGCTGTAGATGGCATAGCCATTCACCACGTTGCGATTGTCGAAGGTGCTTGGGCCGTAATCCTGATGCAGGTTATAGCTGTTCATCGGCGTAGTGTTGCTGGAGACATCGTCGAGAGACTTGGACCAGGTGTAATTCAGGTTCCCTGAGAAACCTTTCCACGGCGCTTGTCGTACGCTCGCCTGCAGCGAATGGAAGTTGGAGGCGGCTTCGAAGTTCAGCTGGTTGATGGCGAGCAGCTTGTGTGCGGTGAAGGCCGCGTTTTCCCCAGGGAAGCTCAACTGCTGGTAGGGCCGGTACGTGGAGTCCGTAACAGCGAGGTTATTTCGTGAGCCGTTGGCGACGGGTTGATTGATGTCATAAAGAACTTCGAGGTGTGACCCGAAGCTGCCCACGTAGCCTACCGAGATGAGCGTGCTTTTAGAGAGTTGCTGCTCGACGTTGAAGCTGACCACAGAGGCGCGAGGCATCTTGAAGTTCTGGTTGACGCCGAACGCTCCGACTGCTGGGGCGTTTGCTCCCACGAAAGGATTGACATTGGTCGCCCAACGTACGTTGATCTGGTTGAAGATGACCGCAGCATCAACGCCCGCCGGATTATTTTGGACGTAGTTGGCACCTCCGTTGGTCGTAGTTCCCGTGATCCAACTGCTCATCGCTGGGAAGTCGTAGAAGATGCCGTAAGAGCCGCGGATCACAGTACGCTCATCGTTATACGGCGCGAAGGAGAAGCCAACACGCGGAGCAACACCGCCGAAGTACTCCGGGTAGTAGCCCTGCTGAAAGCCGGGAGTACTTCCTGGAACGAACTGGTAAATATCGTTTGCGGCTGCCTGAATGACGCCAGGAATGGTGTAGCGTACGCCGTAGTTGAGGCTCAGTTTGCGGGTGGCCTGGAAATCGTCCTGTGCCCAGAAATCCTCCGTGTTGAAAGTCCACACGCGCTGCGCACTGCCTTGCAGCAGACGTGCGCCGGACGAATTTGTGGGTGCGCCGATGAGGAAGTCGGAGATATCGGAGAGTTGCGTGCCTGGTGCGCCCCAGGGTCCGCGCGACCCGTCGAAGGTGAAAGTGCCGCGAGAGCTGGTGAAGTAAAGCTGGTTGACGTTGGAGTGGCGATACTCACCACCAAATTTGAGCTCGTGCTTGCCGAGCGTCCAATGAAAGTTATCGGTGACGTGACCGGTCACATCGGTACGGCCGGAGGGCTGGGTTGCACCGGTCTGGTCGAAGCCCGTGACCAGAATGCTGGGCGCGCCAGCCGCGATGACGGGGTTGGTAATGCCGAGATTGAGCCCAGCGTTTGCCTGTGGATGGAAGTTCTGGTCGGCGTCGTTGAAGGTCTGCAGGAAGTAGTTGGTGGCGAACGTCACCGTGTTCAGCAGGCGCGGCGTAAAGATGTAGGTGTGAATCACGCCGAAGTTATGGATGTGCATGGGCGCAGTCTCGAAGTATTCCGCATACTCCGACACCGTGGGCGCAGTCTGCGTTCCTGTCGTGCCAAGATAGCGCAGGGAGACCGTCTGTTTGGGACTGAAGTGGTGATCTAGTTTAATAATTCCGTTGTAGCTGTTGTAGTTGGAGGTGCCGTTGGCAAAGTAGTTGTTTACGGTGGCCGCGCTGCTTTTGGAGTTGGGTGGGTAAAGCAGGCCGTACAGGCTGAGGCTTAGCGGATTGGCGGCTTAAGGCGCTCCTGTCGTTGGGTCCGTGTACTTGGCAATGTTGGCTTCGCCGGCCTGAATCCAGGCTTCTGAAAGTACGGTGTCAACCAGCGCGACGTTCGCCTTGGCGATCTGGATTTCGCCGGCAACAAAAAGGAACGTGTGATCCTTCCAGATCGGTCCGCCGAGAGTGAAGCCTCCTTGGTGATTGCGGATCAGTGTCTTGCGGCTGCCGGCAGCGGCGACCGGTGAAAGAGCCGCGAAGAACTCGTTGCGGTCGAAGTAAAAGACATCGCCGTGCAGGTTGTTGGTGCCGGACTTGATCACCATGTTTGAGTTCGCGCCGGCGTTGCGTCCCTGGTCGGCCTCGCCTCCGGACTGCATGGAGAACTGATCGATGGCTTCAATGGGAATTAAACCACCGGGCACACTGGCAATGCCGCCTTGATTCGAGGCCACAATGCCGAGCCATGGATCGACGTTATCGGCACCATCGAGCTGGAAGTTGATGCTGGCTGTGCGTGAGCCGTTGACGGAGTTGGTGAGCGCGCTGACACCGGGGGCGAAGTGGGTAAGCCGGGTGAAGTCGCGTCCGTTCAGCGGCATATCTTCTACTGCCGCTGAATCGATGACGGTGACGAGCGCGGACGACTGTGAATCTACCTGCACGCCGTTGGCGACCACTTCGACCTCGGTCGTCTCCGTGCCCGGAGCGAGGACAATAGGGAAGCTCTCGATCTTGGTCACGGCGACATCGATGGCGTCGACCTTTTGACTTTGGAAGCCTGGCGCATTGATGGTCAGGTTATATTGGCCGACGGGTAACTCGGTGAAGTTGAACTCACCCGCTTTGTTGGAGGTATCGTTCAAGACAGTGTCCGTTGCCGGATTGACCAACTTGAGCGAGGCACCAACGACGACGGCGCCGGTTGTATCCGTAACTCTTCCGGAGACTGTGCCGTGAAAGGTCTGCGCGAGGGCGGAAGAGCCTGACATCAAGGCCACCGGAAGTGCGATGGCAAGAGCGTGACGACGATCAAGCTTGGAAAACATAGGACTCCTTAAGAGGTGCAGGAAAGTACTTCAGGCCGGCACCGGTACCCGCTCGCTGGTCCACTTGAGACCAACAGCGCCGAACCCTACATGCGGCATGACCTTAGTTTTGAATAATGTTGCCGATATTATGGAGAAATTCACTTAAGGTCAAACTTAATTTAAAAGTTCTCTCCTAAGTCGGCTTTTATAAGTAACTCCTTATTCTGAGCGCAACCGGCAATCCTATCTCAATGGATCAAGGTGGTTCGTCAGGCAGCACAAAAATAATCTGGAGGATAGGCATATCCACCAGGAGATTGCATCGGAGCAGGAAAAGTGCTTAGATACGGCCATCACTCTTTTGCAACTGGATAGGGAGCGCGATGGCGCATCAGAGAAGGACCGCATTCGGGCTACGCGTGCTGCTCGGCTGTGCACTCAGTGCAGGATTGGCATCTGGCCAACAAACCGGTACACCGGTAAGTCCCGCGATCGTGCAGCCCGGTGCACCCGGGCAGGAAAATAAAGCCTTGACGCCCAAGACCGCCAAGGCCGACGTTCGTCCGCCGTCGAAGGCCGATGTCGACTTTATGCAAGGCATGATCATGCACCATAGTCAGGCCGTTGAAATGACGGAGTTATTGAAGACGCGCTCGCAGGATCCGGAGGTGCGGGAGTTGGGCAAAAAGATCGATGTCTCGCAGACCGACGAGATGCGCTGGATGAAGCAGTGGCTCACCGATCGCGGCCTGCCGACCGCGGCGCCGATGGACATGGGTGGCATGGATATGTCGAGCATGGACATGAGCTCGATGATGCCGGCGATGCCCGGCATGCTGAGTACGGCGCAGATGAATGCGTTGCGCAACGCGAGCGGCCCAGCCTTCGATCATCTTTTTCTTACCGGGATGATTCAGCACCACACCGGTGCGTTGACCATGGTCAAGCAGCTCTTTGCTAACCCCGGAGCTGGCCAGGATCCGCAATTGTTTGACTTCGCAAGCGACGTCGACAACACACAGCAGGCAGAGATCGATTACATGCAACACATCTTGAAGGAGAAGCAATGATCTCGGAAACGGTCTCTCGACTTTCTCGTAGCGCGACATGGACTTTCCTTACTCTGGCTAGTCTTTGTCCCGCATTCATGTACAGCCAGACTGCCTCCATGCATCCGCCTTCTTCCCCGAGTGGTTCAGGTGCGCCCACCTCTTCTATCTACGTGAATCCGCGCTCTGGCTCGGACGATCCGCGCGTCGGTCTGAAGGGTGGACTGTATGACGCCGGGGTCGCTGCCTCCGGACTGCAGCTGGTCATGACGACTCCCAAGCCTGCCGGGTTCGCGCCCGACATGGATTCGATCAAGGCTGTCGATGCGACACCTGCGCCGGCACCGGTCGATCCGGATGCGCCACGGACCGCAGGTATGCGGCCTGCTGCGGGGCCTCGCGCCAACTACGGCGGCACTAACTCCGATCTTGCCTTCGATACAAAATATCTCTTCAACGGTAACTACTCCGGCGTCAATATCTACTCCATTGCGGACCCCGCGCACCTGAAACTCATCACGTCCATCGTCTGTCCAGGAGGCCAGGGAGATGTCTCGGTATACGGACATCTGCTCTTCATGTCGGTCGAAGCGGCGAACGGCCGCATGGATTGCGGCACGCAGGGCTTTGCGACTACGCAACCAGCACCGACGCCTCCACCTGCCAACGCCACGCCAGAGCAGATCGCGGCATTTCGCGCAGCCATGCGCAAGATGCCCGATCCAAGCCCCGATCGCGTCAAAGGCATTCGCATTTTTGATATCAGCGACATCACCAATCCGAAGCAGGTGAAGGATGTTCAGACCTGCCGCGGATCGCATACGCATACGCTCGTGGTTGACCCGAAGGATAAGGACAACGTGTACCTCTACGTCTCCGGATCGGCGGGTGTGCGGCCCAAGGCGGAGCTCGGCGGCTGCTCGGAAGGCGACCCAAACGTAGATCCCGACACCGCGCTCTACACTATCGTGGT
>CALMVK010000131.1 GCA_937873145.1 uncultured Granulicella sp. | reverse complement strand
GTCTGCGGCAAGCTGGAGACGCGGTATCGCTACTCCAACACCCTCGGCTGGAACACATTCCCTGTTCCTACGATTACAGAGCAGAATAAGGTGGACCTGACTCGCTGCGCCGAGGACATCCTGCTGGCGCGGGAGGCGCATTTTCCGGCGACCATCGCCGATCTTTACGATCCGGAGACGATGCCTGCCAACCTGCGCGCTGCGCATGAGGCCAATGACGAAACGCTGGAGCGGATTTACATTGGCCGGCGTTTCAAGAACGATACCGAGCGGCTGGAGAAGCTGTTCGAGATGTACGCGAAGATGACGGCGACCGGGGCTGAGAGTGCCAAACGCAGATCCCCTTCGGGGATGACAACAAGAAAGACAAAAGCAAGAGCAACAGCAACAGCAAAGCAGCAGCAGCAGAGGTGCAGGCATGAGTAGCGTGAAGATTCCCTCCGTGTCCATCGCGGTGGGGCATACCGGCCGCTCGACCCATGTGAACGAGCTGGGCATGCGGCCGATGCAGGAGCGCGTGTACCAGATGCGCGGCGAGCAGTTTCTGCTGATCAAGTCACCGCCCGCAAGCGGCAAGAGTCGCGCCCTGATGTACATCGCCCTGGACAAGCTGGCGAATCAAGGTGTGAAGCAGGCGCTGGTGGTGGTGCCGGAGCGGTCGATTGGCAGCAGCTTCAGTGACGAGCCGCTTTCGACTTATGGCTTCTGGGCAGACTGGACGGTGAAGCCGCGTTGGAACCTCTGCGCTATGCCGGGCGGCGAGGATGCCCAGTCCTCAAAAGGCAAGGTGAAGGCTGTCGGCGAGTTCCTGGCCAGCTGGAACCAGAACGACGGGGACCGGAACGACGGGAATGCCGCGCTGGTGTGTACGCATGCCACGTTTCGCTTTGCCGTGGAGGCGTTGGGGCCGGAAGTCTTTGACGGCCGGCTGATCGCCATCGACGAGTTCCACCACGTTGCGATCCACGAAGAGAACGTGCTTGGGGCGCAGTTAAAGGAGCTGCTGAACCGGGGACAGGTGCACGTGGTCGCCATGACCGGCTCCTACTTCCGAGGGGATGCCGCCGCTATTCTCAGCCCGGAGGATGAGGCTCGGTTTGCGACGGTCACCTACACCTACTACGAGCAGTTGAACGGCTACCAGTATTTGAAGTCGTTGGACATCGGTTACTGGTTCTACTCAGGCAGCTACCTGGAGGCGATCCATGAGGTGCTGGACTCGTCGCTGAAGACGATTGTGCACATTCCCAGTGTGAACTCCAGCGCCAGCTCCACCGACAAGTATGCTGAGGTAAACGAGATTATGGGTGTGCTGGGGGAGTGGGTGGGCCGCGATGAGACGACGGACTTCCATCTGGTTCGGCAGAAGGACAGTGGCCGCATTCTAAAAGTGGCGGACCTGGTGGACGACTCCGACACCAACCGCCGCAGCAAAGTGCTGGGTGCGCTGCGCGATCCGGCACACCGCAACGATCGCGACCATGTGGACGTGATTCTCGCGTTGGGTATGGCCAAGGAAGGGTTCGACTGGATCTGGTGCGAGCACGCGCTTACGGTGGGGTATCGCAATAGCCTGACGGAGATCGTGCAGATTATTGGGCGTGTGACGCGGGATGCACCGGAGAAGTCACGAGCGAAGTTTACCAACCTGGTTGCGGAGCCGATGGCCGCGCAGAGCGACGTGGTGGAAGCGGTGAACGACACGCTGAAGGCTATCGCTGCAAGCCTGCTGATGGAACAGGTGATTGCGCCACGCTTCGACTTCACGCCAAAAAACACAGGGCCAAAGCCGGGCTTTGATTACGGCGTGGACAGCTATAAGGCAGGCGAGACAAATGTCGGCGTGAACGAACAGGCGGGAACCATTCACGCGGAGATTAGGGGTTTGAAGGAGATGAGCCCGGAGGCCGCGCGCATCTGCCGCGAAGACCTGAACGATGTGATTGCCGCCGTGGTCCAGGATAAAGACACTTTGAGCAAGGGACTCTTCGACGCAGAGAACACGGTGCCTCAAGAGACGACACAGGTACGTATCCCGAAGATCATCCGCGACCGTTATCCCGATCTGGGCGAAGCGGACGTGGAGGCGGTCCGGCAGAGCGCAGTCGCCGCGCTGACGCTTGTACAGACAGCGGTAAAGATGGAAGAGAAGGTAAATGCGAATCTTGGTCTGCTGGAAGGTGTCCGCAGGTTTGTGCTGCACGTGCGCGAGCTGAGCGTGGATCTGATCGACGCGATCAACCCGTTCGGGGAAGCGTACGCTGTGCTGGCACGGACGATGAACGAAGACACGCTCCGGCAGATGCAGGAGAAGATCGCAGCGAAGAAGGTGTCCATTCCAGAGGGTGAGGCTTTGACTCTGGCGCGGCGGGCGTTGGACTGGCAGCGTGAAAAGGGCCGCCCCGTACAGATCGCCTCTGCGGACGCTTGGGAGCGCAGACTGGCCGAAGGAGTAGCGGCCTATCGCCAGCACACGGCACGCAAGAAGGCCAAGGCTGCTGCGGCTGGAGCAACGGCATGAAGGATCTTCAGGAACTCGAAGGCGACGATCTGCTCGACGCTCTGGGTGTCGAGGCTGAGGAGCCGGAGGTTGGCGGATATACGCCGAAGCAGGAGCGTATCCTCGCGGGGTTTGAGGACGTGCTGCGCTTCCGCGAGGCTCACGGTCGTGCTCCGCAGCATGGGCAGAAGCTGGACATCTTTGAACGCCTTTATGCTGTACGGCTCGATCAGCTGCGCAAACTGCCAGAACAGGACTTGGCGTTGCTGCGTGCGATGGACCGCTTCGGCTTGCTCGCTGCGCGCACACTGAGCAGCGAACGTTCAGAAGCCTTAAGCGAGGACGAACTGCTGGCCGCACTCTCGGAGGGTGCGACTGACGACATCGGGACGCTGGTCCATGTGCAGTCCCCGGAGGCCAAGCGAGAGTCACCTCATTCTGTAGCGGAGCGTGTGAAATGTGAGGACTTCGATCTTTATAAGCCTATGTTTGAGGCGGCTCAAGCAGAACTCTCGGCGGGACGCCGCACGTCCAAGCGGTTCATTCAGGACGCGAGCATTGAAGCGGAGGACTTTTTCATCCTGAGCGGACAGATGGTTTACGTGGCGGACGTGGGTGAACCACTTAGGGCTCCAAATGGCGAAAGCGATGCCCGCCTGCGGGTTATCTATGCGAATGGTACAGAGAGCAATCTTCTGCGAAGGTCTCTGCAGCGGGCTCTTTACAAAGATGAGCATGGCCGAAGAGTCACCCAGGAGAGCCTGGGGCCGCTTTTTGGAGACACTTTGGAACCCGACGATGTCGAAAGCGGGACAATCTATGTCTTGCGTAGTCTTTCGGAGCAGCCGGAGATTGCTGCGATGCGGGACTCGCTTCATAAAATAGGGGTTACCGGCGGAAGCGTCGAAGATCGCATCGCCAACGCGAAGCTCCAACCCACGTACCTGATGGCTGCAGTTGAGATTGTCGCGACGTGGAAGCTTACCGGGATTCACCGGTTCAAGCTGGAAGAAAACTTCCATCGTCTGTTTGCCGCAGCACAGCTTCAGGTCTTGATCCCAGATCGTTTTGGAAACAAAGTTCAACCGCAAGAGTGGTTTGTCGTTCCGCTGCCGGTGATTGATGAGACGGTTCAGCGGATTCGAGACGGTTCGATAACCAACTTCATTTATGATCCGGCGTCGGCGATGCTGAAGAGGATCACATACCGGCCGACCACGGCCAGCCACGCATCGGATCAATCTCGGGCCGAAGTTGGTACAGCAACGGTCGCTCGCCCCCTGCGCAGCTCCTTCCGGATCTCCTGAATGCAGTTCCTTCCGGATCTCCTGAATAAAGCCGACGGCCCGGCGCGGGTTGTCCTGAGCGATTCAGCCGGCGATCTCTTCGAGATGGATAGCAGCCGGTAATGCGCAAGAGAGCAGCCAAGAGAAGTGCAGCGAAGAAGTTAGGGGCGGTTTCTGCATGGTTCAACGCCACGCGGCCACAGTCTGTACCCTGTTGCGACACAAACGCGGGCTGTTGTGCTGTACAACGTGACTACTCTCGTCGCTCCACGCGCAAGGGCAGGATGTTTGCTGGAAGTCGCGGGTCCACCCGTCCCGCCTGGAAGGTGCCAGTGTAGCCGAACAGCTTTCCCCAGCGTGAATTTTCAGCGCTCACGCTGATCCTGAAACATCCTGAGGCGTCGTCATACCACTCGCAAACGTTGGCAGAGCCTGAGAAGAACATCGGGAACTGAAAAGCGAGTGGACCTTCGTAAAAGCGTTGCCCGGTGGATCGAATTTGCAAACCGCCATTGTCGGCAACGCTGAGTTCCAGGTCCACGGCTAGATGCTGATGTGTCCCGAGGTAATCAACAATGCAACCGCGTTCTTCGCTCCAGATCATATATGCGTCGAACCGACGCTGTTTGCCGGTTGCAAAGGTACGAACCCATGTGACCGTCTCACGACCTAGCGTATCCACATACGCGTAGTTCTGGATA
>CALMVK010000130.1:2621-6333 GCA_937873145.1 uncultured Granulicella sp. | reverse complement strand
CTTCTGTTCTTGTTCCTGGCTAAACTTCGGGCACCTCGTCTGGAGTGGGAGCGTCAGTCTTCCGCTTGCGTCGGGGTTCGCGTGGCCGCGCCCATGGTCCTGCGCGTCGAACAAACTCGTGCACGGCGGCATCCAGCTTGAGGCGAGCGTTATGCAAGTCCAGCAGGCTGTAGCAGGCTGAGCAGCCGCCCTTGATACCGGCCCTGCCATCCTTCTCGGGGTTGTAGCGTGGATGCCGGTCGCACTTGCCCTGCACCCGTTCACGTACTGTCAGCTTGTAGCTGAGCTTAAACATGACTCGTCCTTTCCCTCCTGAGAGGGGGCGGGCCGGGTCGCCCCGGCTTCGCGGGTTGGTGAGGCTTATGCGGCTTTAGTGGTCTTCTTGGCGGCCTTCTTCGTTGCTGTGGGCGTGGTCGCCTTCTTCGGCTTTACCAGCGCCAACTTCTTTCCGGCTGATTTCGCCGGGGCTGGCTTCTCCTTTGGAGTGAAAGCCGCTTCCGCTTCTACAAGGTGGTCGTTCTCACCTTCCTTGGGGATACTGCGGTGTCCTGCCAACGCAAGGTGAAGGGCAAACCCGGTCAGCTTGTCGTCCGCTAGGCCGTCGATGGCGGTCAACAGTACTTCCTCTGCGCTGCGGCGGTCGTTCTCGTCATCGCCGTTCATCTCCACGGCTAGATCGTCGGCAAAGGTGTACGGGTCCATGTTCACCAGGGCGCGAAGCAACACGCGAAGGTGAGCGGCTGTGAAGACGGGCGGGGCGTTCTGGATGATGCGCTCGAAGGTAGCCGTGCGCTTCTTCTGCTGCTTGGTCCTGCGCTCCTGCTCGGCCTCGTATTCCTTGTGGCGGCGGTCCTCTTCCCCCTGCCGTGTCGCCTCCCTACGTTCCTGGTCGGCCTTGTACTCGGCCTGGCGCTGGTCGTAGTCGGCCTTACGGGCTGCGGTCTGCTCCCCTGTCTCGTCTTCTGTGGGAGCGTCTACAGTCGGAACAGGGTTGGCGGCGCGGTCTGCTGCCTGTCGCGGGTCGTGTACTGGGCAACGATTGTCGGTGCAAACGGTAAGGAATGTGCCGACGTGCGGACCGTAGACAATCAGGGCGGGCTTTGCTGCTTCACAGGCGCTCACGGGCTCCGCGTCGGGGTTCTCTCCCGGTACAGGCCGCGCTTCACATCATCCGGCTTCTGTTCGCTCGCCCTGCGCCATCCTTCCACGATCTGCACGAGGCCGGGATGGGCTGCAATCTCACGGTCAAGGTGGTTGGCAACCTTGGTCTGGTAGCAAGCTCCGTCTAGGCACTGGTCGCCCTGAACATCGCAGAAAAGGGAAGTGTTGAACCCGCTGCGGCGAGGGCATGTGGTGCAAGCTCCCATGGCTGGATTCAGGGTGGGGTCTTCACGGTCGAACGGGGCAGCGACAAGGGGCAGGTAGAGGTTCGCCTGTATCCATGCGGCTACGTTCTTCGCCGGTAGCAGGTGTGGCTCCTTGTCCTGGTAGTCCTTGCGCCAGCACTGCTCGAAGGCGTCTGCCTGCCGGTCTGCGGGGAGTCGGGCAATCAGGTTGGCGTGGCTGGCGGTGATTCGCTCTTCCTGAAAGGCTGTTGCCACGTCCGGGATAAGGGCCAGCAGAGTAAGCCGGGCGTAGATGTGGCTCTGACTCCTGCCGGTCTTGGCCACCAGTGCTTCCACGGTATAGCCGGGAAGGTCTAGGAGGCGCTGGTATCCGGCGGCTTCCTCATAGGGGTGTACGTCCTGCCGCTGGCTGTTCTCGATGATTTGAACTTCCAACGTCTGTTCATCGGAGAGGTCAAGGATGCGCACCGGCACTGCTGCAAGCTCTGCAATCTGTGCGGCCCGATAACGGCGGGCACCTGCAACTATCTCGAAGACCTCGCCCTTGGGCCGAACGGTGATCGGCTGGATGAGGCCGTGGATGGACAGGCTGGCGGCAAGCTCAACCAGCTTGGTCGGCTCGAACGTGCGGCGGGGGTTTGTGGTGGACTCCTCAAGCATTGCGAGAGGGAGTGTCTTGTATCCTGAATCTACAGCCGTTTCGGTGTACATGGCTCATATCCTGTGTGGTCTGTACGGCGTTGTGGTTGGGGGCAGTGTTCCCGCACTGCCCCATCTCACTTCTGCTCAATCTCTAGTCGTCGTTGCCGGTGTCGGCCTCGCCCTTTGCGGCTACTCGCTCAATCTGAATCACGGCAATCTCGTGGTTATAGATCGTGACCGTCTCGCCCCCAACTGTCTTGTCGTACTTGCTGGAACGTAGTTGGCCGTCGATGTAAACCCGGTCGCCCTTCTTCAACTTGGCGGCATACTTGCGAAGGTTTCCGAAGACAACAATGTTGTGCCATTCGGTGCGGGTCTGCTTCTGCTTCTTCTCGTCCACCCAACGGTCTGTGGTGGCGACGGAAAAGGTGACTGGTCCGTTGTCGCTCTGAGGAGTCTGGGCATCGGCTCCGAGGTATCCCATGAGTAGTACGCGGTTCAGATCGTTAATCATCGGTGTTTCTCCTGTGTGGTTTTGGCTTTAGCAGCGTTCCCGCGCTGCTGGTAGATCGGGGTTGTTTCTCATTCCCCTCTCTGTTTCTAAGTATACTCCTTTTTGCCTTATTAGCAAGGTAAAACTAAAGATAGTTAGAACTATTTATTACTGGCTGGCTAGAACTCTGAGCGGGCCGCTCGCCCGCCTCACTGCTGCTCGACTTGGCAGCGAAGCACGACTCGCGTCTTTCGAGCGAGACATTCTAGAAAGGGTTGGCACCTTCTTCTTTCAACCTGACCAGGTAGGCTTCTGATCTTGCTCTTTGCTTTGCTTTTGTTCCTGACCTAGTGCTCGTCATCGTACTCGGGCGCGGCTGTGGTAAACGCCAGTACCATCGGCGTTTTTCAAGTGGCGGTGCTAAGGGTGGGACAGTTCCACCGTTCCATGCTTTGCACGGTCACGGCAGTCGCGCCTGATGCTCTTGCTCTGGGAATGTGGGAGGGTGCCAGCACTACCGGCAGCCTTCCAAGCGGAGCGCCATTTCCAGGGCCGGGGACTCCCCACGCTTTACGCAAGCAGAATTGGTCATGGAAATGGCGCAGCTATGCAAAGCATGGAAAACGATGAAGCCGTTTACCACCCTTCGCACAGCCGCTTGGAAGACGCTGGTGAAGCTCGCGTCTCCCACATTCCCACGACCACGGCGACAGATGCTTGTTCGGTTCTAGTTGTGCATTATCCGGGGAGCGGCTCCGGGACATCGAGGAGATGCAGATGGTCTACTGCTGACCGTCTCCCGCCTGAAGCTCCGCTAGTCGTAAATGGGTAAGGTATGCGCTCCAGGTGTCTGGCGGCACCGCAGGCCATTGGACGACAGCATAGGCGACAAAGGCATCCCGATAGCGTATCCAAGCGCGTTCTTCCTTCTTGGCCGGTTGTTCACCTGTATTACAGGTCTTATCCTTGGGAGGACAGTTGGCTCGCAGCCCTCGGATTCCAGCCTGATAGACAGCGTTTAGCGCTGCATCTTCGGTCGCCAGCTTTAGAGGGGAATCGGGAAGAGAGCCCGATCGCAGGTGCATCAGCATCAGAAGAAATCGGTGTGCAAGAGCTGCCTCGTCCGTGGTTGTCGATTCACCACAACCGTTGCCGCCCTCGGTGCCGCCCGTGCAAGCTTGCACATCAGATTCTAGATAGGCACCCTGAAACACTTTGAAAGCCGATAACA
>CALMVK010000130.1:0-2521 GCA_937873145.1 uncultured Granulicella sp. | reverse complement strand
ATCAAAGGTTTCCTGACTTTTGAGCAGGGCGATCAGAACGCGAAGCAGTCTGTCGGCTAAACCGCGCAGTGCTCGTGCGTGAAGGTGACCTGCTGCCCGCAGTGCGTCGTACTGCCTTCGGCTCCTGCTGTCGCAGCAAAGGCTGCTTGTCGCCCAGTAGAACACCGCGTTTCGCAAGCGGGGACTGCAAGCCTGACGCATGCCGACTGTCTTCCTCTTGCCGCTCTGCCTCGTCACCGGGGCCGTACCGGCATAGCAGCGCAGGGACTGGTAGTCTCGTTCGCGGATCGGCCTGGACGCTTCTGTCAGCAGAGCCGCGGCAACCGCGGGGCCGACGCCAGGAATCGACAGAATCAGACCGGCGTCACAAGGCGGCTGGCCTGCTCCAGTGGTCGTCTCGATCATCGCGCTTAGAAGACGCTTGATGCGGTTGCCTACTTCCCGGACCTGCTCATCCAGCAGCTTCAATTGGGGAAGGAGGAACAGGACATGCTCACTAGCTGCTTCGGCTCCACCCGGAGCCAGGACCAGCGGCATGGTTCTCAACGCAAGGAGCACGTCATCGGCTGAATGTTTGCGAATCCGGTTTGCCTTGAGGATGCGCTTGACGCGAAGGGAACTCATCCTTGCACCTTCCGCAGGCGTAGGCGCGGCCTCCAGTAAGTCCCACATGAGCCGGTCGTCCGCAGCCGGACTGATGGCCAGCATTTGCGGGTAGTACCGGTGAAGCTGCTGCCATAGACGATTGGTGACGCGCCTGAGTTCGATCTTGAGTTCGTCTTCGAAGCGAGAAAGCTCTCGGAGCCGGATCAAATCAGGGGAGTCGATCTCCACTCGCCTGTAGCTCTGCCTATCGGTGAAGAGCGAGCTGGCCAGGACCAAAGCATCCCGGGCATCGTCTTTCGCTCCGGCAACGGTGAACCGGTCACGGAAGCGGTCTACCTGTTTAGGATTGATCGAAAACACAGCAAAGCCTGCTTCGACAAGGGTCTCCACAAGTGCACCCCAGGCGACCTCGATGCCGATGGCGACCAGAGCTGGCTCACACGCTGCACGTTGTTTGAGCCTCTTGACCAGACTTACGAGACCCTCGCCGCTGTGGTCTGCGTTGTACTGCTCGATCACGCGCCCGTTCCGATCCAGCACGGCAACGCGGTGGATCTGCGTTCCCCAATCGATCCCGACGAAGTATTCCAATGATTCCTCCTGTATCAGATGTTTGCGATGCCCTCGTCACGCCTGTACCGGCACTCACCCCTGCTGCGGTGGTGCTACTCCCCACTGGACGTTCTGCATCACTGCTGAACCGTCAAGGCGCAAGTCCCCGATTGGTGATTGAGTCACTGCGTTACGGAGGCGCTCTTGACGGCTAGCTACGTGAGACTCGCCCGCTTCCGGGAAGTCCTCAACAGCGTACAGGCGTTGCGGGGTGTCCCCGCAGAGGGGGTGACGGAGAAGTGGCCCGGGGCATTTACCGGGCGCTTCGGAGGCCGGGGGGGAGACTTCCCCCTCCAGGTCTAGGATCGGATGGGAGAGCTACTGATGACTTATGTAAAGCTGACAGTGGAATTTCTTGTATCAGAAGACCACGTGGATGGATTCTTCAATGCTCTGGAGGATGCGGTGGTGAACATCTGGAAGGAAGCGCCGATACTTGGTTGCAATTTGAAGATTGTGGAGAGCGGAATCTTGGAGAACGTCGACGAAGGCGTAGTTTCCCTGATCTAAAGATCACTCGCTATTCAACATTTCGGGGCCTTGATTGCGAACGTTTCCCACCTTTGGATGTGCTGAGAAAACCTGCATTTCATGGGAAGGGAAGGGCTTCAGAAGATGGATGGGCGGCCTCTCGACCTCTTCCCGATTCAGCCACTCATCGAAGTCTTTGGGGTGAAGAATCACCGGCATTCGGTCATGCACGGACTCCGCGGCGGTGTTCGGATCGGTCGTGATGATGGTAAAGCTCTGAAGCCAGACGCCCTCGGGCGACTTCCACGCGTCCCACAAACCAGCCACGCCCATCGTCTGATCGCCTACAGTGAAGCGGAACGCCTGCTTGTCCGACTTGCGCCACTCGTAATAACCGTCCATTGGAATGATGCAGCGGTGCCGGTGAAGCGGACGGCTCCAAAGGGAACTTTGCTCTAAGCCCTCGGCCCGCGCATTGAACGTGCTGCGTTTTGGATCGACGCCCTTGGAGCCGAAGCCGACCAAACCCCAGCGCATCGGCACCAGCTCCCGGCAGAAGGTGTCGCGCTCCTGGCGAAGCACCGGCTGGGTGGTGGTCGGCGCGATGTTGTAGCCGGGGGCATAGAGCAGGGAATCGCCGCTCGCCTGGGCGCGCAGCGCCTCAGCGAGCTTTTGTTTGTCGGCCGTCCGGTAGTAGCGTCCGCACACAATTGGGTTTCTTTCTGGTCTTTGCGGAGCTGGACGGCCTAGTTGCCGGTCAGGCGATCCCACAGTTTGCGAAGAGGAGACCGCTTCTCGCGTCGTACGGCTTCTGCCTCGGCGTAGGCATCGA
>CALMVK010000129.1:35560-37572 GCA_937873145.1 uncultured Granulicella sp. | reverse complement strand
CAACCTTGACCATCCCTTTTATCGGCTCGAGCGGCCCAATCCAGCATCTGCCTAGGGCGATCGCGCGGAGCTGGTATGCCAGAGTATTCTGTGCGAGCACCGGCAACGTCGCAAAGATCAGCAAGAGAGCGGCTCGCATCGCCTTAGTATAGGTACGCGCGCGTGGTCGCACCAAGGAGCCCTGTTGGCAGACGAAGAACACTGGATGGCCCGGGCGCTCGCCCTTGCTGAGGCGTCTCTTGGCCTGGCCTCACCCAACCCGCAGGTCGGCTGTGTGTTGGTTCGCGAGGGTCAACTGCTGGGCGAAGGCGCGCACCTCTATGACCGCTTCGACCACGCCGAAATCGCTGCACTCAAGCAAGCTTTGGCCGCCGGAAACGATCTCCGTGGCGCAACCGCCTACGTGACGCTTGAGCCGTGCAGCCACTATGGCCGCACCGGCCCCTGCGCCGACGCCCTCATCGCTGCCGGCATCGCTCGCTGCGTCGTCGCCACGCTCGACCCGAACCCGCAGGTCAGCAGCCGGGGAGTGCAAAAGCTGCGCGCCGCCAGCATTCAAGTCACGGTCGGGACGCTTGAACAGCGAGCCCGCACCTTGAACAACGCCTTCGCCTGCTCCATCACCCAGCATCGGCCCTTTGTGACCCTCAAGGCAGCGCTTTCGGTCGACGGCAAGCTTGCGCCACCCGCCGCCCGGCGCACCGCAAACCAACCATTCTGGCTTACCGGCCCCGAGGCTCGGGCTGAAGTGCAGCGCCTGCGGCACGCCGCCGACGCTGTTCTTGCCGGCATCGGGACCGTGCTTGCCGATGACCCGCTGCTCACCGACCGCTCCGGCCTGCCGCGACGCCGCGCGCTCCAGCGAATTGTGCTCGACACCCATCTTCGGATTCCAGTCAAATCGAAGCTTGTCCAGACTGCGGCCGAGAACCTTTGGCTCTTCTGCGGCCCGGACGCTCCTGCCGGCAAGCTTCGCACCCTTGAAGCGCGCGGAGTCCGCGTGACGCAGATTCCTGCCGAAGATTCCCTCAGTCTGCGCGCACTTTTACAGCAGCTTCACCAAGCCAAAATTCTGAGTGTACTGCTCGAAGCCGGCTCCACCCTGAACGGTGCTTTTCTCCGCGAACAGCTGGTCGATCGCGTTGTTCTCTTCTACGCCGAGACTGAGCTTGGCATAGAGGCACTCCCCTTTGCCTACGACGGTCCGACCTCCTTCACGCTCGAACAGAGTTTTCGGCAGGTCCAGAAGCGAAGCGTAGGTGCGGATGTCGAAGTCTCCGGCCTGCTGCATGACCCGTGGCAGAGTCTGGCCGGCTTGCACTAAGCTAAAGCTATGTTTACCGGCCTCGTCGCAGCCACTGGCGTCATTGTCTCCATGATTCCCACCCGTAACGCGGTAGGCCCGACGCGTCTCACGGTCTCCACCCCGGATCTAGCTCCGCGGCTGGACACCGGCGACTCCGTGGCCGTCTCCGGCGTTTGCCTTACCGCGCTTGATATTACGCATACGCAGTTCTCGGCTGATCTTGCCCAGGAGACCGTGGAGCGGACGAAGCTTGCGCAACTCAAGCCCGGCGACGTCGTGAACCTTGAGCTGCCTACCCCCGCCGGCGCACCTCTTGGCGGACACGTCGTGCAAGGCCATGTGGATGGCGTCGGCACACTGATCTCGCTCGAAGCCATTGACCCTGCCAACGAAGCCGTAAGCGATTGGCGCCTTCGCTTTGCCGTCCCCTCCGGCCTGAGCCGCTACATCGCTCCGCAAGGCTCCATCACGGTCGAAGGTATCTCGCTTACGGTCGCGGCTATTCTTGGCGATGTCGTCTCGGTTGCAGTCATTCCGCACACGTATGCGGTCACCTCGATGCACGCTCTGCAGCCCGGCAGCTCGCTCAACATCGAAGTCGATGCTTTGGCCAAGTATGCTGAAAAACAGGTTGAAGCGCGACGAAACGATGTCCACGCCCAGAGGTGGACCGTCACTGAGGACTACCTGCTCGCCAACGGCTATT
>CALMVK010000129.1:0-35460 GCA_937873145.1 uncultured Granulicella sp. | reverse complement strand
GTCCACGCCCAGAGGTGGACCGTCACTGAGGACTACCTGCTCGCCAACGGCTATTAACCGAGCGCGACCTATCTTCAGCAACATTTGCTAGTTGCTTACAAATTCGCAGAGGTCCATTGCCTGTGTCATCTCCGGATTGCGCATAAACGTATCCCAGACCATCCCCGTCCGTAGATTTTCCGCCATCAGCACACCAATCCCTTGGTCGATTCCCAGCACGTCTGGGTCGTACCACTGGTCCTTCGCATTGAACGCGTCCACGTGTCCGTAACGTCCCCATGCTTTGGGATAATGGACCTTCAACGCCATCAGGACCTCCAGGCATGCCTGTGGTAAAAAGACCAGCGACCCCGCCGTGGCGCAGGGAACGACGCTTCCATCGATCTGGCCCATCGCCGGTGGGCCACCCCAGGCCGTATAGCCATGCTCGGAGTCAGACGCTGTAATGCCCCAGTAGGTATCGCTGTAGGGTGGCCCCAGCTCCAGACAAAAGGCCTTGTTCGCCCGCGTCGCAAGAATGGAGTTCTGAAAATAAGCGGCGTAGCGGTCGTGCTTGTTGCGAAGATCGAACCAGGCATGCGAGAACTGGTGCGTAAACAACGGGGCCAGATCTGAGAGATACCGAAGCCCCTCGTAGTTCACATATGGCGCGCAAACGCAATCCAGGTCTTCGGAATCACCGGGTACGTGGGCGAGCCGATGCCCAGCAGAGACAGCATCATCAGCTCGGAGTAGGTGCTCCACCGCGCTTTAAGAAACCCCGATCCAGGCTTATAGCCCATCGAGTAAGTCAGCGCATCAGCATTACCGCCGGTCAGCATCCACGGCCAGTCCACCCGCTCGTAGAGCGCCGTCGCAAAGCTGCGAATCTTCTTCAAGGCGTGTCTCGGTAAAGTACGTCCGGCACATCAGCGCGCCGCATAAAAATGGCTGTGTCGATCGACGAGACCTCGCACTTGCCCTGCCGCGCCCCGGTCTCCATATCCGTGAAGTGATAGTAGAAGCCGTGAATATGAGGCATCTGGTGCAGATGGAAGTCCAGAGTCCTGTGCACCCGGGTCCGGATCTCCGCTGCCGGCAGATACCTGCGCTGATCCGCAATGCACAACACGTCTGCAGTCTCCGCTATCAAGTAAGCCCGTATGTCAACTCTTCAAGGTACGGTACGCAAACCCACTACAACCTTGGCCGTTGTGATTGCCTGCCCAACGTGCCGTTGCGTGTGCTCCGCGCAGTGCACCAGCAGGCCCCCCACCGTGGAGGGTAAACGTCCCCGCCCTACCTCGCGCTTCTGTTCAAACGTCTGCGGTGAAGTCGCCCGTACCCGTTCCATTGCGTGCCGCAGACCTGCTTGAAACTCCTCCAAGACGTGCGCTGCATTCCCAACCTCAACGAGCTCGGTCCGGAGTGCCTCTAGCTGTGTTTCCGTCAATGGCTGTTCCTCCGCGTAGGTGAGCAGGCGATCCAGGCTTCGCGCCATGTGCCGCAGGTGAAACGCCACTGGTGCAAGTCTAAAGGGACGCGCATCCATCTCTGCATCGGACAATCCCGTGCACCAGCGGTCTATCTCTTCTGCGGCTAGCTCCAGCGCATGCAGCACCTGTCTTCGCACTGCGTCGTACTCGGCCAATGTTCCGCGCAACCAAGGCTCCACCATCACAATCCTTTTCCTTCCCTGAAGCGACGTACCACGTCTTCTACCTCTTCGTGCTTTCCGTCTACGGCATCGTTCATTGTCTGCATCTCGTCCGCGGTTACCTTGCCGGCCAGCCGCTCCATCGCCGTCTGTATCTCCGGATGCCTTTGCAGCGAGTCTTCGCGCACCAGCGGCACAGCCTCGTATGGAGGGAAGAAGTGGCGGTCGTCGGCCAGCACGCGCAAGCCGAATGCGCGGATGGGTCCGTCGGTTGAGTTGCCGGCGGCAAGGTCGATCTGCCCGCCATTGAGCGCGCGGTAGAGCAGCCCCAGATCCATCAAGCGCGGCGGACCGAACTGCAAACCATACGCCTTCTCAAGCCCTGTTAAGCCATCCGGTCGCGCCTGAAACTCATACCCCACGCCCAGCCGCATCTCCGCTGCGTGCCCTTGCAGGTCGGAGATTTTACTGGCGTGCATCCGGTCCGCATCCGCCCCGCGCATCACCATCGCGAAGGTATCGTTGAACCCCAGCCCCGGCTCTACGCGCACCTGGAAACGCGTCTGATACATCGACTGCACGGTGCGAAACACGGCCGCGGGATCCCGGTTCTCGGGTAAAGGCTGCTTGAGGATCGCCGTCAGCGCCGTGCCGGTGTACTCCACGTAGGTGTCGATGCGCCCGCTTACCAGAGCCTGCTGGCAGAGGTAACTGCCGGCCAGATAGAAGCGGCGCTCCACGCGCTGAGCCTTGCCTTCTTGAGCAAAGACAGCCTCGATCTCCTGCGCCAGTAGCTCGCCGAGCACCACCTGTTCGGTAAAGTTCTTCGCTCCGACCGTCACGCGCGATCCCCGCGGCGGCGCGCAGCCCAGGCAAAGCAGGAGGGAAGCCAGGCCAAGCAGCCGCAGCTTAGCCATCTCGCCGCACCGAAAGCCGCTGTTCAAGGCCACCCAACCCGGCGTCTGCCGCCAAGGCCAGCAGTGCCGCCGGGATCGCCCCTGCCAGCACCAGGCCGTTATCGACCGAGGCTACTCCGCGAAAGATCAGCTCGCCCAGCCCTCCCGCGCCGATGGCTGCCGCGATCGTCGCCACCCCTACGCAGGTCACGGTCGCCGTCCGCAGACCGGCTAGGATGACGCTCGCGCTGAGCGGCAACTCCACCTTCCACAGTCTCTGGCCCGCGGTCATTCCCATCGCCTCGGCTACATCGATCAGCGCTGGATCGACACTGCGAATGCCTGCGTACGTGTTGCGCACGATCGGCAACAATGCATATCCCGTCAACGCCAGAATCGCGAGTCGCGCTGCATCCTCGCCAAGCCAAGGCACCGGCAGCAACAGCCCGAACAAGGCCAGGCTAGGAATGACCTGAATGATGTTCGTGACTGCGATGACCGGCTTTGCCCAGCGCTCATGCCGGGTTAGCCAGACGCCCAGCGGCAGCCCGATCGCGGCTGCCAATCCCATGGCAAACAGGGTGAGCCAGAGGTGCTCAAACGTGAGCCTCCCGATCTCCGCCGCATGTGCCTTTAGGAAATGGATCATGCGCGATCTCCGCGCCGGACCGCCGCCACGTAGCGCTTGACGTACTCGAGCGTGCTGCCCAGAACCTCGCCCGAACGCAGATCGGCCACGACCTTTCCGCCTTCGAGAAAGATCACGCGCTGCGCAAGGTAGAGGGCTTCGTCCAGATCGTGCGTTACCAGCAGCACGGTTTTGCGCAGACGCCCTAGCAGTTCTTTAAGCGTCGTCTGGATCTCCGCCCGGGTCATCGGGTCGAGCGCGCCGAAAGGCTCATCCATCAGCAGGACGCCAGGGTCTACCGCGAGCGCTCGCGCCAATCCCACCCGCTGCCGCTGCCCGCCGCTCAACTGCCACGGCAATCGTGCGCCCAACCCCGGATCAAGTCCTGCCAGCTTCAGCATCTCGGCGACTCGCGGAACGCGATCCTTCTTGCCGAGCAGCTCCAGCGCCAGGCCCACATTGCGCTCCACGGTCCAATGCGGGAAGAGCCCGGTCTCCTGGATGACGTAGCCCACGCCCCGGCGAAGCTCGAGCAGATCCCACTCCGGCACGGCCCGGCCACCCACGCGCACCGACCCGCCGGTCGGGGTCACCAAACCGTTGACCATGCGCATCAGGGTTGTTTTGCCGCTGCCGCTCCGGCCTAACAGGGCCGTCGTCGTCCCGGGTGCCAGCCGCAGGGATACGCTCTCCAGCACAGACGCGCCCGAGGCCGGCGTAAAGCTCACCTGCGCGAACTCTACCTCGGCCTCAGTCAAAGAGGCACCTCACTTTACTAGCTCTGGCTGACTGCTTCGCCCACTGCCGCTGGAGGCTCGACTGAAGGCTCTGGCGACTCCGCACCTTCACCGGTGCCCACCGGCTCACCTGCGGCCGACTTCACCCGCACCACTGTAATTTTGTCGAAGCCTTCCTTGAACACAGGCGGACGCAGACGTTCGGCCATCTTGTGCATGACCTCATCGGTCACCTGGCGGTCGCGTTTGGAGTTTCGCTCCAGACACACTGCCAGCGGCACGTCGAAGAAGACGGCCTGCACCTCATATCCGAAGCTTTTGGCCATCTTGATCCACTGCCGGCGCTCATGCGGACTCAGGTTGGTCGCATCCACATAATTCCACGGCATCTTGGCGATCAGCCGTGCCCGTAGCAAACTTCGCAGCGTCGAAAACACCAGCCCCTGATAGCGCTGGTCCGTGATGTCGTCGAATAGGATCGTCCGCAGCATGTCACTTGAGAGGGGCGATACGCCACGGCGCTTGTACCAGGTCGTCTTGCCGGAACCCGGCAGGCCAATCGTCAGCACCACGTAACCACGCGGGCTCTTTGCGGCGACCTGTTCCTCGGGCGGCGTGGCCAGCGACTCGGGCTGAGTCTCAACTACAACCTTGCCCTCGACGGCTGGGGCAAAGTCGGCTACTGGCGTCCTCTCCGCGGAACCATCCTGCGGAACGTCGGCGGACATCTCTGCGGAGCGTTCAGGAGGCGGCTGCTCCACCTGTGTCCGTGGCTCCGCTGGGAATGCGTGTACCGTTGCGATCTCCGGACTGCGCTGATCGGTCTCTGGACTGCGTGGATGGATCTCCGGAGAACTCACTTCAGCCTGCTCCGCCGCTATCTGGATAGGCTCGGGGTAGCTTGGTCGCAACGGGGCTAGTTGTCCTGAGGGCAACTCCTGACCGCTTTTTCCGGTGGACTCTGACTCGTTCGGCCCACGCCTGGAACGTCTTCTCATCTGCTCACGTATCCAATCGCGCATAGTGCGCTTACTCTTTCCGGGCGGCTCTGCCCAGCAATGCGGTGCAGGCCGCGAGCCGTGGCTGTGATCCTGCAATCAGCCAGGCTCATCCCGTAGCATCTAAACACGCTTGTAACACACCGCTTCTCTCACCGCAAACTTACCCTGCCTCGCCGCCGCCGCGACTGTCCTTCGCTTCATTGCGCCTCCCATCATCCTTTGATAGCCTCCGAATGGGCGATACGAATCAACGAAGTACCGTCAAGTAACAACAGGGAGCACAAGCGCAATGGCAGTCAAGGTTGGCATCAATGGTTTTGGCCGCATCGGCCGCAACGTCTTCCGCACCGCACTGGGCAATCCGGAGATCGAGTTCGTCGCTGTCAACGATCTGACCACGCCGGCCACTTTGGCGCATCTGCTCAAATACGACTCCATTCTCGGTAATCTTAAGCAAACCATCACCGCCGATGCCGACTCCATCACCGTCGACAGCAAAAAAGTAAAAGTATTCGCCGAGCGCGATCCTGCGAAGCTCGACTGGGCCTCTGTCGGCGCTGAGATCGTCGTTGAGTCGACTGGCTTCTTCACCGATGCCGCAAAGGCCAAAGCCCACCTCGGCACGACGGTCAAAAAGGTAATCATCTCTGCCCCCGCAACCAACGAAGACCTGACTGTGGTTCTGGGTGTCAACGATGAGAAGTATGACGCGGCCAAGCACAACGTTCTCTCGAACGCCAGTTGCACCACAAACTGCCTTGCTCCCGTCGTCAAGGTGCTTAACGACACGTTCGGCATTACCTCCGGCATCATGACGACGATCCATAGCTATACCAACGACCAGGTGATCCTCGACACGCCGCATAAGGATCTGCGCCGCGCCCGAGCTGCAGCGCTGAGTATGATCCCGTCTTCAACGGGTGCAGCAAAGGCTCTTAAGCTCGTCATTCCGGAGATGGAAGGCAAGCTCGACGGTTTCGCCATTCGCGTCCCCACCCCGAATGTCTCGGTCGTCGACCTGACGTTCGTCGCTGAAAAGCCGATAACGGCCGCCAGCATCAATGAAGCCTTAAAAAAAGCGTCCGAGGGCGAGCTGAAGGGCATTTTGGGCTATACAGAGGAAGAGCTTGTCTCGACCGACTTCCGCGGCAACCCGCTCTCCTCGATCGTGGACAGCAAACTTACGAAGGTGGTCGGCAACTCGGGCAAGGTGATTAGCTGGTACGACAACGAGTGGGGCTACTCTAGCCGGGTGAAGGACTTGATCCTGTTTCTGGTCGGCAAGGGTCTCTGACACCTCTCGATATCAGGGCTAGAGCGAACTCACATCAAACGCCGCATGCAGCTACAGACGATATACATTTGTTCTGCCTGAACATTCTTAAAAATTGACTGGATCGATTCCACAACGGCCTACGCGAACAGCATTCCATTCTCACTGGCGACTCTTTGCCCGCTCGCTACATCTCAGCAGAGGACTGCATCCCTAGGTTAGCCCGCGGTCGTCCTTCAGATCTTGCCGACGTAGACGCAGTTCTCAATCGTCGCCGCGCCCTAGCCGAAAGAGCCCAATGACTCAACGCCAAAATATCGCCGGCACCTCTCCTTACGAAGACATCATTAAGTTTTCTCGCGCCGTTCGCGTGGGCCGCCACGTCATGGTCTCGGGCACAGGCCCCGTCGGCTGTGACAATGCCGACATTGCCGGACAAACCGATCAGTGCCTTACCCTCATCGCCTCCATCCTCAAAGAAGCCGGCACCAGCTTTGAGCATGTTGTCCGCAGCCGCATCTATCTCACTAGCCGAGAGGACTGGGAGGCCGCCGCGCGCATTCACGGCAAGTTCTTCTCGCTCATCCGGCCCGCCGCCACCATGGTCATTGTGGCCGGCCTGCTGGATCCGCGTTGGAAGGTTGAAATCGAAGTCGACGCGATCCTTCCCGAGTAAGCATCTGAACCGCCATGGCAAAACTCTCTTTCCGCGACCTCGACGACAGCGAGATTCACGATAAACGCGTGCTGATTCGTGTCGACTTCAACGTCCCGCTCTCAAATGACGCTGTCCCTCGTATCCTCGATGACACGCGCATCCGTGAGACTATCCCTACCCTGGAGTACGTGCTTCGGCGTAAGGCGAAAGTCATCCTCTGCTCGCATCTTGGCCGGCCTAAAGGCAAAATCGTTCCCGCACTAAGTCTTAGGCCGGTAGTCGATCGCCTGCGGGAGCTGCTCGATCACCTGCTTGGCCCGCAGGAAAACGTCGGCTTTAGTCCGGACTGTGTCGGTGAAATCGCCATTGAGCTGGTCAGTCAGCTCGGCTCCGGACAAACCTTGCTGCTTGAAAACCTGCGCTTCCATCCTGAAGAAGAAGCCAACGATCCGAGGTTTGCCCAGCAGCTTGCCGCGTTGTGTGACGTTTATATCAACGATGCCTTCGGCAGCGCCCATCGTGCCCACGCCTCTACTGAAGGCGTTACGCATTTTGTTTCGAAATCCGCAGCCGGCCTGCTCTTGGAGTCCGAGCTGAACCATCTTGGCAAGGCCCTGAACGTGCCCGACAAGCCCTTTGTGGCCATTCTTGGTGGCGCAAAAGTTTCAGACAAGATCGGCGTCATCGAGAGCTTGATTGAGAAGGCGGATGCGCTTCTCATTGGCGGCGGCATGGCCTACACCTTTCTCCGCGCGCAGGGTCATTCCACCGGTAAATCGCTGGTCGAAGAAGACAAGATCGGAGTCGCCCGCGCAGCGCTTGAGCAGGCTAAAGCCAAAGGTATTCGCTTTCTTATGCCTGTAGATCACATGCTTGCTGACAGCTTCGATGCGGATGCACAACCTGAGCCGTTTGAGGGTAACGGGCCCTTTCCGGAAGGCAAGATGGCCCTCGATATTGGCCCAAAGACAATCGAGCTTTTTGCCAATGAGATTACGAGTGCCCGGACCGTGCTTTGGAACGGTCCAATGGGCGTCTTTGAGTTTCCAGAGTTCTCCAGAGGCACCAATGCTATTGCTAAAGCTGTTGCTGACAATGCAGAGGCCACGACCATTGTCGGGGGAGGGGACTCTGTTGCAGCGATTCAGCAGTCCGGTTTCGCCAACCACATCACCCACATTTCGACCGGCGGCGGCGCTTCGCTTGAGTTCATGGAAGGAAAAATCTTGCCAGGCGTCGAAGCACTAACTGAAAAATCCTGATCAACGCTTATACGTGCGTACAAAACTGTAGATCCCGTCTTTGGACGGGATCTACAGTTGACCGCCTTATTTTGTGAAGATGCTGCTGCCTGGAATTTTCGTCTCGTCGGAGGTGATGCGGTTTTCAGCGCGCTTTGCACCTTCCATCGCATCCTTGTTCAATCTGCTCTCGTCAGACTCTTCCCCAGTTGACTCAATCGCCTCGTGAGAAGGCCGTCCCGGTATCTTGGTAGCGTTTACTCCCTGTGCCATCGTGCACCTCTTTCTATCTGGATGATTGCCAACTCTGTGGAGTTGTCCGTCCCTTTTTTACAGCGCTGGTCGGGTTATTTCTCCGCGATCACTGCGATCTTATGGATCTGCGGTGGCTCTGTAAACAGCTCATCGGCTTTTGCCATAAGCGCCTTGGCGATCTCGCCATTCAGATGAGCATCCCGCGCCGCCTCAGTCTCAAATGTGTCAAAGACGCTGTACGCTCCATCCTCTTCTTTGATGCCAAACCAATTGACCGTCCCTTGCTCTGCGTTCGCCATGGTCGCGCCCTGTTTTAGAAACGCCTCCACATCCGCCTCTTTGCCAGGCTTTGCCTTCATCCGTCCATACACTGCCAGCTTGCTCATCGTGTTGATCCTCCCTGCGTTTGGATGCACGGGAAAGTCTTAGGGTCCTTTTTGCTCCCCACCTTGCCTTGGAATAGTCTTAGGTTGTGATGATGTGTGTACGCTTCGCCCTTTTGCCCACTGCTTTTGTCTTCGGCACGATCGTATCCGTAGCCCAGACGACCCCCTCTCCCACTCTGCCAGACGCTCCCGGGGCTATCGCCGCGCCAAAGCCCTCACCTGTGCCTACCGGACCTACCGTTGTGTTTGACACCTCGATGGGTCGGCTCACCTGCAAGCTCTTCGACAAGGAAGCCCCCATTGCCTCGGCCAACTTCATCGGACTCGCCGACGGCACGAAAGATTGGACTGATCCCGTAACGCAGCAGAAGATCCACGGTAAGTCCTACTACAACGGCACGACCTTCCATCGTGTGATTCCCGGCTTTATGATCCAGGGCGGAGATCGTCGCGGGGATGGCACGGGCGACGCCGGCTACTACTTCGACAATGAAAGCGTCCCTGGTCTCACCTTCGATGTCCCCGGTCGTCTTGCCATGGCCAACGCCGGCCCTAACACCAACGGCACTCAGTTTTTTATTACCGAGCTGCCGCAACCCGACCTTGACGGCAAGTACACGATCTTCGGCCAGTGCGACGCGCATAGTGTTTTGATCGTGGCCACTATCGCCCGCGTCGAACGCGACCGGAACGACAAACCGTCTACGCCGGTTACGATCGACAAAGTCAGCATCGTGCGGGAAGGCCAGTCGATGCCGACACTTCCGCCTCAACCGGCGACGGCTCCTGTCTCGGCTTCGCCCGCCTCTGCGCCCACGGATACGCCGCCCGCGCCGCCTCTGAAGCCAAAATTAAGTCTCTAACCTATACGGACGCACCGTCGTTCGTAACGGCGCATCGAAATCAAAGTCGTTCACGTTTATCTAACCCGTAAGGAGCAATCTGTACTCATGCCTACCAAGCCCGGCAGCTACGCCATCTTCAAGACCAGTGAAGGCACGATCACCTGTGAACTCTTCGAGGCCGATGCCCCTATTACCGTCAAAAACTTTATCGATCTAGCCGAAGGCTCGCGTGAGTGGAACTCCCGCTCGAAGAAGGGCGACAAGCTCTATGACGGAACTGTTTTTCACCGCGTCATTCCTCAGTTCATGATTCAGGGTGGTGACCCCGAAGGTACCGGCATGGGTGGTCCCGGCTACAAGTTTGCCGACGAGACCAAGGGCAGCCAGCATAGCTTCAAGCAGCCAGGCAAACTTGCCATGGCCAACTCCGGCCCGAACACCAATGGAAGCCAGTTCTTTATCACCGTCACCGATACCAGTTGGCTCACCGGCAAGCACACCATCTTTGGTGAGGTTGTGGAAGGCTACGATGTCGTCGAAAAGATCAGCAAGCTTTCTCGCGACGGCCAGGACCGGCCCAAGACACCAGTTGTACTGGAATCCGTTACGATTGAGCGAGTTTCCTAGTTTCCTTAATAAAGCCCGAGTGGAGACTCGGGCTTTTTATTTAATAGCTAAACGTCTTCGCCTCCTGATCGCATCCACAATTAGCGTCTGTTGAGAAGAACTCCCGTGGCAAAGATAGGCCTGGTCCGATCGCCGCGTTCCAAGGCCTGCACAAGGTAGTCTTGATCGTGATTGAACACATGTCCAAAAGAAAGAACCGCATGAGGCAGAGGAGAGCCCGCAGAACCTGACTTTTCCGGGCCGTAGGCAAAGTGAAGGAACATTGCCAGATCGATCGTCATCAATACCAAAGCACATCCCTTCGCGATCGCAAGCGGTTTTGTCTGCCTTGCTGCGCATAGCAGAACTCCAAGGGCCAGACTGAGTTGTAAGAGTCTGGATCCAGGATCCGAAATGCCCAGCAAGGACACTGGCGCAACCGCATAAATCGGAAGCAAAGCCACCATGCCCACCCACAGAAAACGCTCCGCATTTTTCTGGAAAAGAGCTCTTCGTAGCACAGAAAAAATACACCAGGCCAGTGTCGCGGCTAGAACAAGATTGAGTGCGAAGAGAAGCAAAAATGCACCTCTTCCCACCCATTCAACCAGTGCCGACCTACCACCATAGGTCGGGTTGATGAAACCCAGCGACTTCAGATAAGAGTTTCCTTTATAAGCCCAAAAGGCTGCCGAGTAATTACGCACCGACTCCGCCATGCCTGCTTGTCCATCTTCATTGGCTCCCACAAGATAGCGGCCGGCAACATACCAGATGCAGGCCAGACCTGAAGGCACTAACTGCCACAGCAGGCGAAAGCGGTTGATCTGCAAGCAGTACAAAATCACCAGAAGACCCGCAAATGCAAAGGGAAGCATGTGGGTCAAAAACGTGAGCAACAGGAGTGCGCCAACGATCCAATCTCGTCCCGTCTGCAAATTGTTTTGTCTACGCAAGAGCACAGCCGCAAGGATGAGAACCCAGCTTATGCCCATCTGAAAATTGATGAAACCTTCCCATAGGTTGAGGTTTAGAAACAGCGCCGCACCAAGAATGCTTACGCTTCGATCCGCACCGATCGCTCGCAGGAAGAGACGAATCGATACGAGTGCGAAGATCAGTTGCGCTGCCAGCCAAAGCTTCGCGGCCATTTGCCAGGACATCCACAAAGAAAGCACGCCAATGCCTGCCGTGGCAGCACTATTAGGAACCGGATAGGGTTTCAATGCATGTACCTGATCAGGCAGGCCGAGCAGATGATCCCGCAGCAGCACACCCTGATAGGTCCAGTTGGCATAATCCGTCAGACTGGGTACTGTTGGTTGCAGCAGAATGATCAAGACATACATTGCAAAGATAGCGACGCAGTAGAGTTCTAGAAACCTGCTCCAGCCGGGCAGGCTGCGCGTGGGCAATCGCATCGGTCTATGCTACCGGAACGCTCAAGCTGGCATGCGGCGACGGTGAAAGAAATGGATCAGCGGAAGCTCTACCCAAAGATAAAAGATCCATCCAGCGCCGAGGCAAAGCGCAAGCGAAACGAGAACAATCGGAAGCATTTGGCGCCCTCCGGCCCAAGGCAACGCCTCGAAAAGCCTGGCTACCACGGGCAGAACAAAGCCATGCGTCAGGTAAATCGAGTACGACGCGTCGCCGATCAGCAGGATCGAGAGTGGTAAGCGCCGGCCGATGCTGTCTTCCAGACTGAGTGCCGCCGCCAGCATTACTACAGCCGGTAAACCCCACAGGAAAGGCCGAAGCAGAGTTCCGTCTTGTCCTGGGAGGAGCACAAGCAGGCTCATTGCAACGCACAGAACAACCCACGCCGGGCCAGGCTGCAGCTTCCAGCCGCGCCGCCACGCTCGCTCCAGCATCATGCCGAACAGGAACTCGAGCAGGATCGGGTTGCACCAGCTAAGCGGCGCGTAGACTTTGGCATGCACGGCCAAAGGAACCAGTGCCAACGCGATCAGCAAAGGCGTCAGCACGCGCAGCGGAGGCAGCTTGAACGCCAGCGCCAGCGCAAAGAGTGCGTAGTAAAGCATCTCAAAGTTGAGGGTCCAGCCAACCGGAACAACCGGCAGCGCGGCATGGCTCGTGTTCCAGCTTGGCAGAAACAGGTAGGACGCCACGACATGCCAGCTTCCGCCCAGCCCACGCAAACCCAGGGCAGGAATCCAAAGCAGAAGCGCGACCTTGAGCGTAGTCGCAATCCAGTAGATCGGAACGATTCTCTCCAGGCGCCGCTTCAGGAACTTCGTCGCTCCTCCTTTCCGGCGCACCAGCCGGCCCGAGGAGAGCGACATTACATATCCACTGATGACGAAAAAGATGTCGACCCCGGCGGCTCCGGCCCACCAGTTCGGCTGCCGGCTGCCGAAGCGCTCTGTCGCCATCTCCGTTGCGTGCAGGATGAGCACCATCACGGCGGCCAAGCCGCGCATTGCCTGCACGGAACGAAGCGGATGCTTACCCTCAGTCGAGGCGCGCTCCACTCCGCTCTGCCGATCGCTGGCCTGTACCTCAGCAAGGCTGCTCTCTCGTACAGGGGCTCCGGAAGGAGCAGCCACTAGGCGACCCCGATCACCGTACAAAGCTCCTTGACTGCCTCTGAGCTCTTGTTCAACGCGGCCTGTTCCTGCTCGGTCAGCTGGATCTCAATGATCTTTTCGATCCCCTTCGCGCCGAGCTTGCACGGTACTCCTACGTAGAGGCCGTGGATTCCGTACTCGCCTTCCAAATAGGCCGCACACGGCAGAATCTTCTTCTTGTCTTTGAGGATCGCCTCCACCATCTCGACGGCCGCCGCGCTCGGTGCATAGTAAGCCGACCCCGTCTTCAGGTATTTGACGATCTCCGCGCCTCCGTTAGCAGTGCGGCTCTCGAGCTCCTTCAGCCGCGCAGGCTCAATCAGCTCCGTAATCGGAATGCCCGCCATAGTCGAGTAGCGCGACAGCGGCACCATGGTATCGCCATGACCGCCCAGCACAAACGCCGTTACGTTCTCGACTGACACCTGCAATTCCTCTGCGATGAACGTCCGGAAGCGTGCCGAATCGAGCACCCCGGCCATGCCGATCACACGCTCCCGCGGCAGCTTGGCCTTCTTGTACGCGGTCTGTGCCATCGCATCGAGCGGGTTTGAGACGACGATCAGGATCGTGTTGGGCGATGCCGCCACGACCTTCTCGACCACATCGCTCATGATCTTAAAGTTGGTATTCAGCAGATCGTCGCGGCTCATACCCGGCTTGCGCGCGATGCCCGCAGTAATGACGACGATGTCCGAGTTCGCTGTATCCGCGTAATCGTTGGTGCCCAGCAGAGCCACATCGCGCTTCTCGATCGGCATCGCTTGCAGCAGGTCGAGCGCCTTGCCTTGCGGCACGCCTTCGACTACATCCAGCAGCACTACATCGGCCAGTTCCTTCGCAGCCATCCAGTGGGCAGCCGTTGCTCCAACGTTGCCTGCCCCAACGATCGTTACCTTCTTGCGCATCCCTGTCTCCTTGGTCTGTTCCACATCATACGATGGACCATCTGGCCGGGCATTCAAGAGAAAGATCTTCGGCAAGCAAGAGGGAATGCTCAACTTTCTTTGCTGCGCGGCCGGCTCGCCGGATGGCGAACAAAATGCGTAGTCTAGCGTATCCTAGACGAGATGCGTATGACAGTACTGGCGTCGGGATCCAAGGGCAATGCGACGATCATTGCGAGCGGCCGCACGCAGGTGCTCGTCGATGCCGGGCTCTCCTGCCGTGAGCTGTTGCGCAGGATGCAGTTAGCCGGCGAGGAGCCAGCCAAACTCGATGCCATCCTGGTGACGCATGAGCATCAGGATCACGTCGCGGGCTTGGCCGTGCTGGCACGCCGGCTGGGCATCCCAGTGTACTTTACCGAGCCAACGCACCGCGCCTGGGTGCGCATGCTGACGCCGCGCACGACGATGACCTATGCCAAGTGGCTGGATCATCTACAGGCCGAGAAGCAGGCACGGGCGGAGGCGTTGGCGGCGAAGGTGCCGACCTACGAGAGTGCAGGTCCGACTGCCGATGTGGCTACAGCGCTGGCACCGGAGGCGCTTGAGGCGGTGGCTACTGTCTCAGCCGAGGCCGGCGCCTTCGATGCGCAGCTTGAGCGGGAGACACCCAGCCGTGCGGAGGATTCGCATGCCACCCTCGAGCTTCCGGTTGAAGAGGAGTGCGAGCTGCCTGCCTCGGGAAGACCAAAGGCGGAGCCCACGTTTCTGCCGTCAGTTGAGTACTTTCAGGCTGGACGGCAGTTCGCGATCGGCGATCTTGCGATCTGTCCATTTACCATTCCGCATGATGCCGCCGACCCATGTGGGTTTGTGCTGGAGGCGGAAGGGATACGCATGGCGGTCGCAACCGATTTGGGCTATGTGCCGCACAACGTGAAATCGGCGCTGAAGCGGGTGGATGTGCTTTTGCTTGAGTCGAACCATGATCTCGAGATGCTGCGCGATGGACCGTATCCATGGTCCGTCAAGCAGCGTGTGCTCTCGCGCGTGGGCCATCTCTCGAACGAGGCGACAGCCGAATTTTTGGAGCGCGACTACGACGGAGGAGCAGCCTACATTGTGCTGGGCCACCTTTCTGAGGCGAACAATGCTCCAGAACTGGCACGGATTACGGCCGAACGGGCGATCGGCGATCGTATGACCTTGTTGGGCAACCGGATTCTCCTGGCTAGGCAGTCGGAGCCGCTGGCTCCAATTCATCTGTAAAACCAGGCATGGGTTCGGGCCGAAGCTGATGTAATATCTACGAGGACGCCCAGCATCTTTGGGGCGACCTTAGGAAAATTTATGCCAAAGTTGAAGACCCACTCCGGCGCAGCCAAGCGCTTCAAGAAGACCGGTACCGGCAAGTTCAAGCGCGGTCACTCGAAGATGCGTCACATTCTCACCTCGAAAAATAACAAGACGAAGAGCCGTCTAGGCAAGTCGGGCTTGATCTCCGAGGCGGATGCGTACAACGTAGCGCGGATGTTGCCTTACGCCTGAGGCTTGGCCTACTTGAGGTCTAGCCAAAGACGAGTTGTTCCCATCAAGTGGCCCCGATGCGTACACCGGCCCTGGAATCAGCGTAAGCGAACTCCATCGAGATTGGAATTTGAATCAGGTGTGTGAAGTGGATCCCTTTCCATTAGCCGCCCTTACGTACTACGCAAAAGGAGTTTTAGGATGCCTCGTGTCAAACGCAGTACCAAGCGCGCTGACCGCCGCCGCAAGATTCTCAAGCGGGCTAGCGGTTATTTCCTGACAAAATCGAAGCTCTACCAGGCAGCGCAGGAAGCAGTCGAGCGCGGACTTAAGTTCGCCTATACGGGCCGTAAGCAAAAGAAGCGTCAGTATCGTTCGCTTTGGATCGTACGTATCGGTGCCGCCGCTTTGCAGCAAGGGATGAGTTACTCGACGTTTATCAACGGTTTGAAACTGGCTGGCAATACGCTCGATCGCAAGATTCTGGCAGACATTGCCGCGAACGATGCTGCCGGTTTTGCGGCTCTCGTCACAGTTGCCAGAGATGCACGCCTCAAGGCCGCGTCAGCCCACACTGAACGCCAGAAGACTGCCGCCTAAGCGTCGAAATGATTCATTTTGCAACACAGAACAGGCCTGACTTACGATCAGGCCTGTTTTCTTTTGCGAGCAGAAGGTATCCTCACTCTATGTCGACCTCCACACTCCGTCCTGCTGCGCATGGAACGTCTTCCGCTTCGGCAGACTCTGCCCGCAGGCTCGATACCTCGTTTGAGAGTTGGGGCCGCTTCCCAAAATATCCAGCCCACCTCGTTCCGATGCATTGGCAGCAGGAGTTTCCGGCCAATATTCAAGGGCTGCACAATGGGGCGCTTCCCGTGGGCATGGGACGCAGCTATGGTGACTCTTGTCTGTTGAAAGACGGCAACCTGATTGTCACGACCGCGATGAATCGCCTGCTTAGCTTCGATCCGGAGACGGGCATTCTCACCGCCGAAGCCGGGATGACGCTTGCGCAAATTCTTGATTTTGCCGTTCCGCGCGGCTTCTTCCTGCCGGTCACTCCGGGCACCAAGTATGTGACGCTGGGCGGTGCCGTCGCCAATGACATCCACGGCAAGAACCACCATGTTGCTGGAACGTTTGGCAATCATGTCACCGAGTTTGAGCTGGTACGTTCCGATGGCTCGCACCGTCGCTGTTCCCGGACCGAAAACCCTGACTGGTTTGGCGCTACTATCGGTGGACTGGGCCTGACTGGGGTGCTTACCTGGGTTTCGCTGAGGATGCGTCCCATCGTCTCGCGTGCTATCGACTACGAGGGCATCCAGTTTCATGGCATCGATGAGTTTCTGGCGCTCACAGAAGAATATAAGCATGTGGAGTACACGGTCAGCTGGATCGACTGCGCCTCCACCGGGAAGAACTTTGCTCGCGGTATTTTTATGCTCGGCGAACATGCGCAGGTTCCTGGCGACCTGAAACCCTCCTCGGAACCGAAGCTGGTCTTTCCGGTCGAAGCTCCGGGCTTTGCGTTGAATCACACCACAGTCTCGGCGTTCAATACGGTCTTCTTCCATAAGCAACGCAAACCTCGCGTCCAGTCGCTCCAGGACTACGAGCCGTTCTTCTATCCGCTGGACGCCGTGCTGCGCTGGAATCGGCTGTACGGCAAGTCCGGCCTGTTGCAATTTCAGTATGCGATTCCCTGGGAGTCCGCGCGCCAAGGCACGATTGCCATTTTGACCGAGGTTGCGAAGTCTGGCCTGGCCAGCTTTCTCGCCGTGCTCAAGGCCTTCGGGGACGTTCCCTCACCCGGCCTGCTCAGCTTTCCGCAGCCCGGGATTACACTTGCGCTCGATTTCCCCATTAAAGCTGGACTGACCTTTCCGTTAGTCGAGCGGCTGGCGGACATGACGCGTGACTTTGGTGGACGCCTCTACCCGGCCAAGGATGCTGCCATGACGGCAGACCAGTTTCAGACCTTCTATCCACAGTGGCGGCAGCTTGAGCGCTTCAGAGACCCCGTACTTACCTCCAGCTTCTGGGAGCGCGTCACCGGAGATCGACCGAATCTATGAATAGCAACAACGGGAACGGAGCCGCCCGCAGCCAGGGTGAGCCAATGAAGATTCTTGTTCTAGGTGCCACCTCTGGCATCGCGGAGGCTACCTGTCGCCTCTGGGCCGCGCGGGGAGCAAGCCTGTTTTTGGTCGCGCGCAACAGTGAGAAGCTGGCCGCGGTCGCAGCCGACCTCAAGGTCCGTGGTGCAAGCTATGTGGATACGGCTGTTGCTGACCTGGATGATACGAGCAGTCATCCTACCCTGCTGACCCATGCCATCAACTCCTTGACCGGCATGGATGTTGCGTATCTTGCGCATGGCATTCTCGGCGATCAGCCCCGCGCCGAACAGGATTTTGTGGTGGCTGAGCAGATCCTTCACACCAACTTTGTGTCGGTTGTGTCTATGCTCACGTGGCTTGCCAACTATTGCGTCCAGCGCCACTCCGGTGTGCTGGCTGTGCTGTCCTCGGTGGCCGGCGATCGTGGCCGTAAGTCGAACTATTTGTATGGAGCCTCAAAGGCTGGCCTGAGCGCTTTTCTGGGCGGCCTGCGCAACCGGGTAGACCGTGAGGGCGTAACGATCCTTAACATCAAGCCTGGTCCGGTGAAGACTGGCATGACCTCTCACATGAAGGGTTCGGAGAAGTTTGCGGACGTGAATGTGGTGGCGAAGGCCATCGTCAAAGCTGTCGACAAACGCTACGACGTGCTTTACGTACCCTTCCAATGGGGCCCAATCATGTTCGTGATTCAGCATATTCCTGAGAGGATCTTCAAGAAGCTGAATCTCTGAGGCAGGATTTCCGAAAGCTGCAAGAAGTCCAGTGCTTGCGCACTGGACTTCTTGCATGTTTTTACGTTCTTTCTACTCCCGGGTTAGTGGGTCGCTGACTCAGCCATTAGCTGAGCCAATTCGTCTTTCCAAAGCGCGGCAGCGGTGTGGGTGCCATGGCCTCGCGTGGCATCGGAGATGGGAATGAGGACGAAGCGGGCGTGCGGCATTTGCGAGACCATACGCTGCGCGATGCCAAGCTCGGGTGGGTTGATGAAGTCATCTGCCGAATTGATCCAGAGGACGGGGACGGTAATCTTCGCGAGCGAGGCGGAGGGATCGTAGTTCCGGCTGGCGTTAAGATAGAAGATCATATTGTTGGCGTCTGTGACTGCGTCGCTGCGGGCGATGGAGGCGTCCACATACTTTTCTACGGCGGGGCGAGTCGGATAGTTTTTTTGAAGCTGAAGCGGTGCTCCGCCCGCGAGTAGCAGAAGGTCGTTGGCAAAGGTGAGACCCTCGTTGGGCTCGGCCTTGTACTCGCCGCCAAGATAGGTAGGGTCGGACTGGATGGCCTTGATTGCCATGTAGCGCCACTCGCGGTTGCGGCCGGCGATGGGGACGGGGAGGCAGGCGAAGGGGGCGAGCGCGTCGGCGAAGCCGGGGTAGGTTTCGCCCCAGACGAACGATTGCATGCAGCCCATGGAGGTGCCGAGGATCAGGCGAAGATGGTCGACCTTCATGCTGTCGAGCATGAGCTTCTGCGAGCGGACCATGTCATCGTAGTCGTAGGCAGGGAAGTGAGCGTGCAGGCCATCGGAGGGTTTGGAAGACTGACCGTGGCCGATGTCGTCGGGCAGGATGAGGAAGTATTTGGTGATGTCGAGCGGCTGGCCGGGGCCGAAGAGGACGTTTGAAAAGATGGGATTCTGGAGCGAGCCGGCGTTACCCCCGGTGCCGTGAAGCAGCAGGACGGCGTTGTCTGTGTGGCCGGCGGCGTTCGTGTGCGGGATGCCGAGGGTGAGGTAATGGAGGTGGAGCGTGGGAAGGGTCTCGCCGGTGCCAAAGCGGAAGTTTGCGAGATCGATCGAGCCATCGTTGGTCGGCCAGGGATGAGTGGCGGACTGCTGGGCCGATGCGGTGGCGAGCAGTAGGGTAAGCAGAAGGCGGCGCATGGGTGGAGTATATCGCCGAGGAGCACACGCTAACGGACCCAGGTCTCAGACGCGAGACCTGGGCTAACCCGACTTTGTGCTGCTACTTCGCGGGGGCGGGAGTGAGCGGTTTGGTGACATCGTCGAGCAGGGCGGGAGTGCCGTCGACGCGCTGGAGCACGGGGTAGCGCTGGCCATCATGGTAGTCGAGCGTGACATCGCTTAATGCGGTGTCGGACTGGACGATGAGGTGGATGGGTTTGGTGTTGCCTTTGGTGTCGTCCAGGGCTTGGAGAAGTGCGTCGCCGGAGAAGACGTTGCCGTTGACGCCGAGGATCTTCATGCCAGTGGCGAGTTGGGCGCGATCGCCGATGCCGTTATAGCGGATGTCGCCCACGGTTCCATCGGCGGCGACGCGGAAGCCGAGCGAGTACCAGACGTTGATGCCCCCGCCACGACGGCCTCCCAGCGCGGCAAGAGTCTTGGCGGTCTTGTTCAGCTTATCGACATAGACAAGTTTGTAGCCGCCGCGCTCAATGCCCGCGAAATCCGCGTGCGGCGTGGGAACGTCGATGTGCTCATGAAAGAAGCCGGCCCAGTCGTAGGGGCAGACCTGGTTCAAGTCGCGGATGAGTTCGGCGCGGTCGTAGGTGACGATGAGCGGGCCGGTGTCGCCGCCTTTACCGAGAAAGATGTGCTGGAAGTCGGTAAGGGACTTCTGGCCGCCGGTCTTTTGGCGGATGAGGGTATCGGCGTCGAGCCAGAGGAGCTCTCCCTCCTGGTAGTAGGCCTGGCCGCGCTCCCAGTTGGCCCAGACGGTGGGGTGGCGGTCGATGGAGCTGGCGATGGCAGTGTCTTCGGTCGAGCGCCAGTTGCGGCCGGGCTCATTGTCGAGCGAGGCGGCGGAGACGGCGAGGAAGTCGCGGTATTGTTCCTGGGAGCGCAGGCCGGAGCGCGCGGCGAGGACGTTGCCCATGTACTGGGTCATGCCCTCGTAGACCCAGAGAAGCTGGCCCTGCTGGGGGGTGGCGAAGTCGGGTTGATAGAGCTTGTCGGGGCGGCGGTACTTGCCATTCCAGGAGTGGGTGAACTCGTGCGAGAGGAGGTCGGCCTCGGGCAGTTGGTGGGCTTCGTCGGAAAAACCTTTTTCGCCGATGCCGTTGTCGGAGGATTGGCCATGTTCAAGGCCTTCGCCGCCGGCGACGTCGGATAAGGTGAGCAGGAAATGGTAGCTGTTGTAGTGGTGCGAGGCGTAGGCGGCACCGGCCTCGCGGACGAGGTTCGAGATCTCGGCGAGGAGCTCGGGGCGGAGGTTCGAGTCTTCGGGCTGGTCGGAGACGATGTCGATGAAGTGCTTCGGCGTGACTTCGGGCGCCAGTGGGAACTCGTGGAAATAAAGCCCGGCGATGACCGGGGAATCCTCGAGTTGCTCAACCGTCGTGGGCGCGTAGAGAGTGGTCATCGAGCCGGCAGAGGGCTGGTGAGCCTGCTCGAGAATGCCGCCGATAGGCTGGGCGGGGGCTGGCGCACCCTGCGGTGTGAGCGCAGTGCCGATGCCCCAGCCGGCGGGAACGGTGATCGAGGGCTGGATGGCGATGTCCTTGACCGGGACGTGGGCCGGGTAGAGCATCAGGCGCTCCCACTCCAGGCAGGCCATCTGCTTCGAGACGCGGGCAGTGACGATGGCGTCAAGATGCGCGTGGAGCTGGGTAACGCCGGCGGGAACATCCACGTGGAACTCGTAAAGGTTGACGTCATCGCGGCGCCAGGTGAGCTTCTGGCCGTCGGCGGTATTCGCGGTGAAGATGACGCCGACGATAGCGGCGGCCTCGCCGGTGGGGCCGTGGTTTCCGGGAATCCACTGTGGGGTGATGAGGGCGATGGGGCCGGGTTTTACGGGGAGGTCGATGTCGGCGTGGTAGAGGCGGCGCGAGGCTTCGGAGAGGTCGGCGGTGATGCGGATGGGAGTCTTCTGGGCGAAGGTGGCGGAGGTAAGTAAGGCGAGGCCAAACGAAGCTGCGGGGCCAAGGAGGCGAGAGGATTTCTGCATCAAGGAAAGTCTCTTTCGGGAGCGAAGTGAGAGGCGATATGTTTGAAGCTGGTGCTTGTCAGGCGTGAGCAGGCGTTGCCCCGGTAAGCGGAGGCAGTTCGCGCTCGATCGCTTGAATGAGGGCTGGATCAGTGGGCAGGGTGTCGGGGGCGAAGCGGGCCACGACTTGGCCGCGGCGGTTAACGAGGAATTTTTCAAAGTTCCAGGTGAGTTCCGGGACGTCGTTGACCGTCATGCCGGAGCCGCGAAGCTGGTTCTTGAACTCAGGATCAGCGGTGCGGGCTACGGGTTGCAACTCGGTGAGCATGGCGTAGAGCGGATGCTTGCCGGGACCGGTAGCGACCACCTTCTCGAACATAGGGAAGGAGATCTTGTAGTTCATGTCGCAGAACTGTTGAATCTCCTCGTTCGTGCCAGGTTCCTGGCCGGCGAAGTCGTTGGTTGGAAAGCCAAGGACGTCGAAGCCGCAGTGCTTGTAGGTGCTGTAGAGCTTTTCCAGGCCCTCATATTGCGGCGTCAGGCCACACTTGGAGGCAGTGTTGACGATGAGCAGGGCATGACCCTGATAAGGCGCAAGGGTTGTGGTTTCGCCGGCGAGGGATGTGACGGGAACATCGAAAAGGGTAGGCATACGGCTAGGATAAATGAGGGAAGCAGACTTTGTAGGTGGGCTTCAGTCACGAAAAAACGGTGAGATGAAATCCCGGAGCGGGATTGGGGCGAAAAGACGGCTAACCATGGCAACGAAGATCAGCTCGCCGAGCGAGCCTTCAACGCATCCAGGCTGACAAAGATCTCAAAGACCGGCACAGGTATATCTGTACCGTTTACGGTAAGCTCGTCTACCGGGAGCAATGCTCCTCTGTCTACGATAAAGCCGCTGCGCCGTTTGGGGTTCACAATCCAAACCGCCTGCACTCCCATGGCGAGAGAGTCATCATGCGCTCCTGAATGTCGGTCATACGATCTTCAGGAGATAAGATCTCGATGCAAAGCAGAGGCGGAACTCGAACGATCTCCTCAAACGGTGCATCGCTGCGTAGCACCATCACGTCCGGAATGCGATAGTTGTCCGCGGACACCTGCATCCGCAACTCCTGCGTGACCTGAATGTTCCATTGGTCTTCGCGAGCAAGAAAGTACTGGATGAAGAATGTCTGGATAAAGGCGTGCGATCTTTCGCCCACAGCGCGCTCCCGTATGTGACCGTCGACCCACTCTGCGTCTGGATGATAGACGGTACGCAGATAGTCGGTCAGCGACACGTGGGTAGCTGTGGGCATCGAGAGAGTCTCCTGTGCGGATCATAAACCGTTTTGATTTAGCACTCGCCGCTTAGAGAGGCCACTTCCAATCGTTGATCTCGGAGCGATCGATGCCGTGTTCGTCGGCGTAGTTGAGTGAGTCGATGATCTGACCTTTGAGCCATTCCTTCGTGTGTGCGGCGGCGGCTTGCAGCGAAGGAACGCGGTCGATCACATCGATGGCGAGATGGAAGCGATCGACTTTGTTGATGATGGCGAGTTGCAGAGGCGTGTTGATGTTGCCTTTTTCGGCATAGCCATGGACGTGCAGGTTGTCGTGGTTATGACGGCGATAGGTGAGCTTGTGGATGAGCGAGGGATAGGCATGAAAGTTGAAGATGACGGGTTTATCCAGGGTAAACAGCGAATCGAACTCGCTCGAGGATAGGCCGTGCGGGTGGTCGTGCTCGTTCATCAGACGGAACAGGTCAACGACGTTGACGAAGCGGATCTTGAGGCCCAGGCAGCGCTTACGCAGGATGGCAACAGCGGCGAGCGACTCGGCGGTAGGAATGTCTCCGGCGCAGGCCATGACGACGTCCGGCTCGGCACCTTGATCGTTTGAGGCGAAGTCCCAGATGCCAATGCCTTTGGTGCAGTGACGGATGGCTTCATCGATTGGAAGGTATTGAAGGTGTTCGGCTTTGTCGGCGACGATAACGTTGATGTAGTCGGTCGAGCGCAGGCAATGGTCAGTGACTGAGAGCAGGCAGTTGGCGTCAGGAGGAAGATAGATGCGGGTAACGTCAGGGCTCTTGTTGGTGACGAGGTCGAGAAAGCCTGGGTCCTGGTGAGTAAAGCCGTTATGATCCTGACGCCAGACGAGCGAGGTGATCAGTAGGTTGATCGACGAGATAGGAGCACGCCAGCGGAGTTCAAGCTTCGACTTTTCGAGCCACTTGGCATGCTGGTTGAACATGGAGTCGATGATGTGGATGAAGGCTTCGTAGGAAGAGAAGAAGCCGTGGCGTCCGGTAAGGACGTAGCCTTCGAACCAGCCCTCAAGCGTGGTCTCGGAGAGCATCTCCATGACTCGGCCGAGAGGGGCGATCTCGGTTCCGTCGGCGTCGACGGGGAGAATAGGCTCTTCCCAGGTCTTCTTGCTGGCTTTGTAGATCTCCTGCAGCTTGTTGGAAGCGGTTTCATCCGGGCCGAAGACGCGGAAGCTCGTCATATTGTTGCGCATGACGCCGGCGAGGAACTTGCCTAGATTTTCCGTAGGAGAGACGTTGATTTGGCCCGGTTGCGGCACATCGACGGCGAACGCGCGGAAGTCGGGCAAGTCGAGCGGCTTGCGTAAAAGGCCACCGTTGGCATGGGGATTGGCAGTGAGGCGACGAAGCCCTTCAGGCGCCATTGCCTTGAGTTCGGGAATAAGCGTTCCGTGTTCGTCGAAGAGTTCTTCAGGCTTGTAGCTGCGCATCCAGGCGTCGAGCTTGGCAAGATTTTCGGGGTTCGATTTGGGGTCCAGGATGGGAATCTGGTGGGCGCGCCAGAAGCCTTCGACCTTGTGGCCATCGACTTCCTTGGGGCCAGTCCAACCTTTGGGCGAGCGCAGCACAATCATGGGCCAGCGGGGACGCTCCATGGGAATCGATGGATCCGCTTCCCGGTGTTTTTGCTGGATGTCGCGGATCTCTGTAATGCAGTGCTCGGCAACGGAGGCCATGCGCTGGTGCATGAGCTCGGGATCGTCTCCCTCGACGAAGTGCGGCTGCCAGCCCATGCCGAGGAAGAGCATCTCCAGCTCCTCATGCGGGATGCGGGAGAGGATCGTGGGATTGGCAATCTTGTAACCATTAAGATGGAGGATCGGTAAGACCGCGCCGTCGCGGATGGGTGACAAAAACTTATTGGAGTGCCAGGAGGTGGCGAGTGGGCCGGTCTCGGATTCACCATCGCCGATGACGACGGTAACGATGAGGTCAGGATTGTCGAAGGCCGCGCCGAAGCCGTGAGCGAGAGAGTAGCCCAGCTCGCCGCCCTCGTGGATGGAGCCGGGTGTCTCAGGTGTGCAGTGGCTGCCGATTCCTCCTGGGAAGGAAAACTGCTTGAAGAAGCGCTGGAGGCCGACCAAATCCTGGCTTTTGTCGGGATAGACCTCGGAGTAGACGCCTTCGAGGTAGCAGTTGGAAAGCGTGGCGGGCGCGCCGTGTCCGGGGCCGGCAATGTAGATCATGTCCAGGTCGTACTTTTTGATGAGCCGGTTGAGATGGACCCATGTAAAGGTCTGGCCGGGGTCGGTGCCCCAATGGCCGAGCAGGCGATTCTTGATGTTTTCGGGCTTGAGCGGCTCCCGCAACAGCGGATTGTCGACCAGGTAGAGCATGCCCGCGCAGAGATAGTTGCAGGCGCGCCAATAGGCGTTCATGCGGCGGAGTTCGTCTGGGCTAAGCGGGGTGGGATCGAGGTCTTGGTGTGGCAAAGGCGTGGTCATCAAGGATCTCCGGGCAATGCTGGTTGGATGATCGTGCAGGGCAAGTCATTAAAAGAGTGTGACGAGCGCCAAGACGAGGCCTGTGACGAGCGTCATGAGGCCGCCATGCGAACGACGTGGCGAGCGATGATAAGGTCCTCTTCGGCTGGCACGATGTAGACGGGGATAGCTGAATCGGCGGCGCTGATTTGGCGCAACCCCTCGGTTTTGGCGATATTGGCGGACTCGTCGAGATGAAGTTTGTCGATCAGGTTGTCGGCGATCTGGGAGCGGGTGACGGAGTCGTGCTCGCCGATCCCTCCGGTAAAGACGAGCATGTCCAAGCCGTGGACGGCGGCGAATCCGCCCATGGCCATGCGGATGCGGCGGCAGAAGATGTCCAAGGCAAGTTTTGCGTCGAGGTCGTGGGGGCTGGACTCGCGAAGTTTACGGACATCGCTTGCGTGCGCGAGAGCTTTAAGACCGGAGTCGAAATTGAGCAGATGCTCGACGGAGTCGACCGAGGCCCCGGGCTGACGGAGCAGATAGAAGATCAGGCCGGGATCAAGGTCGCCCGGACGCGTACCCATGAGGACGCCACCCGTTGGGGTAAGACCCATAGTGTTGTCGACGGAGCAGCCATCGACCACGGCGGTGATGCTGGAGCCGCTGCCGAGGTGCGCGATGATGAGGCGGCTGGGGAAGGATTGATCCAACTGGGCGCGGAGTTGATAAACGACGGACTCGCAGGAGAGACCGTGAAAGCCGTAGCGGCGGACGCCGGCCTTGCGCAGCGGCTCCGGAATGGGGTACGTGAAGGCCTCGGGCGGCATGGTCTGGTGGAAGACCGTGTCGAAGCAGGCGTAGTGACCGATGTGCGGGAAGCGAGCCATGGCTTCGCGAATCAAGGTGATGGCTTCGGGATCGTGCAGCGGCGCAAAGGAAGCGGCGTGTTCAAGCTCAGCGAGAACATCCGGCGTGATCCGGGTGTGGTCATGGAGTTGAGGGCCAGGGTGGACGACTCGATAGCCAATGGCGTCGAGGCCGGGCATGCCGGAAGCGGTTACGGCGTCGAGAACGACGTGGATGGCCTGCGTTGGGCTGTCGGCCTGGACGGGGTGCGACGGCTGGGCGGGGATCGGGCCAGACGACGTAAGCTCGAGTTGCGGCTCGGGGGTGCCGATGCCGCTGAGTTGACCGTCGGCCAAAACTTTTGGCCTGTCTGCTTCAGGGGTGGCGCGGTAAAGGGAGAATTTGATGGACGAGGAACCACTATTGATGACGAGGATCGTCATCGCTGTGCTCCGAAGTGAGTTTGTCCTGTGTAGAACGCGTCGCTGAGCGTCATTTTCGGTTGGATGCCGACTTTGGACACGGATTATCAAAAGTAAAGACAGAAAGACTCGCGTAAGATCGGAACGACATGGCCATTCAGGATAGGATTTTTGGCAAGCCGCTCGCAACGAGTGACGAGCGTGGGGAACACATTGGCGTCTCGGCAGGAATCCCGATCTTCGGGCTGGATGCGCTGACCAGCGCGGCGTACGGGCCAGAGCAGGCTTTGCTGTATCTGATCCCGCTGGGACTGCTGGGGATACATTTTCTGATCCCGATCATCAGTTCGATCCTGATCCTGCTAGTGATTGTTTTTTTCAGCTACCGGCAGACGATTGCGGCGTACCCCAACGGCGGCGGCAGCTATACGGTCGCAACGGAGAATCTAGGCGAGGGAGCTGGGCTGCTGGCGGCAGCGGCGCTCATGATCGACTACATCCTGACGGCGGCTGTGGGAATTTCGGCCGGCGTCACGGCGGTGACTTCGGTCGAATCGCGGCTGATTCCTTATACCTTGCCGATGTGCCTCATCATTCTCGTAATCCTGACGGTGGTCAACTTACGCGGCGTAAAGGACACCGGCGCCGCGTTTATCCTGCCGACATTTTTATTTATCGGAACACTCTTGGTTCTGGTGGGCGTAGGGGTGTTCAAGACGATCGCGGCGGGAGGCCATCCTCAGGCGCTGGCGGAGATGCCTACACCGATTGCGCCTCATGGCCAGTTTGTCGGACTGGCTTTTGTATGGTTGATCATGAAAGCGTTTTCCAGCGGCTGCGCGGCGATGACGGGAGTAGAAGCCGTCTCGAATGGGGTGATGGCTTTCGGTGAGCCGCGCGCCAAGAAAGCGCAGTGGACGCTCACGGTGATCATTGCAATCCTGATTGTTCTATTATTTGGCACGTCCTGGCTGGCCAAGCACTACGGCATCATGGCGATGGAGCCGGACGATCCGCACTATCAGAGCCTGCTCAGTCTGCTGGTCAAGGCGGTCTTCGGAAGGAGCTGGTTCTACTTGCTCACCATGGGCAGCGTGTTTCTGGCGTTGGCGCTGAGCGCGAACACAGCGTTTGCCGACTTTCCACGGTTGACCCGTGCGATCGCCATGCGCGACAACCTGCCGCACGTCTTTATTCTGCGCGGACGGCGGCTCTTGTTTTCGCACGGCGTGTACGCGCTGGCGGGTTTTACGGCCATCATCCTTATTATTTTCAAGGGAGTAACGGACAAGCTGATTCCGCTCTATGCCATTGGCGCATTTTTAGCGTTTACTCTCTCGCAGGCCGGCATGGTCGTTCACTGGAGGAAGCAGGAGGGAGAGCACAAGGATCGCGGTTGGCATATGTTCGTCAACGGCATTGGCGCGGTCGCCACAGGACTGACGACGATCATCGTGTTGGCTTCGAAGTTTCTCGCTGGTGCGTGGGTAACGGCGCTGTTGGTGCCGACGCTGATTCTGCTAATGCACTCGATCAAGAAGCATTACACGCGGGTTGCCGGAGAGATGCAGGATATGACGCCGATCAACCTGGATAATCTTGAGGAACCGCTCGTGGTGATTCCGATGGCGGGATGGAATCGGATCTCAGAGAAGGCGCTGCGCTTTGGACTGCTCATGTCAAAAGACATCAAGGTCGTGCATGTGCACTCGGAGGATGAAGATCACGGAATCGAGGATGAGTGGCGCGGCAAGGTGCTCGAGCCTTTGCGCGGCAAGCAGATGCATGAGCCGGAGCTGGTGACGATCGCCTCAAAGTTCCGCTTTATTATCTCGCCGCTGATGGATTACATCCTGCAACTTGAAGCGGAAAACCCCGGGCGCAAGGTCGCAGTGCTTTTGCCGGAGCTGGTCGTGAGGCACTGGTGGGAAAACCTGCTGCATAACCAGCGCGTGCAGCTACTTAAACTATTGCTGCTGGTGCGAGGAAATCAGCGGATCGTGGTCGTGAATATCCCCTGGTATTTATAGAGTTATTTTTCAGGCTGCGGAAGCCGCTTCAGCCAAAATGGGTTGCGGAGACAGATTCGATGTCGACGCGAACTGTGGAGTGCGGGACTGCAATCCGAACGCCTCGGCCAGCAAGGCGTAGCTGCGTAGGCGTGCCTGATGGTCATACGTAATGGTGTTTACGACCAGCTCGCCAATGCCGAGTGAGTCGGCCATGGCGGTAAGAGCGTCGCGTACGGCCTCTGGAGTTCCCACAAAGTAGCGGGGAAACTCTCCGGATTCGGGCGGTAGCGCTCCGAAACGAGCTAGTTCACTACCGGCTTCAGATGGTTCCGCGATAGGCCGGCGATCATTCTGTCGAATACGCAGCTGCAGCAAGCGAACACTCTGAGCTAGACGCTGGGCTTCGGCGTCAGTATCGGCGCAGATAACGCCAACGGCAGCCATGGCTTCGGATCGCTGCAGGGAGTCTACGCCGAGCTCGTTGTTTGGCTGGAAGGCACGCTGATAGTGGCTGATTGCGGCTCGCGTGGAGTCACCCGAGAAGAAGTGAGCGAAGGCATACGGCAGGCCGAACTGCGCCGCCGCTTCGGCACTCCACAGGCTGGAGCCGAGCAGCCAGACGCGGGGCGCGTGCGGTGTGGCTGGGGCGAGCAGGATGCGTGAAAAGGGATGGCTGGCAGGGAAGTCGTGATGCAAAAAGGCAAGCAACTCCGAGAGCTGGTCGGGAAAGTCATCGACCTGCAATGCATTCGCGGGTGCAGTGCGATAGCGCCGGAGGGCGGTGGCTTCGATCGGTCCGCCACCAGGCGCGCGCCCGATACCAAGATCGATGCGGCCGGGATAGAGCGCCTCCAGCGTTTGAAAAGTTTCGGCAACCTTGAGCGCAGTATAGTGCGGAAGCATGACGCCTCCGGAGCCGAGCCGGATAGTCGAGGTCGCGGCACCAATGCGGGCCAGCATAATCTCGGGTGCGGTACAGGCAAGCGTGTCCATGGCGTGATGCTCGGACATCCAGAAGCGATGAAAGCCGAGCTTCTCGACATGCTGCGCAAGCGAGACAGAGTTGGCGAGAGCCTGCGCGGGCGTCGAGCCGGTGGATACCGGAGACTGGTCCAATACCGAAAGACGTGGCACGGAAAGACGGGATGCAGAGAAACGAGTCGATTGGCTCACACAGTTTAGATGTGCGGAGAGCCTAGGCCGATGCGAGCGTGTGTTGGGCGGCCCAGGTCTTTGAGAGGGAGCGAAGCTGTGCGACGGAGCTGACAATGAGGCGCACGGCTTCCTCGGCCTCTTCTTCGGTCGTCATGCGTGAAAGCGAGATGCGAATACTGGAGCGGGCGCGCTCCGGGCTGAGACCCATGGCGGAGAGAACGTGCGAGGGCTCGGCAGCGCCGGACTGACAGGCACTGCCGCCGGAGACCGAAAGGCCGTTCAGGTCGAGCGTGATGACGAGCGATTCGGCGTCGATGTGATCGAAGAAGAGATTGGAGGTATTGGCGGTGCGCGTGGTGGACGCACCGTTGACGCCCGATGCGGGGACCTGGGTGAGGACGGATTGCTCCAGGCGGTCGCGAAGAGAAGCAAGGGAGTCGGGGGTGCTCGGAGGGACAGAAATCTCAGAAGCAAAACCTGGGATACCCGAAGCTGTTGTGTCCGAAGCTTTCGAAGTCAGCCATTGCGTGGCGAGAGCGGCGGCTTTGCCGAGCGCCACTATGCCAGCAACATTTTCAGTGCCGGCGCGGCGCTGACGCTCGTGCGTACCTCCGTGGAACAAGGGTGAAAGGCGCACGGTCTGCCGGACGAAGAGCACACCGGTCCCTTGTGGCGCGTACATTTTATGACCGGAGAGAGAGAGCAGATCAACGTCTTTCAGCGAGCCGCTGGGCTTGCTTTCAGCACAGCTAAGACTGAGATCGATGGGGAGCTTGCCCGCGCCCTGGACAGCATCGGTGTGGAAGAGGGCACCGTGCGTTTTCGCCATCTGCGCAAGTTGCGGGATCGGCTGAATAGTCCCGGTCTCATTGTTGGCGAACATGATGGACACCAGGCGAGTATTCGGCCGGAGAGCCGCGGAAAGCGCATCCGGGGTGACTACACCGTTGTGGTCGCAAGGCAGGTAGGTCACTTCTACGCCACGCTTTTCGAGCGCCTGCGCAGCGTGCAGGACGGCGTGATGCTCAACAGCCGAGGTGATGAGATGCTGGCCGGGTTCGAGGACACCGAAGAGCGCAAGATTGTCGCTCTCGGTGCCGCCAGAGGTGAAGACGATCTCCTGCGGCTTGGCGCCAAGCAGGCGGGCGACGGCGGAGCGTGCCTGCTCGACGGCGGAGCGGGCACGCTGTCCTTGCTGGTGGATAGAACTTGCGTTGCCGAACTGTTCCAGCAGGTAGGGCCGCATCGCCTCAAAGACCTCCGGTAGCAGAGGGGTGGTGGCGTTGGCATCCATGTAGATTCGGCGCTGGGGTTGCAGAGGTGCGCGCATGAAAATAAGTTTACGCCCTTCGCATTGCAGGAGCGCCGCGCTTTGAACCGGGCGGGGTCAGCGCGCTTCGATAGCAGTGTAGGGCTCGGGATACGCCGGACCCGTGTACTCCGCCCGCGGACGGATCAGGCGGTTGTCGTCGTGCTGTTCAAGCACATGGGCGGCCCAGCCAGCGGTGCGAGAGATGGCGAAGATGGGCGTGAAAAGATCGATGTCGATCCCCAACGTGGTGTACGTGCTGGCAGAGTAGAAGTCGACGTTGGCATTGAGTTTTTTTTCATTTTTGACGAAGGCCTCGATTTTGCGCGAAAGATCGAACCACTTGGTCACGCCGGCAGCTTTGCCAAGCTCCTCGGACATGCGGCGCAGGTGTGTCGCGCGCGGATCTTCCGTGTGGTAGACGCGGTGTCCGAAGCCGGAGATCTTTTCCTTGCGCGCAAACATCTGGCGGACGTGCTCGACCGGGTCGGCTCCGGCCTGGTCAATGGCGTAGAGCAGCTTCATGGTGGCTTCGTTGGCTCCTCCGTGGAGCGGGCCTTTCAGCGCACCGATCGCACCGGTCATGGCCGAGTGCATGTCCGAGAGTGTGGCAGCGATGACGCGCGCGGCGAAGGTGCTGGCGTTGAGCTCGTGATCGGCATGCAGAATTAACGCGATGTCGAAGGCGCGGGTAGCAGTCTCGGAGGGTTTTTCACCGTTCAGCATCCAAAGAAAGTTGCCGGCGTGCGAGAGAGATCGATCCGCTTCAACGAGAGGCTTGCCTTTGCGGATACGGTCGAAGAGGGCCACCAGCATGGCAATCTGCGAGGTGAGACGGAAGCTCTTGCGCAGGTTTGCGGCGTGGCTTGAGTCTTTCTCGTCGGCGTCATAGATCGAGAGCAGCGAGACGGCGGTGCGCAAGACCTCCATGGGGGAGGCAGAGGCGGGGACGGCGTGCAGCAGATCGATGACCTTGGGCGAGAGCTCGCGAGCCGCTGCAAGGTCCGCGGTAAAAGCGTTCAGTTCGGCTTCTGTGGGGAGCTTGCCATTCCAGAGCAGATATGTGGTCTCTTCGAAGCTTGAATGTTGGGCGAGCTCGTGGATGTCGATTCCGCGGTAAGAGAGAACGCCTGCGTCGCCATCGATCCAGCAGATGGAAGAGGTGGTGGCGACAATGCCTTCAAGGCCTTTGGGGGCGGTGGTGGTGGACATGTGGGCGATCTCCTGCAAGACGGACGGGCCGGCGCGGTACTTTGAGTTATAGCGGAATGCGGAAATGGTTGTCACGGATTTGTGCGGTTACCGAATGCATGTGCAAACAGAAGAAGTTTATATTCGTTAGTTACCGTTAGGTTTCTTGCCTGCCAGGAATGGAAAGAGGAAGCAATGAGCGAACAGGAAGCTGAAGTCCGCAGTCGTTTGTCTACGCCCTTGCTTGCCGGCGCGGGATTAGCCCTGCTGCTTGCATTGGGTGCGTTGATCTGGTGTTTTGGGTTGAGCAACCATCTCTCGATCGCGGAGAAGCAGCTAGCGGCAGCACAGGCACAGAACGCCGAATTGGCTCGTAAACAGGATGTGTTGAGCGCACGGCTAAGCGCGACGGCCGAGACGCTGGGCAGAAGCGTAGGCCTGACGCAAAAACAAATCGACGCCAAAACGCAAAATATCCTGGCTGCCCAAGCCGCGCAGCTGCAAGTGGTGAAGTCGCAAACACTGCAGACGGCCAAGCTGGCGGAGCAGCAAGAGGCCTCTGCCAAACAGCTTGGCGCGGTGGCTTCAGATGTCTCAAGCGTGAAGACGGACGTGAGCGGGGCCAAGACCAGCATCGCCGATACGCAGAGCGATCTCGCTTCAACCAAGGCCCAGCTGCAGCGGACGATGGGCGATCAGGGCGTGATGAGCGGCTTGATTGCGCGCACTCACGACGAGCTCGAGACGCTCAAGCATCGGGGAGATCGCAACTACTACGAGTTCACACTGCAGAAGGGTGCCAAGCCGACGCTGCTCGCGACCGTAAAGCTGCAGGCCAAGAAGGTGGATGACAAGCGCTCAAAATACACGATGATCGTCAGTGCCGACGATCGCAATATTGAGAAGAAGGACAAGAGCCTGGATGAACCGGTGCAGTTCTACACGGGCAAGGATCCGGTGCTGTACGAGATTGTGGTGAACACGATTGCGAAGAATCAGGTCTCGGGCTATCTTTCGACGCCCAAAGGTGCGGTGCAGCCGATGAATGCGCCGTCTTCAAATTGATCTGGAAGTGCAAGGGCAGTATCCGGTAGCAGAATGCAGCAAAAGGGTGCTTGGTGAGCACCCCTTTGCATTTGCCTTGTTTTGCCTCTGTCCACAGCTTCCTCGCGGTTGCCGCGTTGCCTATTCTCCCTGCGGCTGCGAGAGCGATTCTGCAGCTAACGCAGGTATAGTTTCGCTAAAAAAAACTGTCAAGAAAAAAGAAAAGCGCTGCACGTTTCTTTGCAGACAAGCTTGCTTGGTCTTCCGGCAGAAGTCAGGGGAGGTGGTGAGTGCGCTCAAGAAAAGGACGTGCGAGTCCAAGCAAGCCAACGAGAAAGTCCTGCAGCGTATGTGCGACGATGACGGCGCGAAGATCCCCGTGCAGGCGCTGCACGACAAAGCCGTACACGATCGCCAGCGCGGCCAAAGGCAGGATGGCGCCAAGACCTTCATAGAGGTGCACAGAGCCAAAGAGCGCGGCGGCGAGCACAATTGCGAGTGCAGGGCGACGCGTCCACGCGATGAGCTGCTGGAGTAAATAGCCGCGAAAGATCAGCTCCTCGCAGATGCCGGCACTGAGTGAGACGCCGAACCAGAGCAGGAACTCGAAGCGCGTGCGGGGCAGCATCGCGAGAACGAAGGCTTCATTGCGATGTTGCGCCAGGGGTGTCTTGAGCAGTGCGAGCGAGACGATCGCGATCGCAACCAAGCCGCAGAGATACACGGCCACTCCAAGGCTGAAGCTTTGCGCGAGCGTGGTGGCGCGATTGCGAAGCGCTGTAGCAAGAAACGCTCGACGCGAATGAATGCCGGCGAGGACAAGGGCGAGCAGGACCCACTCCAGCAGCATGGTCGTGGCATAGTGCCGGGCAAGCGCGGTGGGATGCAGGTGAGCCCCGGAGGCGCGAAGCCGGCCGAAGAGCGTGGTAAGCGTAAGCAGCACGAAGAGCGCGACGGTGTGCAGCCATGAGGCAATGGGTGTAGGTTGTGTCGCAGGCAGCGGCGGAGGCGGAGTTGTGGTGGAATCGGTGAGCCGCGTCGCTCCGGATTGCATAGCCTTAGTTTACGGCGTCTGCAGCAGGTAGGCCGGGAGAGAAACGCCGCGCGTAGCGAGCCCATGCGCACCCGCAGAACGGCTTCATGCGATACAGCTAAGCGAAACGATGCAAAAGAGACTCGCGCGAAGAACCAGGTTTGGTGCAAAATTCAGCGTCTGTTCTCCAAGGGGTCACGGTCTATTAAGCAAGCGCGGTGAGACTAGGAGGCGTTTGCATACCGCCGGGCTTGAAGGAGCAACGATCATGCCGACACACTCACAGGTCTCTCACCTTTGGCAGGAGTCAGACGCGGCCCAGATGTATCGAACAGGCGTGTCCCTTCATAGTCATACAAGTCACTCCCTCGAAAGCCTGACCTTTGTACATGCCATGTGCGAGGAGGTACCTTTCTTCGGCATGGTGATGACGCACTACGAGAGGCGGGCCAAGCAGAGGCATGGGGTTACGCTGGACTTCAAGGCTGCGCACTGGCGTCCACCGCTTGTGCCCTGGATGGCTTACGAGCTGGAACGGGGGCAGATCCTCAAGCTGGGACTCGAGGCTCTGGTTTCGATCACCGATCATGACAATATTCAGGCCTCTTTGCTGCTGCGAACGGTTCCGGTGGCACGTGGGATTCCAGTGTCGGTGGAGTGGACGGCTCCCTTTGGGCGTACCGCGTTTCACCTTGGCATTCATAATCTCCCCAGTGCCGTGGGAGTGGAGTGGATGGAGCGTCTTGCGCAGTTCACGGCGGATCCCGACGAGGATCAGCTGCATGCTCTGCTGCAAGAGCTGGATGCTATTCCACAGACATTAATCGTATTCAATCATCCGCTTTGGGACTTGTACAAGATTGGCGAGTCGTCGCATGCGGAAGCCCTCGAACGCTTTCTTATCCGGAACAATCGTTTCCTGCATGCGTTTGAGTTGAATGGCTTGCGGCACACGCGAGAGAACGGCAAAGTGGTGGCCCTGGCGCGGCGCTGGTCACAGACGCTGATCTCCGGCGGGGACCGGCATGGGTTGGAGGCGAACGCCAACATCAATCTAACCAACGCAACCAGTTTTACCGAGTTCGTGCATGAGATTCGCGTGGACCGCAAGAGTCATGTACTGTTTCTGGAGCAGTATGGCGAACCTTGGGAGCAGCGCATTCTGGATTCGACTCTGGATGCGATCTGCGATCATCCGCAGTTCAGTCCGGGCTGGCAGCGGTGGGACGAGCGCAGCTTTCACCCCGATGCGGAAGGGGTGATGCGGCCCATGGCACAGCTCTGGCCGAACGGCCGTGCACCCTGGGCGCTGCTGAGCTTGCTGGGTCTGGTCCGGCTGTTCCGCTATAGAAGGCTGGCAAAGGCAGTAAGTCTGGTGTTTTCGCACGGCACCCTGGCGGAGCGCGATGGACTGCCCGTGCGCGAGGTGGCGTAGCAGGTCTGAGATGACCTAGCAACTTAGGGACGGAGGTCTTCCGGTTGCATCGGTTCACGGATGTCGAGGTGCTCGTT
>CALMVK010000128.1 GCA_937873145.1 uncultured Granulicella sp. | reverse complement strand
GATTTCGGCTAGGCGAGTCTCTAGCTTTCCGGTTTCATCATCCTGCCAAGTCGCGTTTACCTCACCTGACCCGCCGCTCTTGAGAATGGAGAGCTGAAGACGCTCCTCTGGTGATTTCGTCGAGGCAGAAGCAGCCAAGCCCCGATGCGGCTTAACACTTGGCTTCTCCAAGGTGATCGAGACTTGCTGTTGATGGATGGCGAACCAAACGCTCCGGCCATCGTTGCTCATGCTGAGCCGGCCATCCACCTTCGCCAAGGCGAATCCCAAGCTGTTCAAAATGCGCAATCGCCTTCGCTCAAAGGGCGAGTCGAACAGGGGGTTGTCCCAAGAGCTTGGGTAGGCACTCGTGCGCTGCTTCTCACGACGTTTCTCATCGTTCGCAAGAAGACGTTCAATGGCGGGCTGCCAGCTCCGCACTTCACGCGGCACCACCACCTTGCCGATGTCCTCTGCTATGCGCTCCTGTACGGCCGTGAGCGGGGTGGCAAATTCGGGAGGTGCCGCAAGAGGCTCCTGCATCTCGACTTGCCGCTCTTCGTACCAGGTTCGGCGGCCGGAGGCCACCAAGACGTTTTCTCCCATCCCTGGTGAGCGTTCGGGAAGAGGTTCCCGCTCGGTATCTTTGCCCGCCTCTTTCTTTGCCCAGTACCCGCGATCAGGAGTTGGGATGTTTGCCTTTGCGCAGGTCTTCTTTAGGGCGACATCGGAGATCCCGAACCGCGCAGCAAGGGTCCTCATGGGCTCGGACCAGACTAGGTCGTAGAGCGCTTGCCGGGAGAGTCGTTCAGCCATTTGAGTCGATACCATGCCTAGCGGGTCAGGCTTGCCTATGTAAGCAATTTGCGTACACATTTACGCAGAATGCGTAATGTTCCATGCCGTCATATGAGTCCTGGAAGATCACGGCCACCGAAAACCACACGCTCAATACGAACGACCTCACCGGCGATCCGGAAGAGGATCACATAGCGGCCGACCACAGCCAGCCGGGCATCCTCGCCAATCTCGGGCCGCAGCTGGTAGAGCAAGGGACCAGCGCCGATCCGACGAAGCTCTTCCTGAATCTCCTGAATGAAGCTGACCGCCCGACGCGGATTGTCTTGGGCGATCCAGTCGGCGATCTCTTCGAGATCCCGCTCTATATAAGGAGAGAGTTCGAGCCGCATCTACTTGGCCGCACCTGTCGCATCGGCGATGGCCTGGTACTTTCGCTCCAGCCGATTCAATACGTCTTCAGCCGGGACACCGGGCGTGTTGTCCTTACGGGCTTTAAGCCAGAGCTCCCGCAACTCCTCCAGGCCCTTCTGCTGCAGCCGACGCTTGTACGTCCAGTCGCGCAAGGCATCACGGACCACTTCGCTTGACGAGGCATACTCTCCAGTCTCGACTGCCTGACGGACTTGGGCGACCATCTCGGGCGGGAGGGCGATGCTGATCTTTTCGACGGACACGGCCATGGTGCCTCCACGGTAGGAAATATTCCTACCGCCTCCAGCGTACCGCCGGGAAGCCCGCCTGTCCAGCTACACGCATGATAAAGGACATTATCATGCTCGATTGGAGCACCTCAAACTACTCTCCCTTTGCACGGATGAGACATCCGTGCAGAATCAGCACGTGTCCACTACCAGGTTCTGAATTGCTCATGATTCTCAATGTGGTGTGCGGCTAGAAAAAGCGTAAAGCGCGGGTGCCTGCAGCCTTTACAAGGAGGAAACGTCTTGCCCTTTATGCAAGTCACTTGATGAGGCTGGACGTGCTCAGGGTCATGCACCACATCGTAGATACCCGATGCAGGCACCTCATCACCAGGTTTGTACTGTGTCTTGCTCAAAGGGAGTCTCCCGGCACGTGAATTGGGCTGAAGCTATCAACTGAGATCGACGCTACTTCTTTGGTGCCGCCTTGAACTTCACAGGCACCTTCTTACTGACAGGCTTTTCAGCCTCGAACGAAACCTTGGTGCCACTCTTTGTCTTGAACTTGACGTCGGTCGGCTCTTTGACCTTCTTTGTTGCTGTAAAACTCACGGTCTGCTTTTTCGGTGCCATAGGGTCCTCTAACGTGAATGTGGAGGGGCGCAGGAGATTGGAACATTCCCTCCGCCCCTAGCCTGCTATGCCTTGCGCCATTGATCGGGCTTTCCGACAGACGTGTGACGAACACGCTCGACATCAGGCCTGGTGTTCGGGCTGATCTCGCGTGCACGTTCGATTGCTTGGTGCTGGGTGGGCAGGATAGCACTTGCCCTCTCCGCTCCAGGCCGCATAACAGCGTACGTATTGTCGGGCCGCTGTTCGATATAAATATTTCCCTTCGCCATTCCTGTTCCCCTTCTAGCTGAGCGCCCCTTACCGATTTGGTTCGGGCGTGGCACTCTTCCACTGGACTAGAATGTACACTCAAATCTGAAACTAGTCCACAACATCGTTTTTATTGAGATAAGGTGAAGAGGTAGCATGGAAGACATTAGGATTGCAGAGACGGACATTGTCCAGCTTGCAAGACTGGCTTTGATCGGGAAGCAAAAGGATATTCAGATGTATGTACGTCGTCTGATCAATCAATACCGACTCTCCATTCCGGAGCTGTCCAATCAGCTTGGATCGGCTCTACGCGAAGCGCCCAAACACTCAAGCCCACTTCGCGGCTCGACGGTGGAAGCCATCCCTGTCGATCTGGACTCACGCCTACAACTCGCAAAACCAGAGTTCCCCGTCGTGCTCTCTACCGAGCCGGTATGGGATGCGTACGTAAAAGAGCAGCTCGATCAAATCGCGCTTGAAAGGGAAAAGCAGGATGAACTGCTCCAGGCAGGACTACACCCCACCAAGTCGGCACTCTTCACGGGAGCCCCTGGTGTAGGAAAAACCCTAGCCGCCAAATGGCTCGCCCAGCGGCTTGAGCGTCCACTCATAACGCTCGACCTCTCTGCTGTCATGAGCAGTTTCCTAGGAAGAACCGGTAACAAC
>CALMVK010000127.1 GCA_937873145.1 uncultured Granulicella sp. | reverse complement strand
GGTTCCGTATGACTCCCGATGCCTCGTTAGCACAAGGTTTGCTGTCCAGTAAGACCGTTATTTTATCCAGCAAGGCTCCTGCAGTCACGGCGGTCGCTTTCCCGCGAAGAAGGTGCGCGATCTATCCATCGACTATCTGCGGACAACGCTAACGCTCATGGTGATTGCTCACCACAGCATGTTGGCTTACACAACGTGGGCCACGTTCGATAGGGAGCATGTTTTTCGTTCCACTGCGCCCATTGTGGACGGCTCGCGCTGGATCGTCTTTAACTACGCTGAGAACTTTAACGACGTGTTCTTTATGTCCTTAATGTTCTTTATCTCTGGCATCTTCGTCTACCCCGCTTTCAGGCGTCATGGAGCATCAACCTTCGCCAAAGACAGATTGCTTCGGTTAGGAGTTCCGTTTGCAGTCGCAGTATGCGGGTTCATGCCTCTTGCTCTCTACCCTTCCTGGACACTTGGAACGAACAATAGCGGCTTCGTTGCCTTCTACGAGCACATGGCCCGCATCGGATTTCAAGTCGGTCCGCCGTGGTTCATCTGGGTTCTCCTGCTCTTCGACCTCCTCGTCGCGCTGCTGCTATTCCTCGGTCAGCGGATGTTGACAGGCACACAAACAGTCGCACGTAAGCTGGAGCAGCACAGCGTGCTGGCGTTCATCGGATGGTGATACTGTCCGCAGTTGCTTATTTACCGCTTTTGTCGCAGTTCGGCTTTGCAAAGTGGACAGTTCTTTTCATGAGCCCATTTGCTTTCCAAGAGTCGCGCATTGCTCTTTACGCGCTGTGGTTTACGGCTGGCGTTTTCATCGGGGCTCCGGGACTTTCGACAGGGCTGATCTCCAGGTCTGGCACTCTCGCCAAGAACTGGAAGGGTTGGATAGTAGTCTGTGCCACTGCCTATGCAGCCTTGTCCATCCTGCCCAAGGTGCTCCTGCATCATGGAGTGCCTCTCACTCCTACCAATGCCGTCAAAGCTGTTCTTTGGGTTTTCAGTTGTGTCGCAAGCTGCTTTGCCTTCCTGGCCGCATTTCGCGGTCTGGAACTCCAGCCATCTCGCATCATGGACTCTCTCAGCCGCAGTGCTTACGTCATGTACCTGGTTCACTATGTGTTCATCACCTGGGCACAAAAGAGTCTCATGCCTCTGCCGGTTCACGCCGGTGTCAAGGCTGCCATCGTATGCGCTTCAACAGTGGCGCTGAGCTGGCTAACAGCTCAAGTCCTCATACGCATCCCTGGCGTTAAGGCAATCGTCTAGCTGCTAGTGCCGTCGAGAAGCGCCGTTCTTGAAACGGCGCGAAGTACGCTACCACAAACCTTCGTTTGTGGTGAGGGCTGATTGCCTAGGCTTATCATTTCTAAGAGGTGCTCTGATGGACGACAGTATCGTTTCTAAGAAGCCAGACGGAACGTTTAAGGCTACCCACAATGGCAGGACAATCGCCACTGGTGAAACACAGAATGAGGCTGGTTGGAATGCGTTGCAGAAACGTCCAAACGCCGCGGTCGTCGCTCAGCGAGTTCGCGACGTAGGAGTTGATCATCCCGATCAGTTCCGTCGTCTTTACCCAAAAGAACCTGAGAAGTAAAGTTTCTCCATCCTGTTCCACTACCGACAAGCCGACTTGGAAAACTAATCTGGTTGCGATGAGAGACGAGCTATCCGAATCTGAGCAAGAGGAACCCTTAGATGGCGGGAACACCGCTGAGTCAGTGGTGCGCCTCGGATCGACCGTACGCAAACCCGCAACGCCATCCACGCCTGCCGTGCAGAGCTTCGTGAAGCATCTTCGTGCCGTAGGTTTTCCAGCCGCGCCAGAACCACTTGGAATGGACGACCAGGAACGGCAGGTTTGGGAGTACGTCACCGGTCCCTTATGGCACAGTAGCAAGGCTCACACTCAATCAGATTTGCGTCGCGTGGGCACGTTGATCCGAGACTTACATCGAGCTGCAGCCTCGTTCTCTGTCCCAGAAGGCGCTCAATGGAACAGGCGCTACGAATTGAGCGGGCACGACCTTATCT